>NZ_RJVA01000012.1:0-300000 GCF_003751385.1 Desulfosoma caldarium | reverse complement strand
CCCGTCATGGCGTTGAAGACGAAAATCCTTCAGGTTAAATGGGTGCCATCAGGCCATAGTATCGGCTACGGGCGCACTTTCGTGTGTTCCCGACCCACACGCATCGCCACCATCGCCGTAGGCTACGACGATGGGTATCCCCGCGCGCTGTCTAACCGAGGAGAAGCCCTGGTGCATGGGGTCCGTGTGCCCATTGTGGGGCGAGTGTCCATGAATCTCATCACTTTGGATGTCACCCATGTTCCCGGGGCCGCCCCGGACGACGAGGTCGTCCTTTTGGGAACTCAGGGAACCGAACGCATTAGCGCCGAAGAAATCGCCCAAAAAGCCCACACCATCAGCTACGAAATCTATTGCGCCATAGGAAAAAATCCGCAGCGCCTCTTTCTCAACAGTTCAGGTCATCTTGCATGAGGCGCCGCAGCGCATTATAAAGGCACGCCTCGGTTGGAAAGAACCATGTTTCCTTTTGAAGGAGGACATCGCTCATGTATCTTGTTCGATCCCGGCTCCAGGCCATGATCCACCATGCGGTTCAGTCGCTTTTAATCCAATATGGCTTGAATCATGATAAAGATCTCGCGCCGGAACTGGAAATTCCCAAGATTCCCGAACACGGCGATTACGCCACCAACGCCGCCATGACCCTGACCCGAGTGCTTAGAAAAAATCCCAGAACCATCGCTCAGGATCTGGTGGACCGCATGGAAGGCCGCGAAGACCTCGTGGCCAGAACAGAAATTGCCGGACCCGGATTCATCAACTTTTTTATTCGCCCCGACGCATGGGCCGGCATCTTGCAGGCCGTTCATGAGGCCAAAGAAGACTTTGGCCGCCAGGATTTCGGCCGAGGCACACGGATTCAAGTGGAATTTGTCAGCGCCAACCCCACAGGCCCTCTTCATATCGGCCACGGTCGAGGAGCCGCCGTCGGGGACGTTCTGGCCAACATTCTCAAGACCTGCGGTTACGCGGTGGACAAAGAGTATTACATCAACGACACGGGCAAGCAGATGGACACGCTGGGCCGCAGTCTCTACCTGCGCTACTTGGAAAGCCTGGGAAAACCCGTGGACTTTCCCGAAGACCACTACAAGGGCAATTACATGAAGGAGCTGGCCCTGGAAGTGGTGGAACGGTTCGGCGATCGGTATGCCTCGGTTCCCGAAGACGAGGCGCTGCCGTTCTTTTCGCAATACGCCGGAGAACGCATTTTGCAAGGGATTCGAGAGGACCTGGAGGCTTTTGGCGTTGTCCATGACGTGTGGTTCAGCGAACGGACGCTCCATGAAAACGGTGCCTTGCAGCGGACCATCGAAGCCTTGGAACGCAACGGTATGATCTACGAACAGGACGGGGCCAAGTGGTTTCGCAGCACGGCCTACGGCGATGAAAAGGACCGCGTGGTGGTTCGGGCCAACGGCATCACCACCTACTTCGCTGCGGACTTGGCCTATCACCAAAACAAGTTCGAGCGAAACTACGACGTGGTCATCGACATTTGGGGCGCCGACCATCACGGGTATGTGCCCCGAATGATGGCGGGAGTGCAAGCCCTGGGGCGCCAAGCTTCGGACCTTCGCATTATCCTCGTCCAACTGGTCAATTTGCTTCGTGGTGGAAAACCCGTGGCCATGTCCACGCGAGCCGGAGAATTCGTGACGCTGCGCGAAGTGGTGGACGAGGTCGGCAAGGACGCCGCTCGGTTCCTGTTCCTCATGCGCCGATCTGACAGCCCGCTAGATTTTGATCTGGAAACGGCCAAAAAACATAGCAACGAAAACCCCGTCTATTACGTTCAGTACGCCCACGCGCGACTGTGCAGTGTGTTTGACGTAGCTAAAGAAAGAGGTGTTCCCACGTCGTGGCCAACCCCTCCAAACCTTCAGCGCCTGACCGAACCCGCAGAATGGGAGCTTATGAAGCAATTGGGCGAGTTTCCCCATGTTCTGGAGATGGCGGCTCGAAACCTGGAGCCCCACCGCATCCCCTATTACCTTTTGGAGCTGGTGGCCGCTTTTCATAGCTATTACAATCATAATCGAATTATCGGCGAGGACCAGGAACTGACACAAGCTCGGCTTTACTTGGCCGACGCCGTGAGAATGGTCCTTCGAAACGGGCTTGCCGTGCTAGGAGTTTCCGCACCAGAAAAGATGTAACAGGTCAAGGACACCGGCTTGCGAACGCGGGGACGTGAGGAGTGCCGCCCATGAGCCGCCTCAAGGATCGCACCCGACAGTACGAGGAAGAAAACGATCCTCGCTGGATACGTATCCACCTCACGGGGTTCCAAGCCTTTCTCTGCGTGGTGGTTTTTTTTCTGTCTCTGAGCTGTGTGTTTGTCGCCGGGGTCCTAACCGGTCGAGGGGTTTCCAAAGAATCACGGGAGGCCCTGACCGTCACGGGAACCTTTTATCGCCTGCTGGGGTTGAAATCGGCTGAGGATGAACCCGTGGACAACGCTTCTGAAACCTGGATCCCCCCCGAAAAGATTCTTGCCTCCCTGGAATCTGAAAAAGAATTGATCTCCAGCCAGAAACCCGCACGCAGCGCGCCGCTTCGACTCCCCGCGGCCCCTGAATCCTCCCAGGTGTCTTCTCCCCCCATGGTCAAACCCAACCTGACAGAGCACCCCGTGCCGCCCTTGACGGCCCATGAGGGGCCTTCGGATTCCGGCCCAAAGGCTTCCACGTCCACCGAAGCCTACACGCTCATGGTGGCTTCCATGCGCCGTGAAGAAAACGCGACGGCCCTAGTGGAGCGTCTCAAGAAGAAAGGCCACAAGGCGGCCGTGGAAAAGATTGCCCTGAGTGACCAAGACGTGTGGTACCGAGTGATTCTGGGGAGCTTTGATTCCCGGCAAAAGGCTCTGGAATACGCCGCGCGCCTCAACAAGGAAGAAAACCTTCAGGCTATCGTCATTCGCCGGGAAGGTACCAGTTCCGGGGGCAATTGAGAAGCTGTTTCCAAAGTGGTCCCATGGGGTCATCGCCTCAATGCGCCACGGGGGCGCACTTACGTTTCGCGCCGCCCCGTAACTTCACCTGCGACATCTTAAAAGCCTCACCGAATCTATCGCCCCTGACTTTTGGGCTCTTCCTCATAGCGACCCAAAATGGAATAGGCCGTTTGGATCTGTTCTTCCCCGTAGAACTTGATGTAATGCTGCACAGTGGTGCTTTCAAAACCCCGATACGTTTTATGTTCCCCTCCAAAGCCGGGATCAAATGTTTCTATGCCATGGCTTATGGCATATCGAATGGGTTCGTAATAGCACACGGCAAAGTGAAGAAATGGAACCTGATCGTAACTGCCCCAGTATCGGCCGTAGAGGTGTTTTCCCTTGTGATAAAAGACCGCCATGGCCAAAAGATCTCTGCCTTTGTGGGCAACGCAAAAGAGGAGGCGGTGTCGATACAACCGGCCCAGCAGGTGAAAGAAACGGCGATTGAGGAAAGGCCGAACATCATGGCCCATGTGCTTTTCCCAGGTCAGGCTATACAAGTCGAACATGATGTCGTAATAGTCTTCGGGGACGTCCTCTCCAGGCACCATGGCCAAGCGAATCCCTTGCGCCTCGATATCCCGAATTTCACGTCGTATCTTGTGCCGCCGTGGCGCTCGAAATGTGGCCAAAAAATCATCAAAGTTTTTGTAGCCCTTATTTTGCCACAGGCAGTAATCACTTCGAAGTCCCACAAATCCTCTGCGAAGCAGCATTTCGTGAAGGCCCGGCGCGGCATCCGCAAAAAAATAGATGCGCCACGTGGCAAACCCTCGAGTCTCACACACAAAATCCACGTATTTCGCCATCATGGCATAGACGTGTGCTGCATCGTGCGCCGAGCCGTAAAGAAACTGATACGCCGGCACGGGAGTGAGAGGTACCGTGGCCATGAGGCCCACGTGGTAAGGAAAGCCGGTCAATTCGACGAGAAAGCGCAGCAACCCTCCATCGCCGAATTCCACCCAAGGCCGCGTTCTTTCATACAAGGGAGCGATGGCCATCAGGCGGCCGTCGACGTAGGCCAAAATGTGCCGAGGCACAAAACCCCGGTCCGGGCTCAACACGCCGGATCGTTCCAGGCTATAGAGGTATTCCCATTCCATCATGGGAGCCGCCTGTCGGCTCAGGTGGTTCCACACTGCCGGATCCACCCTTTCCACGCCGGAGACCATTTCAAATCGCACAGTCATGGCGCAACGCCCCTTGCTTTCCATTGGTGGTGCCCGATCCTATTCCAGGACTGCGGTCAGGTCAACGCACAGGAAGACGCTTTGCCAAGCTGCCAAAAGGTTGTATGGTGCGCTACGGCCGAATCGGGCCCAAGAAATCCCCCTGCGTTCATAAGGAGCGACGCCAATGGCTTTGACGGATGTTTTTGGCAAGATCGACACCAATCTGGATCGGTACGTGAGGGAGCTCAAAGAGCTCCTAGCCATTCCCAGTGTCAGCACCTACTCCCGCCATCGCGGCGACGTGCGCCGAGCCGCCGAATGGGTGCTCAACCACTGCAAGCGCATGGGCCTGGAGGCTCAGTTGCACGACACGGCCGGACACCCCGTGGTCACGGCTTCCCGGTGCCCTCATCCCCATCGACCGACTCTTCTCATCTACGGCCACTATGACGTGCAACCTGCGGAACCCGAAGAAGAGTGGAACACACCACCCTTTCAACCCACGGTGCGCGACGAGTTTATCTATGCCCGCGGCGCCAGCGACGATAAGGGACAGTTCTTCACGTATCTTAAAGCCCTGGAAGTCGTGCTGGCCGCTCGAGGTGATCTGCCCATCAATGTGAAACTCCTCGTAGAAGGCGAAGAGGAAATCGGGAGCCCTCATCTCGGCGCCTTCTTGAAAAAGCATCGCGGCCAACTGAAAGCCGACGCCATCGCCATTTCCGACGGCGCCCAGTTTTCCGACAACGTGCCCGCCATCACTTACGGGTTGCGCGGCCTTGCTTACATGGAACTCAATGTTCAGGCATCACGAACGGACCTTCACTCGGGAAGCTTCGGAGGCATCGCCCCCAATCCCATTCATGCGCTGGTGACCTTATTGGCTCGGCTGAAAAACCCAGACGGCACCATCGCCATACCCGGATTTTACGATACCGTGGCGCCCCTGGAACTCTGGGAACGAGAGGCCATGGGGGCCCTGCCCTTTGACGAAGAGAAACTCAAGGCCTATCTCGGCCTGTCCTATCTGTGTGAAGAACCGGGCTACAACGCTCTGGAATCCAAAACGGCACGCCCCACTCTCGACATCAACGGCATTTGGGGTGGGTTTTCCGGGGAAGGAGCCAAGACCGTGATTCCGGCTAAGGCGGGCGCCAAGGTGAGCATGCGGTTGGTGCCGCATCAAAAACCACAGCAGATCGCCGAACTGTTCACCCGCTACGTGACGGATCTTTGCCCTAAAGAAGTGCAGCTTCAGGTGAAGGCTCTGCACGGCGCCGAACCCGTTCTCGTGTCTCGCGACCTGCCTCAGATGCAGGCAGCGGCGCGAGCCATCGAAACCGGCTTCGGCGTGGCCCCCGTGTTCATTCGTGAAGGCGGCTCGATTCCGATCGTGAATCTTTTTAAGAAAGTTTTGGGGTTGGAAGCCATCCTTCTTCTGGGATGGGGTCGCCCGGACGATGGCGCTCATGCCCCCAACGAACGGTTTGCTCTGAGCGACTTCAAAAACGGGATTCGATCTGCTGCTGCGCTCCTTTTTGAAATGGAGACCTGTTACGATGGATAAGGCTTAGTGGTGGTCGCCGGCGTAGAGCACCGGGGGCTGCTGATCTCCGTAAGCAGCGCGTATTTCTTTGAGCAGTTGGTTTGTGGCCTTCTCAATGCGGATCACATCCTGCTCACTGACACGGTCTTCGGAAAGGTTTTGTAGCGATTCTTTCAAGCGTAGGAATTGCTTGATAATTTCAGGGCGAATCTTGCCTTCCCCCAAGTGGTTGTTCAGGTCCAAAATGGTATTCACACAGCTTTCCACCCGCGCTCGAAAATGCTTGGAGCGCTGCGTTTTTCCGCTTCGGCGAAACATGCGAGTCAAGGTTTTCCCGATCAGATCTGCCCCCTTTCTTCCAGAGCCTCCTTGAAGATGCGATAAAAACTACGGGCCTTTTTCACCTCGCTCTGCAAAACGGGCTGCATCCTTGCCAAATTCCCGGCATGAATGATCAGATCCACTTCTTTTCGAAAAGCGGCCATGGAATCCATGGTGCGGTCCTCTGCACTGATTAGGCATACAAAGAGGGTTCGGCGCTGGTCCATGGGCAAGGCTTTCAAGAAATCCACAATCACCTGGCGTCGATCCGTGGGGGCCAGAGGTTCTTCAAGAACCAGCACCTCGTAGCCCCCTTGGCGCAATCGACGCACGGTGCGATCGGGATCTTCTTCCACATAGGGCTGAAAACCCGCTTCTTTCAAGCTTTCAGTGACCAGAGCCCTTCGATGGGAATCGTCAATGCACACAAGGGCCGCCTTGCCCCCCTCTTGCAGAATATCCTGAAAAACATCGTCTTCGATGGTTTCCGAAACAGGAAGCCTTTCTTGGTGAGGCGCCGCGGGGCCGGAGATTTCATCCGTGGCACAGCGCACGGCAATGGTGTGCCGGCATCGAGGACACTGCACTCGAAAAGACTTTCCCTGAGGTATCTTTTCCTCAGGCACATTGAAAGACGCCTGGCATTGCTCGCAGGTGATTTTCACGGGCAGGGCCCCTCTTCTGTCCAGTCCGTTGACCTCTTTTTCCGCACATCCTCTTGGTGTTTTTACGCGATCCCAAACCTCAAGGTCAACCCGCAAGACACCCCCCCTCGCCGAAAGGCAGGCTCAAAACCCCCAGGCGTCCATGGGGGCTTGCCCTTTTGAGGGATCGATCTCTGGGCATGGGGCAAAAAAAGGGTCCACGCTTTCGCGGGAATGACGACCTCGAGGGGCACCCTCATGGCTTCTGGCCCTTTGGATCCCCGTTTTCCATTGGTTCGCAGGTCGCGCGAGGCAACTTGTTCTTATATCCGTGCTCCTTCCCCTTCCGCGGCGATACGCTGGACTCAAGCACAATGCTACGGCTTTCGAGACCAAGCTCCGTCTTTACGCAAAGACAAGCATATAGCCCCACCGATACCTTCTGTTCGCCCGGCAAGGTCCCTGCTCCTAAGGGATGAATGTCCGCGGGGCATGACCGCCTCGGGCCGCCTAAGGCATACACACTTTGTGTTTTTACAAAACCTCCTGGCTCCTTAAGTTGTTATGTTCAGATAAAAACCCGATTTTTCAAGAAATGGCGTTCTGGGACCTCCGTCTCTCGGGGATCCATCTTTTCCACCGTCAAACCCGGCCATGGGAACGGGAGGCCATGCGCACCTGCACGGACCGAGCGTGCGCATCCAGCCGCTCCAGGGACGCCAAGGCCATGACGGCCGCCGCATCCCGTTCAAAAGCTTTTTCACTGTAGGCCAGAAGTGTGGTTTTCTTAAGAAAAGTTTCCACGCTCAAAGCCGAAGCAAACCGTGCCGTGCCGCTGGTGGGTAGCACGTGATTGGGTCCCGCAAAGTAGTCCCCTAGAGCCTCCGGTGTGTGCGCGCCCATGAACACCGCTCCGGCATGGCGCACCGAAGGCAAAAGAGCCCATGGATCTTCAACGAGCAATTCCAGGTGTTCCGGTGCCAGGCGGTTGGCCACGACCATGGCTTCTTCGAGGGTGCTGGTTTGAACGATGGCGCCGTATCGAGCCAGCGCTCGGCGAGCGATGTCCTGCCGCGCCAGCTCGGCCGTTTGGGTTTCCAAGGCGGCCAGAACCTTTTCGGCCATGTGCGTATCATCGGTGATACATACGGCGCTCGCCATGGGATCATGTTCCGCCTGGCTCAAAAGGTCGGCCGCCACGAAGTTTGGATCGGCGGAATGGTCGGCCACCACGACCACTTCGCTGGGCCCGGCCAGGCCGTCAAGGCCCACACGACCCGCCACAAGCTTTTTGGCCACAGACACATAAATGTTTCCGGGTCCCACCAGAACGTCCACAGCACGCACACTTTGGGTGCCGAAAGCTAAAGCGGCCACCGCCCAGGCACTACCGATGGGGTGAATGCGGTGAACGCCGGCTTCGCGCGCCGCCACCAGCAAATAGGGATTGAGAGAGCCGTCGCGACGTGGAGGCGATACCATGGCAATATCGGAGACTCCGGCCACCACCGCAGGCACAGCGGTCATCAGCACGGTGGAAACCAGAGGGGTTTCACCACCCTGCCCACCGGGCACATACAATCCGGCGGCGGCGACGGGCTGTACGAGCTGCCCCATGTAACAGCCGTTCGAGCGGGTTATAAACCAGGAGGACTGTTTCTGGTGTTCATGAAAGGCAAAGATATTGTCTCGAGCTCGGCGAATGACGTCCACCAAGGATGGATCAGCCACCGCGTAGGCCCGATCGATCTCTTCAGGAGGCACCGTCATCTGATGGGAGCTAAAATCGGGCGCATCAAATCGCCGCGTGAAGCGAACCAGTGCGTCATCCCCTTCACGGCGCACAGCTTCCAGGATTTCCTGAACCCCTTTTTCCACTTCCGGATCCACAGCCACCTGTCGACCCGTCACCACGCTGAAAAACCGCTCGGCTTCCGCAGACGGATAGCTCAATACCGGCACCATCTCATTGCCCCTCCAGTGCGATCACAAAAGCGTCGCGATACCCCTGACGCTGAAAGGTTTCCATGGACTGCAGCGCTCGATCCAGATCCGTAAAATGGCCCACCTGAACTCTGTAAAAAACACTCCCCGCCACCCAAGCGGTTCTCACGGCAACCTCACCGTAACGCTTGGCCATTTTCTTTTTCAGCCACTGCGCGTTGTCGGCATTTTGAAAGGAACCCACTTGAACGGCAAAGGGTCCCTGACGATACGGCCGCACAGGTTCCACTTGCCATGAAGGGCTGGACCCGGCCACCAGCACAGGGGTGGTTACGCGCACCGCTTCCACCACCACGGGAGCAATCCCATCATTAAGGATGCCGAGGGCTCGAGCTGCTCCATAGGATAGATCGATCACGCGACCGGGCACAAAGGGCCCTCGATCATTGATGCGCACAATAATGGAACGTCCCGTGCGCCTGTCCGTCACCTTCACATGGGTTCCCAATGGCAAGATCTTATGGGCTGCCGTCATGGCGTACATGTCAAAGGGTTCACCGCTGGCCGTGGACCGGCCGTGAAAGTCTCGACCGTACCAACTGGCATAGCCTTCTTCGCGAAACCCTTCAGCGCTGGGAATCGGGTAATACCACACGCCGTTGATTTGGTAGGGTTTTTGAGTGCCAATGGGCGGTGGTGTGCCGGGAGGGAGGGCACCGGGGGCTGGCGGCTTTTTGGGGGCACAGCCCGAACCGATCAAGGCCGCAATGACTAACGAGACCCCTAAAGCTCTTAATGCCCCGAGCATTGTCACACGCTCCGCGAGCGTCCGTTCTTTTCCATCTCTTCCATTTTGGCCAGGGCTTCAAAGCGAATGTCGATGCCCAGAATCCCCACGATCTCTTCGTGTTCATTGCGTATGGGCGCCGACACGGTGATGCACAAGGCCCCGGTGTAGCGTGAAGTGTAAAAGTCCGTGACGTGCACCTTGCCGTTCCGCATGGGCTCAATGAACCAGGGGCGATCCGAGAGGTCTTCGCCCACCTGGGCGGCTTCGTACTTGGCCCGGTCCACGATATGGACGATGTTTCTCGTAATCTTTCGCCCTTCGGCATCCGTGACATACACGTACTGAATGAAGGGATTGAGTTCCAAAAGCGTCTGCAAGACGGGTTCTTGCATAGACGGATCCATGCTCTTAATGGCGGCGTTTTCCACCACCTCGGCCACCAAATGAGCGGCCAGGGACCGAGCGCGCTCCTTGAGGCGATCGAATTCGCTGACAAAGTATTCGGGCAGGTACCGGCGGGCCCATCGTTCCAATTCCTCATTGGATATGGACGTGGTGCGCCCGGCTGCGTATTCTTCCGTGACCCTCTTGTGAATCTTGACGATGCCCGGGTGGCGTTTGTCCAACTTCTGGTCACCTCGAAGCCGTAGCCGATTGTTTACCCAATAGGCAATGCCGGCCAGGCCCGACTTGTCGGTGATGATGACACTGACGGGACGCTTGAGAAGCCGTTGCGTATCAAAAATGTTGTAGATTTCTTCGTTCTTGACCAGTCCGTCCGCATGAATGCCCGCCTTGGTGGCGTTGAAATCTTCCCCCACAAAAGGGTAATTGGGCGGAATGCGATAGCCCAATTCTTTTTCAAAATATTCCGCAGCATCCGTGATGGCTGTGGTGTCAATGCCGTCCATGGAACCGCGAAGCCCGATGTATTCCATGAGTAGGCCTTCGATGGGCGCGTTGCCCGTCCGTTCTCCAAAGCCCAATAGAGTCCCGTTGGCCCCACTACAGCCGTAAAGCCATGCCGTGGCGGCACAAACCAAAACCTTGTGAAAGTCGTTGTGCCCGTGCCACTCCAAAAGATGCCCAGGCACCCCTGCCTCATCAATGAAGGCCCGCACGAGTTTCGGGACACTTCGCGGCAGAGCGGCCCCTGGATACGTCACGCCAAAACCCATGGTGTCACAGAGGCGAATCTTGATGTCGATGCCGCTCTCTTCCCTGAGCTTCATGAGTTCTATGGCAAAAGGAACACAGAATCCATAGGTGTCGGCTCGAGTTATATCTTCAAAGTGGCACCGAGGCCGAATGCCCTTGTCCAGGGCGGCCTTGACGATGGCAAGGTATTTTTCCAGGGCTTCCTTGCGGGTGATTTTCATTTTGAGAAAGATGTGGTAGTCGGAAACGGAGGTGAGAATCCCCGTCTCCTTCAAACCCATATCCACCACGAGCTGAAGGTCGGCCGCCACGGCCCGCACCCACCCCGTGATTTCTGGATAGGTGTATCCTTTGGCCAGGCAGGCTTCCAGGGCACGACGGTCCTTATCCGTGTAAAGAAAAAACTCCGATTGTCGAATCACCCCATTGGGGCCCGACATGCGATGCAGGAACTCAAAGATCCGCTCTATCTGTTCCACCGTATAGGGCGGTCGCGCCTGTTGTCCGTCTCGAAAGGTGGTGTCCGTAATGAAAATATCTTCCGCTGGATCGATGGGCAGCAGTTTATGATCGAAATCGATCCTCGGCACTTCCACGTACGGAAAAACATTGCGCATGAGGTTGGGTTCCGAGACATCCACCAGGCGATGATGCCAAAACCCTGTATGCTCGTGGTCCAGAACGCGTTTCTTTTCGTTCCATCGGGCCATGGAGACTTATCTCCCCTCTTTGTCCACCCTGATACATAATTCCAACAACTGGTTCACATCCGGCTCCGACGGCGCTCCGCTCATGAGACACGTGGCTTTCTGCGTCTTAGGAAACGCAATGACGTCCCGAATGGAGGTGGCGCCCGTCATGAGCATGATCAGGCGGTCGAAACCAAACGCGATGCCGCCGTGAGGGGGCGCGCCGTACTGCAGAGCATCTAAAAGAAAACCGAATTTGTCGCGAGCTTCCTGATCCCCAATGCCGAGAACGCCAAAGATCTTTTTCTGCACATCTTCCCGGTGAATGCGAATGCTGCCTCCGCCGATTTCCGTGCCGTTGAGGACCAGATCGTAGGCGCGGCTTCGCACCTTCAGCGGATCGCTTTCCAAAAAATCCATATCCTCTTCCAGCGGCGATGTGAAGGGGTGATGCACCGCCACGTAACGTTTCTCGTCCGGATTCCATTCCAGAAGCGGAAAATGGGTAATCCAGCAAAAGCGATATTGCCCTTTGGGAATCAGGTCCAACTGCTGAGCCAAGCGGGTGCGCACATTGCCCAGGGTTTCGTGGACAACCGTGGGGTGATCGGCCATGAAAAACAAAATATCCCCGGGGCGGCCCTGCATCCTGTCTACAATGGCATCTCGGAGTGACGGGTCCAGGAACTTGGCGATGGGCGATTGCCATCCATCCGGCTGCAGCTTGGCCCAGGCCATGCCCTTGGCGCCGAATTCCTGGGCGTAGTGCACCAGGTCATCCAGGTCTTTTCGCGAAAGGCGCGCGCCATCGGCAAGGCGAAGGCTCTTGACCAGGCCTCCCCGCTCCACCGCCTCTCGAAACACGCGGAAGTCGCAACCTTTGACGAGATCCGTCAGGTCTGTCAGCTCAAGTCCGAAACGCAGATCCGGCCGGTCTGTACCGTAACGGTTCAGGGCGTCGCGATAGGAAAGCCGCAAAAACGGGGTGGAAAGTTCCAGCCCCAAAAGATCCTTGAACAAGATGCTTAGCCAGCCCTCGATGAGCTCATAGATGTCTTCCTCCTCGATGAAACTCATCTCCAGATCCAACTGCGTAAATTCCGGCTGCCGATCGGCGCGAAGGTCTTCATCCCGAAAGCACTTCACGATTTGCATGTAGCGCTCCAATCCGGCCACCATGAGCAACTGTTTGAAAAGCTGGGGGGACTGGGGCAGAGCGTAAAACTTGCCGGGATTGACTCGAGACGGCACCAAGTAGTCTCGAGCCCCTTCCGGTGTGCTCTTGGTCAGCACCGGGGTTTCCACTTCGATGAACCCACGTTCGGCAAAATAGTTTCGGGTCAGAAAAGCAGCCCGATGCCTCAGGCGCAGATGGGCCTGCATGACCGGGCGGCGTAAATCCAGATAGCGGTATTTCAGCCGAACACTTTCACTGACTTCCGTGTCGTCTTCGATGAGAAAAGGTGGTGTCTTGGCTACATTGAGAATCTTTAGAGCATACACCAGAACTTCGATGTCTCCCGTTTTCAGTTTGGGATTGGCCATGCCCTCGGGGCGCTGACGCACGGTGCCTTGAACCGCAATGACATATTCGCTACGCAAGGCGTGCGCCGCTTCGTGCGCCGCGGCATCAGCTTGAGGGTCAAATACGATCTGGGTTATCCCTTCACGGTCCCGAAGATCCACAAAAATCAAGCCGCCATGGTCGCGGCGCCGCTGCACCCATCCCATCAAGACGACGTTTTGGCCGGAGTGATCGAGCCGCAGGCTGCCGCAGTCGTGACTGCGGCGCCACCCACTCGGGAATGTCAATTCCACGCTTTGTACTTCCAATGATTTTGCTTGCTGATCCACGGCGCGCTCCTGTTCCTTTTTCATCACAACACCCCTAAAGGGCGAAATTCATAGGGATTCGATTGTGCTCTTCCCCGCAAGAAACGCCGCGACGTCTTCCAAGGGAACTTGCCTTTGCTCTTTACTCACCATGTGCCGCACGACCACAGCACCTTTGGCCAGTTCCTCCTCGCCAACGATCACCACGTGGGCTGCGCCCATTTTGTTCGCACGTCGCATCTGGCTCTTGAGGCTGCCGCCGCCATGGCCCAGCTCCGCGGCCACGCCCTGCGTGCGCAGGTCTTGAGCCAACCGAAAGGCCTGGCCCACGGCCTCGTCGCCAACAACGGCAATGAAAACGTCAGGCTTTTTGGAATCCCATGTTTTTTCTTGCTGCAACAGCAAAATGAGGCGCTCCATGCCGATGGCAAAGCCGATCCCCGGAAGATCCGGGCCTCCAAGGTCGCGCATCAACCCGTCGTAACGCCCTCCACCACCCACGGCGTTTTGCGCTCCCAACCGGTCCGTAATGACCTCAAAGGTAGTGCGCATGTAATAGTCCAACCCTCGCACCATGCGAGAATCCACGTCATACGCCACATGAAGGTGTGAGAGGTATTCCAGAACCTTATCAAAATGCCGCCGGCATGCCTCGCACAAATACTGCCCAAGCTCCGGCGCGTCGTTGAGCGCGTCGCGGCATCGGTCCACCTTGCAATCGAATACCCGCAAAGGATTCACATGACGGCGGCGATCACAATCGGGACAAAGCTGGGAGGCTCGATCCTGAAGAAACGCCTTCAGGTCCTCGCGAAACCGAGGCCGACACGCGGGGCACCCCAAGGAATTGACGTGAAGCCCGGTGTCCCTCAGGCCAAGGCGTTGCAGAAAATCACACAGCGTGACCATGACTTCGGCATCCATCAAAGGATCGTCAATGCCAAATACCTCGGCGTCAATCTGATGAAACTGCCGATACCTTCCCTTTTGAGGCCGCTCATGGCGAAACATGGGCCCGATGGTGTAGAACTTTCGTGCCAGAGGATCCGCATGGAGATTGTGCTCGATAAAGGCACGAACCATCGAAGCGGTGGCTTCCGGCCGCAGGGCCAGCCACTGGCCCTTGCTGTCCGCAAAGGCGTACATTTCCTTTTCCACGATGTCCGTGCTTTCGCCGATGCTTCGCGCGAAAAGTTCCAATTTTTCCACCAGGGGTGTCCGAATTTCCCGGTACCCATAAAGCTCAAGCACTTGCCGCGCCGTTGCTTCTACTTTTTGCCACCAATGCACGGCATCTGGCAAAATGTCGTTCATTCCGCGAACCGCTTGCACCCGTTCCACACCTTACCCCTTCACTTCGTGCTCGGGTTCCCGCGAAATACCTCGAACCCTCGTCCACTGGGCGCCCTTCTTTTTGGGCTGCCGCCGCACGCCACAAAAAGTTTCTTGTACCTAAACTGAACGATTTAAAAGCAGAAAAATCCCACCAATTGGGCTCCTTACGTGGTAAAGTGAGGTCATCACATACCGCGCACCGGCAACCCAAAAGGTGGGAAGATCCCTATGGGATGTACCACAACTGCGACAAAAAAGCAAAGCAACGATTGACGGCATTGACGCGACCAACGATACGCTCACGGGCCGCGGCGGTTTGAGTTTGTTTATGCGCAATCTTCGCACCATCCAGATTTGCTCGCACATCGAGACCTTTTTCGGCTCCAGGCGTCGACGCCGCAAGGGGCAGCCGATCCCCCCAGAGATCACACAGCTCCTGTGTTTTTTCTTCGACGGCACCGACCGGCACCGCGCCACCTTCGACACCCTGTCCATGGACGCCGGCTAAGGCGCCGTCACCGAGACTGAGCCCGAAAGCATGCTGTGCTCCCTCCCCGTCAAACGCTTCTTCTGCTCTTTGTGGTCGTCGCGCATAAAGCTTTTCCGCCACCTTGTGCCGCGGCTGTTTTTGTCGCGCCCTGAAAAGTGATGGCGACAACCTTTGAGGCCCTGCGTTTCGAAAGGATTTGGCAAAAAAAAGCGGGGCGCCGCCCAGATCTTGTTGATCGTGAGAGACGTGCCGCGCCGAAGAGAGAACCTCCAGATGGCGAGGTGCTTCCAAAATCGCTTAAATTTAAAGTTACACGAAACATCTGGGCTCATTCACCGAAAAAATGCACCGTCATCCATAAGAAAATGCCCATCGGCGTGCCAAAACCCTCATCTTCGATGGTTAAGGAAACACTCGGCGGCTTTCTCTTGCACGGCTATCGCTCAAATGAGGAAATAAACCGGACGGCGGTGAAAGCCGAAGAAGGCGAAATTGCCTTAGAAATCAAGGTCAACGACACCGATATGTGGGTCAATCAGGTGGAGAGCTCTTGGGGATTGCAACTCCATGAGGTTGTTCACAGGGATCCCTATCCGACTAAGCCAAGGCAGGTCATGAAGGCTTGCGTGGGGCCGACGGCATTCGTCCTATTTTCCAGCCAAAGGGGGAGATCTAGGGCTCTCTGTTTGAAGCTGTCATAAGAGTGCGCATACGCCCATTCACGCAAGGCGGTTTGTACAAAGCGCTCGATCATGCCATTGGAGCAGGGGCTGTATGGCTTGGTGAACCGGTGTTTCAGGCCTAAGCGTTGGCCCAGAGGTTCAAAGCGTCTCGATCAGTTGCCCGCTCCGTTGTCGGTCGTTACGGGCTTGAAACGATTACCCTGCCAAGCGTGGTAGCGGACTGCGTGGAATATAGAGTACGGAAGGCGCTGCGTGCGAGTATCATTGGGCTGAATGGTCGTAAAGCCGATCCGGGACTGGTCATCAATGGCAACGCCCATGTTGCCAGCCTGCGCCTCATCCATTTTGTTACCGGTTCTCGGTGACTCGATGCCCTGGGCGCTCCAACGACTCTTTTTTCGATATCTTGATGCAGTGGGTTACTCGGGCTTTATGTTCGTAGCGATTGTCCGGTCTAGGCGGCTATAGCGCTGATAGGCGTTCAAGCCCTCCCGCCCAAGAAGGTGAGCGAGAGCGATCTCGCCAATACTGACTCCGTGGGCGATCTGCCTATAGGTTTGCCGTTGACGCCGCCTGGTAAGAATTTCGTCAATCACAGGCTTATACATTGCCGGCGGGCTGAGGTGGGGTTGGGTTGAGCGGGGTTCCAAGCGACTCACTCTTTCTTGGGGTCACGACGTAGCCATTTGTACACGGTTCTCATTCGATACCCATCGCCTGGGCGACTACGGCTGCTCCAAGTCCTTCCTCAAGCACCCTGCGCACGAGCAGGACACGACCATGGACCGTTAGACCCGCATACTTATCGTTGTTTGGAATATTCGATGAAAAGTGATCCATGAGCGGTATGATCTGGCACCTGGCGGAAGAGGCATAGCCCCAGGAAGGTTCTTTAATCTACGTCAGTCGAAGCTCCCACTTGTGGGACGTGGTTCCATGGTAATGACAGCCTTTTTTCGAGAAAACGATCCACGTCCCCGCCTAAACTGCTGAGGCATTCAAAAAAACGTTGGGGGAAAAACGGACTGAATACCTTGATATGATCACCTATTCGTGGCGCAGGTCAGTCCTTAGACCCATATTGTTGATCCTTTCAAAACGCTCTGCTAAAATAAATCTTACTTGTTGCTTATGCCCTTTGCCCGAGCTGGAGGCCGTAATGAGGCAGGTTATTTCCGGTAGAGGAATGGCCCACGATTAAGACCTTCAAACCCCATGCGGAAAGTAAATCCGGATGGACGGAATCCTTTTGTTCTGCCCCGGCACTTCTACACTGACTGTCCCCCTCTGCTCTTCACCAAGGGGTGTCGCGATGGCAACACGCTTTTTGGTATGCAGTCCAAAGGCTATGTGCAACCGGTTAAAAACTAAAACCAAAGGAGGTCAGTCATGATTAGAGCAATGGGGAGAGCATTTGACCAGATGGCACGCAAATGGATGCCGGATCCGATGCTGTTCGCGATCCTACTGACATTCATCACTTACCTGCTTGGAGTGTTTCTCACCAAGTCCGGGCCGTTTCAAATGATTCAACACTGGTATAAGGGGTTTTGGGAGCTCCTGTCCTTTGCGATGCAGATGTGCTTGATTCTTGTCACCGGCCATGCGCTGGCCACCTCGCCGCTGGTCAGGAGAGTCATCCAATACCTTGCCGAAATTCCCAAAAAACAGGCTGGTGCGATCTTTTTGGTAGGCCTAACTGCCGCCATCGCCTCGTGGATCAACTGGGGATTGGGAATTATCGTTGGCGCCCTCATGGCCCGGGAAGTGGGGCGCAGCGCCGAACTTCGTGGTATTCCTGTCCACTATCCGCTGCTTGGCGCAGCCGGGTACGCCGGATTTTTGACCTGGCACGGTGGGCTTTCCGCTTCGGCCCCCCTGCTGGTCGCCACTGAAAATCACTTCCTGGTTAACGAGATCGGGATTATTCCCTCCAGCCAAACGCTCTTCAGCCCCATGAACATCATTATTTCCATCGTGCTGATCCTGCTTGTTCCGCTGATCTGCATACTCATGGCCCCCCGCAATGAAAGTGAAGTGGAACGGATCACGGACATCAGCCCCGATCTCGTTGAAATGAAAATCAGCGAGACCGTGGCCACGGACCAAATGGTCCTGGCCGATAAGATTGAAAACAGCAAGATCATCTCCGGCATAATAGGTCTGGGGGGCATGATTTACGTGGTTTGGTATTTCTTCACGCAAGGATTCAAGCTCGACTTGAATATCGTCAATTTTACCTTTCTTTTTTTGGGGATCCTGTTCCAGCGCACCCCTATTAACTATATCCGTGCCACCAGTGAAGGTGCCAGGGCATGCGCCGGAATCATCGTTCAATTTCCCTTTTACGCCGGAATCATGGGGATGATGAAGTACTCCGGATTGGTAACAATTATCTCCGGCTGGTTCGTGGCCATCTCCAACGAAGTGACTTATCCGGTGTTCGCCTTCCTTAGCGCCGGATTAGTCAACCTTTTCGTGCCTTCCGGTGGTGGACAATGGGCAATACAGGGTCCCATCATGGTGGATGCAGCCAAGGCCATGAACTTCGACATAAACAAAGCCATCATGGCCGTGGCGTATGGCGATGAATGGACCAACATGCTGCAGCCGTTTTGGGCCTTGGCGCTTCTGGGTATTACCAAATTGAAAGCCCGAGAAATCGTGGGTTACACCATGGTGGTCATGGTGGTCAGCGCGGTGGTTTTCATCCTTGGGCTTATCCTTCTGCCCACATAAGGCGAACCCCGAAACTTTTGGATCGGAGTGTTTCCCCCGACCCCACCTTTCAAGGTGAGATCGGGGGAAGCGGTTGCAACGCGGGCGGTTCCATTGGAATTGGGCGTTTCGGACCGGAGGATGAGGATCCTTTCACCGTCACAAAATCGGGAGGTGTCTTTTCAGCTCCCGCTTCAAAATTTTCCCATAGGGCTTTTGATAAATTCTTTTACCACGACGTATTCTTTGGGTACCTTGTAGCCCGAAAGTCAGGCTTTTTTAGAGACTTTGATCGCAACCCCATTGATCATCTTCCCCGGTTTAGGGCCAATTAGCATCGCCACCCTATCCGCCATTCGGGGTTCGGAAGACCGATGACGGCACATGCCTGAACCTCCGGCCGCTGAAAAGTCGCTCTTCAAACTCTTAGTGAAAAACGTTAACCGCGACAAAAAGCAAAGCAACGATTGACGGCGTTGACGTGACCAACGATACACTCACGGGCCGCGGCGGTTTGAGTCTGTTTGTGCGCAATCTTCGCACCATCCAGATTTGCTCGCACATCGATATCTTTTTCGGCTTCATGCGTCGACGCCGCAAGGGGCAGCCGATCCCCCCAGAGATCACACAGCTCCTGTGCTTTTTCTTCGACGGCACCGACCGGCACCGCGCCACCTTCAACACCCTGTCCATGGACGCCGGCTAAGGCGCCGTCACCGAGACTGAGCCCGAAAGCATGCTGTGCTCCCTCCCCGTCAAACGCTTCTTCTGCTCTTTGTGGTCGTCGCGCATAAAGCTTTTCCGCCACCTTGTGCCGCGGCTGTTTTTGTCGCGCCCTGAAAAGTGACGGCGACAACCTTTGAGGCCCTGCGTTTCGAAAGGATTTGGCAAAAAAAAGCGGGGCCCCACCCAGATATTGTTGATCGTAAGAGACGTGCCGCGCCGAACAAATAACCTGCCACCGGCGAGGTGTTTCCAAAACTGCTTAAATCAGATGATACACGAAACATCTGGGTTCATTTGCCGAAAAGATGCACCGAGGGCCGTTAGAAAACGGTCATCGGCGCGCCAAAGTCGACTCTTCGATGGTCAAGGAAACGGTCAGCGGCTCTCTCTTGCGCGGGAATCGCTGAAATGAGGAAATAAAATCCTTTTTGCTTATCTTCTCCTGCCTTTTAACATCACTGCTCTACCAGCTCCACCCTCCTGTTCTTAGCACGGCCATCATCACTCTTGTTGGAGGCAACAGGTGCAAGTGAGCCCACTCCAAAAGCTTTGAGCCTTTGAGCTGAAACCTTGTATTTCGTCACAAGTTCTTTCATCACGGCATCTGCCCTTGCTTTAGAGAGTTTCATATTATATTCAATGTTTCCCACATTGTCTGTATGTCCTACCACATAAAGCTTAAGTTCTGTATTTTCCTGAAGAAGCTTTGCGATTTCTTTGATGGCTGGTTCTGACTCTGGTTTGATCTCAGCCTTATCAAAATCAAAATAGATTCCATAGACTGAGGCACTCCCTTTTGCCTGGATATAACTCATCATGCTCTTCGCATCCGCTACGACTTCCTGCACCATCGCCTCTTTCTCCACGATAGTAATTCCATAGGTTTCACCCTTTCCCCCGCCGTGCCAGGAATCTACATAAACCCAGAAGGTTTTTCCATTTTTATCCAGTTTCAACCATATTTCATAGGACTCTTCCTGATATATCTTGATCCCGCCAATATTCTCGATGGCAGCCTCATAGTTTTTTATGACCTGTAATGAAGATGGTGGGGTAAAGCCTTCCTTTATATTATAATCAAGTCTGTATACTTTTCCCTCGACCCTAATGGTGTTTCCCTCTTCATCCCGGAAATCAACCTCGTCAAATTCTCTCTTCTCGCAGTGATCGATATAGAAATTCTGCATTCGTGTAAGCATAGGATGGTCATGACAGCCTTCTTTATCCTTCTGGGCAAAGGCCGTACCGCTGAATGCAAGGAAAATACCGACGACCAACCAGATTATTTGTCTGCCCCTACTCATAACCTGTCCCTCCTTATTTAATTGAGCCTAAAGCTGCGGATCACGCGGGGCTGTCAGACGCCGCGTCGATCCGCATTTTTGACTCTCTATCTGTACTTCAGGCAGAACGCCTCGGTCACTGACCACAGGTCTGGCGTCAGCAATTCCTTAACCTTGGCTCGGATATGGTGCGGTACGCCACCGTAGAACGCCTCTGCAATCCCACCTGTGACACACCCAAGTGTGTCACTATCGCCCCCGAGCGATATAGCGTTTCGGACAGCATCTTCATAGGACGTGGAATCCAAGAACGCAATGATGGCTTCAGGCACCGTGCCTTGGCAGGAGACATCGAAGGAGTACGTCGGGCGAATGTCTTCCACGGTCCGGTCTAGATCATATTCGAATAGGCTGGCAATCCTTGACCGAATGGATTCTTTGCTGCTCCCCGTTCTGGCAAGGAAGACTGCCAGCGCGGTGGCTTGCGCTCCCTTCACGCCCTCGGGGTGGTTGTGTGTCATCTCGGCCGTCGCTTTCGCCTCAGTGAGGACCTCGTGCTCGGTTGTGAACGCGAAACCCACGGGACTAACGCGCATGGCAGATCCATTGCCCCAGCTAGAGTATGGACCGGCGTCTGGGGAGTTGAGCCAGCGCATGAAGGATCCACCGTAACCGGCGTGGGGGTACTTTCTGGCAATCCGACGCACCGAATCAACGTAGGGCTCCCTCGAAAGTATCGCATTGGCTATCGCCACGGTCAGTACGGTGTCGTCCGTAAAGTGACATCGCGGATCGAACAACGGGAAGTCCTTGGTCTTGATTCGCCGATGCTCGTATACCGAGCCGATGATGTCGCCGGCGATGGCGCCGATCATTCTGTCGTCCTCGTCAGTCCAACCATCAACTAAAGGGGCGCGACGTTTGATGCCGCGTCCCTCATGAGCGTCTTGTGACAGGTCCTTTTCTTCTCTAATATTTGTTTGGTACTTTTCCCACCAGCTTGCTATGTTTCCTAGCTTCCGTCGGTCGGAGATTCCATAAGATCTTGCCGATGCATTATAACCGCTTTTGACTCCAACCTTCTTGACTCACTTTGGATTGTGGACATCAACAATTCCTTCGCGCCACGTAATTTCGGCTACATCGTGGCCCTCAGCTGGACCGAACCAGTCCACAAGCGTTGGATTTGGTCCGCACACGGGGCCATGTGGTGGACACAACACCGGCTCATTTGGTTGGTAGGCAAAGATGGACGGCCAATCGTCAAAGGGAGATCGGGCGGGAGATTCTCAAAGGCCACAAAACCATTGTGGCTATGGCACGCAAGCACGATGTCAACTGGACACCCCCGAAAGCTGCTCTAATGACCGCTAAAATCCACTGGCGACCACCTTGGAACCCGACGATTCATGGAGGATCTGAATAAATGCACCGTCGAAGGGCCGAATGTCCTGGCCATCGGGATGGAGGCCTCGCGTCGGGGCAGGCCCCCGTGCCTGCCCCGATGGGCCGCATGACGGCTCTCATAAAGGGCAGCCACGAGGGCTGCCCCTACATGATCCGGACAGACAAGCCAAGAGCAGCGCCGTCACAATAACCCACATTTTGGTCTTGATTCCTAGGGGTTATTACAGACGCCCTAAAAAATTATTGACAGTTCTGCGCACCTGTGGTGGAGATTATTCGCCAGTTCGAGCTCCGGTTTTCACAAGGAGGCGCCACGACGGCGCGGTGCGCACGCCGGAACTCGGCAGAAGTTAACCGTTTCTGTACACAGCGGATCTAGGCCACGAAGGTCTTTTTCGGATGATCCCGAAAAACTTCGTGGCTTTTTTTGTCCTTTCGAACAGGCCGCGAAGACGGTTCGGTAAGGACGTCCCTGTGCCCTAACCCGAATGGCACGCAATGGGGAGGGTCCCCGTGGTTCCAAAAGAGCCGCAGCCCAGCGGCGAGAAAAAGTACGGGGGAGAGATGGAGCTGCGCATTATTCAAAACAATAGGAAGCAAAGGAGAACAACAAAGAAAAAGGAGCCCACTTTTCCTTTTGGTGGCTTCAAGGGCTCTGCTTTCCGGCGGCACAGTCATGACCCCTGATGAGTGGGTTCTGCCCACCCAGTTCCAGCCGGAAGTGCCGGCTGGCTTCTTTTTGACTTCACCGCCGGGCACAAGGGGGGGAGCTGCCTACCATGTCGAAGAAAATGAAGGCCGAGGACTCTCAGAACCGCCTTGCCATAACAAAAACCAACCGGTCAGAAAGGAGGTCTTGTTAAAACCTGAACCTAGTTACCCGTTCAGCTTCACTCACCCGCCGGGACATATGGACGCGAAGGGTATCGCAAAAGATGCCACGAAGGCACGGCCGCAGTGCTTTTCCCAAATCTTTAAACCAAGCCGCGAAGGCGTTTCCGTCATGAAGGCTTTTCGTTTGCGGGGCTTTTTGCGCACTCAATGGTCCATTAAATGCGGAGGAGGAAAGGCATGAAAAAGTGTGTGGTTTTGTGCGCGGCGTTTTTTGTACTGGCCTTCGCGGGCCTCGGCAGAGCCGATGACGCAGAGCTCAAGAGGGAACTGCAGATGCTTAAGCAGCGGGTGCAGGAACTGGAAGCTAAGTTGAAAGCGCAAGAAGCTATCCAGAGATCCACCGCAGCGGCGCCGGGGGATACTCAAATGGGTGGCGAGGAGCCGACGTCAATCCAGGACATGATCATGGAAAAATTCGGAACGCTCTCCATCCACGGCGGCGTGCTCACGTACTACCAAGGGCGGAACGGGCCTAACATCGACGACATGGACTACTCGGGGACCAGCGGCGCCGGTTACGTGGCTGATCTTGAGCTCTCATTTGAGCCCACCCCCAACGGCGAATTCTTCATGCGCATCCACGCCGGGGAAGGCCAAGGCGCCGACAAGGACCTGGATGACGAAGGGGCACTGTTTGCCAACCTCAATACAATCGCCGATGACAACCCGGAAAATGAAGGCGTAAGCGTGCTGGAAGCCTTTTACACGCATAAATTTTTTGAAGAGCGATTGTTTGTATCCGTAGGTAAATCCGAGCAGGTGGCGTTCATCGATGACAACGAGTTTGCCAATGACGAAGCCACCCAGTTTGTGGGCAAGCCCTTCGTTGTCAGTCCGATGCTTGACAGTGAGGACGAATACGCGCCGATGCTCGCGGTCGGCTTCAGCCCCGTCGACAATCTAGAAATGGTCGTGCTCTACGAGTCCACGTCGCGCCCGTTGCTCAGTGACGAAGACCAGAAAAGTGTGTGGGATGACATTTTCGACAACCCTTTTGTCGCCGCTCAGATGACCTTTTCCCCCGAATTTAACGGTTTGCAGGGCAACTACAGAGTGTACGGCTGGGGAGCCACCTACAAGCACCCGAAAATTGTCGGCGAGGGCACAGATCGCGGCTGGGGCATCGGTTTGAGTCTGGATCAGATGGTTCATGACAAAGTTGGTTTGTTTGCCCGACTCGCGTACAGCAATGACAACGTTTATGAAGTTCCCTGGTTCTGGTCGTTCGGCGCGAATCTAAAGGGCATGATTCCAAACAGGGACGACGATGAAATCGGGCTCGGCGTGGCCGGGCTCAAGGCCAACGACGATCTGGACAATGATGGCACCGAATACCACCTGGAAGCCTATTACCGGATTGTGCTGTCGGAGCACCTGGCCATATCCCCGGACATCCAGTTTGTGATCAACCCGCTCGGCGACACCAACAACGACAATGTGGTGGCTTTCATGATCAGGGGTGAGTTCAATTTTTAACCAAAGCGCCTTGGAAGGGGCATTAAAATGAAGGCTGCATGCTGAGCGGCTGCGACCGACGAATTCCAGCACTCAGCACGCGGCCCATGTGCCCATTGAACGGATCGATGCCGTCACCTTGTCCACATTCCCGACAACAAAGGGGACCCGACAATGATCAGAGCACACAGGTATAAGCCAAAGAAGGAGGAAAGAGACATAAAAGTCCTGACTAGGTAGCTTTATCCTTAGGTTCTGAAGGACAGCGCTCCCAATGGCCGAAAAGATTCATCGAGGGTTTTCGAGTTGCCCCGGTCTGTGCACCGAGTGCTTGAAAAGGGAGCGACCGGCCCGATCCTTGGCGGCAAAGAGCTGGATGTGAACGATTTCATCGGGCACTTTCGCCTAATGTTTGACGTCGACATGACGATAACCCGGCTCGTCACAGGGTTAGGCCTGCCTGACGCCACAATGCTGCGCGAGCTTTCGGCCCTCAGGCCTGTCAACAGGAATGAGGGCCGTCCTATTTGCCGACACGGCCCACTCTCTGACGGGTGGCAAGGCGTCACAGAAGGTAGGTGCGGCCAGCAAGATGAATGTGAGCCAAAGGACCATTTTCATAAGGATTGAGCCTTTTGCTGCGGCAGTTTTTGTGCGGCCGTGAGCGGTAAGGGCTCGATCTGATTGTTTTGCCATCGACACCGTGGTTGTGGACAACGACAAGGCCCGGGTGCGCCACGGTGTCAAGCCCATTTCCATGCATGGAAAGGGATTTGCGCCGCCTCCATCAGAGCTGATCTGCCAAAAAATGCACGATCAGAAGTTGGAAAATGCCCATCCATGTGCCACAATCAAATGACTATTGGTCAGGAAGCCGCTCGCCGCTCTCTTTTGCGCCCAAATGGCTCGAATATCGCTAAATGAGGTATTAAACAAGCCTAGTGGTTGGAGTTTGGTGTGCAGGCGATAGTCGTGACGAAGGGCTTCCCCTCAGCCGCTTCGGGACCCGGCCCATTCAAAGCATTGGCCGGGCAACTCTTAAGAAACAAATGAGCATCGAATGGGATCAACATTGGGATGCAGATCAGGTGCTGAGGCAGAGCTATGAGGGCAGTGCGTTCCCAGACGATATCCCAAAACGAGGAGATCGAGCTGGAGGTTGGCATATGAGTCAATCCGAGTTTCAATCCAATGGGAATGCCGGCGCCATGGTTTTCCTCCTGGCATTATGGATATCGCCGATCCTGCTCTTTGTGGGATGCGCGGGAACCACGCCGTCCGACCCGAACCACCAGCCCGTGCCCATGGTGGATCTGGAACGCTACCAAGGAAAATGGTACGAAATCGCTTCCCTGCCCGCCTGGTTTCAAAAGGGTTGTTTCTGCACCACGGCGGAATACATACTTGAAAAAAACTACGTGCGGGTCATTAACCGGTGCCGTAAAGGCACTCCAGATGGGAAATGGAATGAGGCTGTCGGCAAAGCTCGGCCTGTGGAAGGCAGCAACAATGCACGGCTCAAGGTCAGATTTTTCTGGCCGTTCGACGGCGATTACTGGGTGATTGCTCTAGATCCGCATTATCAGTGGGCCGTGGTCGGGCATCCTAAAAAGCAATATTTATGGATACTCAGCCGCACGCCGAGGATGGACACAGACCTTCTGCAAGATCTTGTGGCCCGCGCCCGGTCCATGGGCTATCCCGTGGATCATTTGAAAAGGACCGACCAGTCGTGCAATGAGGATTTCGGGTTTGGTTTGAAATTTCCTATTGTTTTTTGTATTGATTGATGCATGAAAAACAAGGGCAGCAAACATTATGAAGTGTTCGATCAAATTGACGGCTTGTCGTCGAAGCTCTTCGTTATCCGACCTTCCAGCGAGGCCCATGGCATACTTATTCAGTTAACGTGAACGTGCGGTCATAACCAATGCACGTTCTGCGTTAACTCATCACGGGGCCGCCCACCTCAGGCAGGCTGAACAGATCCATTCCTCCAGGTCTGGTTGCTGTTCTTTGAAATAGCTGTACATGGCGTCCACGATAACATGCATGGACGATCTGCCGTGCAGGCGACAAGTCTGCCGAAGGAAGACGATCCGTGTACGCCTGCAAAAAGAAGGTCACCACCACAGCAGTCACCACAATGTCAATCAACGTAGATCAACGGACGCTTGAACTGAGCGCGAGGATTTTCAGGCCGGCTGATCTTTTCCACTTCCGCCAGCTTGTTGGGACCGACTTCGATGAGTCGCCTTCCGCAGCCTGCGTCAAGCCCTGTTCCGAGGTCTGCAGTTGCGCCAATGCCTGTTTCCCGTCCAGGGCACATGATACGCGGCCCAAGACAGGGTGAATTCACCTTGTTCGGCCCGTTGGATCCGTTTTTCAACCCCTGAATCGAGGTGTTGAGGGAATGGACGTTGATTTCGCTGTCATCGAACAGACCGATGCCCCTTTTTCCGACATCGGGCAGTTTTTTGAATGATGCGGTCGTGTGTCTCCTCTTCTTTGGACAAACCGGCCCAGAAATCCTTGTACTCCGAGAATTGACTGGAAAAAAAGCATAGGGCCGTAAAATCAGCCTTTCCTGAAACATCCATCTGCAATGAGTTCTTCCTGCCTGCAGTCCAAAGCCATCGAATTCTCTCGTCCCCTGGGGTATGCATGTCAGAGAGCATTGTTTTTGAGAAAGCCACCGAGGTAAAGATCTTCCTTTGTGGTGTGATTGGCCAGCCGGTCAACAATAAAAGTGGTGATCCGGAAAAGCAAACAGACCCGGTTTCCGCAGGCTTCCAGGGTCTCCTTTTTGAGCCTGGCGACATCGAAGACGAAATTCGAAAGGTTCCTTATGATGGTCACGGGCGTGATCACCCTCCGCGACGTGATCCCGTTACCGCGCACGCCGCGCAACCTGGCCTTTTAATGCAATTGGGGGCCATATGGCCCCCGCCTGGTTTTGCTTCAGGTCACCGTGATCAGCCCTTTGATTCCGACGCGCCGGTGGCCACGGGGAGTTCGGGCCGCGCGGCCCATTCCGTCCATGAAGCGTCGTACCAGCGGACGTTGGTGTATCCTAACAATCTCTTGAGCACGAACCAGGTCTGGCTGGCCTGATGTCCGGTGCGGCAATGGACGATAACCGGCGTATTCTTGTCGGGAATCAGAGCTTCATAAGCTTTGGCCAGATCAGGCAACGGTTTGAAAAACACCTCCTCACCGTTTTTGACCAAGTCCTCGGTAAATGGCCGGTTCACCGCGCCGGGGATATGCCCGGCGCGGGCTTCGTCGGATTTCGCGCCCGTGTAATAATCCACCGGCCGCACGTCGAGAATCACGGTCCGGCCTTTGTTAAGCTCGGCCAGGATGGTTTGATATTCCACAGTAAATGTATCCGCGTCCGGGTCCACAGGATATTCGGACGGCGTTACCGTCGGAAGTGCCTGATCCCAGGGTCTGCCGTCGCTGTGCCATTTGGCCACGGATGTTTCCATAAGGGCATACCGGGTATGGCCCATACGCTCCAGGGCCATCCCCACCAGCGTGGCGTCTCGAGGCTTGCCGTCCGTGGCCAGCACCACCACGTCATCGGGCTGGAGTCCCATTAGGGAAAATTTCGCCGCCAGTATCTGGACGGGCATGAGTCGGGACGGAACCCCGCCGACCACGCCGCGAAGGCTTTCCAAATCCAGACGCATGGACCCGGGGATATGGCCCCGGTTGTATTCCTCCTGGCCACGCAGGTCAATCACCACCAATCCGGGTCGGCCAAGGTTTTGCTGAACCCAGTCCGCCGACACGATTCCGGGAAGGTTGGTTTCCGGGCTTTCTACCGGTTCAGGAACTGAAGCCGCTACAACGGATGGCCCAAATTGGAAATAATTTCGCCACGCATTGATCTGGGCCACCTTCGCCGCATCCAATGGTTCGGTCCGCAGGGATGCGGGTTTGAGGCACCGCTCCATGAAACCGGTCAGCCCCTCGGACAAAATATACACATTTCGAAAGCCCTGCCGATACAGGGAATCACGAGCCTGGGCCGGGTGGGTCATGCCGTTGGAATACAGCACGATCAGCCCTCGGTTCCGGTACGGAGCCAGTTGGTCGGCCAGTTCGGCCATGCCGATATTCACGGCACCTCGAATGTGGAACGCCTGGTACTCCACCGCAGGACGCACGTCCACCACCAGCAAACCCCTTTCGTTGCCCATGATTCGGTTGGCAAGCTCTTCGGGTTCGATGTGATCGGCGGCCGCTTCGATGGAGGCCATCAGCGCTTTTTCGAATTCGGTCGATACGGCGACCGGCTGTGAGGAATCCGCGGATGTGGCCGAGGAGGGCGGTGTGGAGGGTGTAATGAACAGGCCCACGGCCAGAATGATCAGGGCTGTGCAGAACGAACGGAAAAACCTGGTGTTTTTCAGCACGCCCGGCCTGTGGCCCTTTTCTTCAACTGTTTCGGCCACCCAAAAAGCCATGACCGCCAGAATGCTCAGGACCAAGACGGCCGCGGCCAGGCTGATACCGGCGGATTCGTATATCAGGCGTACTCCGGCGGATCCCCAGTTGTAAAGGAATTCCACGGATGGGTAGAGTTCGTTAAATACGATGCTGCCGAGTATCGCTCCGACAAAGAACACAACGGCGTCCAGCTTGCCGGAGGCCGCACCCACCAGCGACGTTCCGGGGCACCAGCCGCTCAAGGCGAATCCCACGCCGAATATCAGCCCGCCCACGATCTGGGCTCCATACACGGTGGGCATCACATACAGGTTTTCCGGGCCGACCAGGCCCAGAAAGGATGCGTAGGCCAGGCCGATAGCTGCGGTGACCAGAGCCGTGAACATTACTTTGATCACGGCCATATCCGTCAAATAAAACACGCCGGCTATTCGGCGGGAACTGCCGAACCCCGCCCGTTCCAAAACCAGCCCAAAGAGCAGTCCCACGATGAAAGCAGCCAGAAATCCGGGGCCGCTGTGAAGCAAATCCGTCGAAAACAGTGTTTCAATCATGCCACTGCCTCCTTACCAGCCAGGCCGTAAAATAACCGCTCGAAAAGAGGCTGATCAAAAACAGCCAGCTTCCATTGAGGAACAAGGCTCCGCCGGTCATACCCTGTCCAGAAGTGCAGCCTCGAGCCAGGCGGCTGGCAAACCCCACCAACAATCCGCCGACCAGGGCCAGCAGCAGGCGTTTGTTACGAGAAAAGGCTTCGCCCTTTTCCACGGTCCAACCCATCCGCCCGGCCGCCATGGCGGAAAAAAGACCGCCCAGAAACGTGCCGACCATCATGAAGACCAGATAGTAATGAAGCGGCTTGTCGCCCCACGACCCGAAATAGGCGCTGTGGCGCGTATGTTCCGGAGCCACCCATGAGGATATGGCCGCGCCAAGGCGAGCGACTCCGCCCGACGCCCCCAGACCGGTTCCCAGCACTAAGTACGACGCCAGAAGGACCAATCCCAGGAGCACTCCAGCCAGGTAGGGATTCATATATTTGGGTTCGTTCATGTCAGCACCCCGCCGGTTTCTTTTTGGGCTTCTGAGGCGCGGGAGCCGGCGCTGACGGCGCCGGTTCCGGAGCGGGAGCGGCCTTGGGCGCCGGTACGCTCATTGAACCGCCCGGCGACATGCGCATGGTCACGGCGGGCCTGAGTTCCATGTCCCGCCAATAGGCTTCCAACCCGCCATAAAGCACCTTGATGGGCCGCTTGGTTTTTTGCGCAAGAACGCCTCCCACGGCCATAGCCAGAGAGCCGTCCCGGTCCACGAGAATCAAAGGGCCCGATCCAACCAAGTACGCCGGGTTGAACATCACGTCGGCGATATCGGCGTTTACCGACCCGGGCAGGCTGTAATCGGCAAAGGCCGACGCCGGCCGAATATCGACCAAATCAAAGGTTCCGGGCAGATCGACCATCAGGCGTTGGAGCGCTTCCGGCGACATGCGCTCCGGCAGCGGCACGTGCCGCTTGGGCACGGCCGAGGTTGATGCAGCTTTTGCTGCCGAACCATACGTCGGCAAACCGGCATCGATCCAGGCCTGGCTGCCGCCGTCCAGGCTGGCCACTTTGGTGAAGCCTTGCCGTTCCAGCACGCCCACGGCCATGCTGGACCGATACGCGGAATTACACACCACCACGACTTCCTGATCCTTAGCCAGCTTGGAGGATTCCTGAGCCAGATTGTTCAAAGGCAGATTCAATACGGTGCCGATGCGAAGCCCCATCCATTCCGAGGGCAGACGCACGTCCACCACCATCGGCGCGGACCCGCTTTGCATGCGGGCATACAAATCCCTGGGCTTGATCAGAGCGTTGACGTTTGTTTTAAGACCGGCCGTTTTCCACACATTCCACTCCAGGGTCTTGGGGGAATACCCCACGCGAGTCAGCCGCTTTACGGCCTCCTTGAGTTCTTGTTCCGAACCCACCAGCACCAAGTTCGCATCCCAAGGCACCATGATCCCCACCCAGGTTTCAAAACGGCCACGAAGCCCAATGTTCACCGAGTTAGGAACGTGAGCGGCCGCGTAGTCTTTCGCGTCCCGAACGTCCACCACGTAATAGGTGTCCGGCTGGGTCAGGGCCATGGATACCGAATCGAGTGCGGGCAAAGGAGCATCCCAGGCCACGGGATCGGGTCCCTTTTTGTTCATGGCCGCGTTGTGTTTGAAATACTGCGGCGCCTCAGGTAGGCCTTCCAGAATGGCGGCGATAAATTCGCCTCGGGATTTGTGCTGCAAATACACGTTGGACCTTCGTTCCGCACCGATGGTGGAAGTGGGTTCGTCGCTCAAATGCGCCCCGCACAGCGATCCCGCGCCGTGAGCCGGGAACACCACCACCTCGTCGGGCAGTTTGGACAGCTTTTGGGTCCAGGTATCGAACATCATGGAAGCCAAAGTCGCCGCGGCCATCTGGCCGCCCATGAGGTCCGGCCGGCCTACACTGCCCACGAAGAGCGCGTCCCCAGTAAGAATGGCCAATGGTGTGTTGGGGTTTTGTTTGGAATAGATCACGCCGCTGGTGCTTTCCGGAGTATGGCCGGGCGTTTCCAGGATGTGTATTTCGGCGTCGCCCACAGTGATAACCGAGCCTTCACGCAACGGCTCATGAGGAAAGCTTGCACCGCTATGGCTGCCAATATAGATCGGGCAGCCGATCATTTTGGCCACTTCGATGTGCCCGGCCACAAAGTCGGCGTTGTTGTGGGTCAGAAACACGCCCATGATTTTCAAATTGTTTTTTTGAGCGTAATCCAGATACGCAAACACGTCCCGCACAGGGTCCACCAAAAGGGCCTGGCCGTCGCTGACCACCATATACGAATAATGAGACAGCACGGCCAGATGGAACTGGACGACCTCCAAGCCGGGAAATTTATACGCATCCACGACTTGATATTCCGATGCCTCGAAGCCATGGGAAGCGGATTCCGCGTCCTTGATCCCGCCTTCGGCAGCACCGGCGTTCACGGGGACCGACACAAGCGACATGAATAAAAAAAATAAAACCATCGCGCGAATCTTCATTCCAGAACCTCCTTGAAAAGGTATATCATTAAACTTAGAGCTGTAAAATACGTCTTTAATAGATATATGCGGCTCTTCTGAACCTTTTTCCAGGTGCGAGGGATCACAGGGATTCAATTGTTCGCCGGCGTCGTAAGCCGGCACTTTTCACGGCCTTGCCATCATTATGTGAAAAGCAGTCTAACCAACCCGTGGCCGTTGTGTCAATTCCAGCGATCTGGCCCAAATCCGTCAGGTCATCTTCGATCATTGGGATCAGGGCCGGCCGGTTCTCCGCCTTCGGAGCTTTGACAATCGAGATCGTCCGGCGCAGACCGGACAAAGGGTTGTGGGACTTTCCGATCGACCGCCATCTTGATCTGATCCCACCCTGGATCGTCGGTTCCTATCACAAAAACCTGGCCTATCTTGACGATTCGTTGGCGGCCTCCCTGGGCTGGGGCTACGCCGCCTGGAAAGTGGCGGCCCGCGACCAGGTGATCGGCTGGACTCACGAACAGCGAGAGCGGTGCTTCTTTGACCGATCACGAGGGATTTCCTGAAGGAGCTTCACGGCTGACCAGGGACTCAGCACTTCGGATTTTCAACTCAGCGATGCTGACCTGGAGATGCTGCCACCGTCGGCGCTGCGCCGGATTATCAGGTAACTGCCGGCCCATTCGGCCCGGCGCGATCCTTGGAGTGAATGATCCTCCAACAACTCTCCAGGTCCTCGGCGACTTTTTCACAACGGACCTGATGGCCCCGAGCCTCAAGCTCCGTTTTCACCGCCAAGACCAGCTCTCTTCCTCGCTGAAAATAGCTTCGGCCTTTCTAAAACATCGATCTGCAGACCCTGTTCACCGATCTTTTCACGGTGCCGCCTCAGCTCCTGCTGGTGGACCGTTTCCACAGATTTCGAGTATACCTTGAGCGCCTGGGTTCCGAAGGTCATATACCTATGGATCTATTGCTGGATCTCGCCCCGTTTGACATTGTGCTGGCGCGGCACATCCACGATGGTTGGCATTGAGAATCCCCAGCACGAGCTCCCTTTTAGGATTGCCTGCCTACCTTTGCCGTCGAGCTGGTTTAAACGCTCTTTCCCCACCCAAACAGCCCCTTTTGTGGACCGAATCTGCTGCCTCTTGCTGGTCTAGTCCAGTTCGGGGTCAGTAACACGAGCTTGAAGACCCTAACGGCCCTGCTGACGCGAATCCCGCAGGGGGCGCGAGGCAAAAGGAAAATCCTAGTCCATCTGCCGGCTTGTCATTCCCGCATGCTTTTGGCGGCAGTGCAATCCTGCACTGTGTTCGCCGGATTCCCGCCTCCGCGGGAATGACGATCCAGGAATAGGCTTTGATGATTCCTCATTGCCCGACACCTCATGGAAAGCACCGCCCAAATCTGCTAGAAGGCCATTTTAATCATTGCCGAGCTAGTCCCGGAGCAGCCCACGGCGATCACAATGAAGCCCCACACCAACACCCGTGAAAGACAGCCATAGGATCTTTCCCGTTTTCTGAGAATTTTTTCTTTTTTATTTGCTTTCGAACTGCTCCTCCAGACCCGGGCGGGCCCGCCGGCCAAGTTTGCAAGGCATTACCGCCCAAGTGATGACGCTTGCACACTCGAGCGGAAAATCATTGCACACTTTCTGCCAGGGCATGATCCCAGAGCCTCGTCACGGAGACCATAACCTTTCAAATTATCATCATAATTCCGATCGACTTTGGAATTACGAAAAGATGGCATGCATCTTTCTAAGATAGAAAAATATCCGCCTGTTGTTGCCGATGATTTGTCTGGATATCGGGTCGGCTTAGGTAGAGGTAAATCATCAAAAGGGCGGCGAGATTGAGATTATCCCTTTATCAAGAGGAGTCGTTATGCGCGGAAGGATCCTTTTCGTTATAATTGCTATATGGGGGTGTTGGGTAGCGCCGGCCCTGGCGGTACCGACCCTGCAGGTGGGCGTGTCGGACGGGAACGGCGGATATGTGGACTACACGACCATGGGCCCAGACGAGGAGACCGCCTTCACCACGGGAACATCGATTGTGGTGGGCGGGGTCCTGGCGAACAATGAAAATAAGGACTCGTCGCTGTGGCTTGGTGGGAAATACGAAAAAGGACCTGATTGGACAGATATAAATGAACAACTTCCTAATGCTTTTGACTCGCATGGAGCGATCCTGATAGCTTCGGTGCCGGATTCCTCCTACAACTTAGAATTAATTAAAGAAAATTTCACGATCTACATTTACATTGATAACAGCACAAAATCTACCACCGCCTTCCACTACTCAGAGAACAGTTATTTCCCCAACGTTCATTACCCGGTTAAGGACGACGTCGCCGATTTTCTCTATTTTGACATCGGCAATTTCTCGGCGAAGGAGCCAGTCCCCGATTTCACCAAACCCGAGGAGGGGAACGCCTTGGGCGAGATCAAGCACATCACCTTCACCTTCGGAACCCTCAAGTTCGCTTGGGTCCACTTCGACGTGATGGCCATTCAAACCGACGAAAGGGGGAACTCCCAAATCGTCTCCACAATCGCCTCCACACTTATGAACAATCCCGGCTCCCACGACGTGACCTACCACGTTCCCGAACCGGGAACGCTGCTGCTCTTGGGTTCCGGTCTGATCGGTTCCGGCCTCGCCGGCCGGGTGCTGGGGCGCCGGCGTAAGGTCTGATTTGAACTACCTTTTCTTCACGAGGAAAGCCGCAGCGGGGTCTCCATCGTGACCCCTTAATTTAGTTCAACTTGCCGGAAGCAGTGCCGGCGCTTTCGAGCCAACGTTCGAGTTCAAACCCAACGGCCGACTTTTGGCTCTCCTGTCGGTGCCGGGGCCCGGGTTCACCCCCTGAATCTGGGTGCAGCCCTTATGGCGGGCGGCGAGGTTCATGACACCGTCCGAATAATCACCGCTATCGACGCTGAACTGGAGGCGACTTTTCCCCCAACTCGCGTTTTGGCCCTGACCCTCAAGCTCCGTTTTCACTCCCAAGACGAGCTCTCTTCCTCCCTAAGAAGAGCTTCGGCTTTTTTTGAACATCTTTCGATGATCTGCCGAGGATTGAAAAAGACCCGAGCCGTCGGCGGCATTCATGGCGTTGTGCCTTAGGCAGATGTGTTGCCCTACTTGGCTGGTGACCTATTGAGGGATTTCCATATCATGCTGCTATTAAATAGCGCGTTAAATCCAGCCGCGCCGCTTAAAAAATCTCAGCATAAGCAAGGCGACGATCAGCATGAGCCCCAGCATGGCAAAATAGCCGTACTTGAAATGCAGCTCGGGAATATTATCGAAATTGGTGCCGTACACCCCGGCAATAAAGGTCAACGGTATGAATATGGTTGAAAAAATAGTCAGGACCTTCATAATCTCATTCATGCGGTTGCTGATACCCGATAGATAGGTGTCATGCATGCCGCCTACAAGATCTCGAAACGTCTCAGTTATATCGATAACCTGAATAGTGTGGTCATAAAGATCCCGAAGGAACAGTCTGGTTTCCGGGTGGATAAGATGCGATGCGCTTTTTTCGAGAGATCCGATTTCTTCGCGCAGGGGCCATACCGCCTTACGCAAGATCAAAATATTTTTTTTGAGCCGGTGAATTTCCTGAATATCTTCCTGCTTGGGTTCGGCGACGATCCGGTCATCAACCTCCTCAATCCAGTCGCCCATCCGTTCCACGGCCACAAAATAATGATCAACCACCGCATCCATCAAGGCATAGGCGAGGTAATCTGATTTCAGTTTTCGAATTCGGCCTTTTGACGAGCGAAGGCGTTGGCGCACCGGTTCGAACACGTCGCCCTCCTCTTCCTGAAACGATATGACGAAGTTGTCGCCGAGGATCAGGCTGACATGCTCCATTTCGAGATTATTCGTCTCATCATTGTAGGTGCTCATCTTGAGGACGATGAATAAATAGTCAGGGAACTCTTCCATTTTGGGACGCTGGTTTGTGTTCACAATATCCTCTATCGTTAAGGGGTGAAGATTGAAGATACTTCCTATGCCTTCTATGATTCCCGGATCGTGAATACCGATGACGTTGATCCAGGTAACGGTTTGGCCTTTTGCCAGCCGCTCGCATTCCTTTAGATCGGCATCCCGGCATTCTTTTATGCTGTTTTCATTGTAATCGATAATATCAATTCGGATTTTCTCCACTCTTTTTTCGCCAATGAAAACCGGAGATCCAGGAGGAAGCGTCGTTTTGACACTTTGAGACGGTCTGTTTCTTCTCTTTAAGCCGATTGATTTTCTCATTATGAAAGGCTCCTTTCATCTCACATAGTGCTAACATTAGGAAGCGTTCCTGAAACTTCTGGGTTCGCGATATCTTTCCAATCTGTCGCCCCGGGCCAAAATATCCATGCTGGTTTTCGAAGGATTCCTTTCTATCATATCGTCTATTCCAAAACCGAAACAACCTGGCTGTCTTGCGCAAAAGGCTTGCATGCTTGACCTGCAACGGTTCCTCGGCGAATCCTTGGCAAATGTGGTCGCAAGGCCATCATAGGTGACCAGGCACCGAGGTGCTGTGAGTTCATAACCAGGGGGCGAATCATGATCCCCAACCGGGTTGGCGTCCGCATACTTCAGTGGATGACCATGGAGGGGGAGCGACTCTGCCCCATCAGGGGCCTGTTGGACGAAGAGGCCTTCGATCTGGGTCGTTTTGGACAAAGGAAGCCACACTCAAATGGTGCCTTTGAAAGCCGATAAGTGGCAGACTTATGCATTCGATGCCGCTTCAAACCCTGGCGAAAGAGAACGGCTTCTCCATGGCCTGCCTTTTTTCAACAAACTTATGATCGCCTAACTCTCCATTGATGGCCGACTCGCCTTTCGGGCCTAAAGGCCGGGATCACCGGCGGCGTTGACCGTCCGGTGGATGTCTTGATGCGATCATAATTTATTCTAGAGGCCATTTTTCTTTAAAAAAGCGTGAACGTGCATATCCTTATGTCTTTGAGCAACATGGCACCGATTTGTTTTTCAAAGTGCAGAGCACGCCTTTTCGGCAGGCCGATTAGGGTCCGGCCCATTCTGATGACCCAGCTCACGACGGTCCTAGTGCTGATTCCCGTGGCGGTCAACCTGGGTGAAGGCGACGACATGCTCAGGCCCATGGCCATCGCCGAGATTGGCAGGCTGTTTTACTCCCTGACGCTGACCTGCTTTTTTCTGACGACAGCCTATGGGTTGAGCTTCGGCGGCGGAACCTGTCCATCCCCACGGCCCAGATCCTCGGCGGATTGATTTTTCTTGTTCACCGGCGATGACAAGCTGCTTCCTTTCCGTGGGTTTTCGCCCGAGTGATGGCCAGCGACCAGGTGCTGCCGGACAATCTGGTCCATATCATGGCGATCCTGTCGCCCTTATTTTTTTATTGGCTCGAGGCCTTTCAGGTCATAAAAACTTCTCCGGCAGCGTCGCCGCAGTTTGCCTCGACCGGACCGTGCGGCTTCTGTCGTTCACAGAGAAAAGGGAAAGCCCATGAGGAGAATGAAATTTGATCAAAAGCTATGTGTTCTATGTTCTGGCAGCTTTCGCTGAAATCGGCGGCTGCTTTTCGTTCTGGGCCTGGCTTAGACTGCATAAGCCGGCATGGGTGATTTTACCAGGCCTCTTGTCTTTGACCGCCTTCGCCTACTTTTTGACCAAGGTGGAGTCTGATTTCGCCGGACGTGCCTATGCGGCGTATGGAAGCATCTACATTGCCGCTTCACTTGTCTGGCTGTGGCTTGTTGAAAACAAGTTGCCCGATAGATGGGATTCCATAGGGGTGGGAATCTGCCTTTTGGGAGGACTTGTGATCCTCTTCGGCCCCAGGTAACCCCGGTGAGAAAACAAGGGGCAGGACACCACCTAGGAAATTGACATCAGCCGGCAAAGACTTCAGATGTCTGCGCAAGCAAAACCTTTCGGCGATCGCCGGTGGAGTGTCCGTAGAGCGCATTCGGGCTTAGAATCCGTAAGCAACAGATAAGAAAGGGGGCTGAAATCGCAATCGATGGCCGCATTAAAGCGCATCTCATTTATCCCACCGTGATCAAGAAGACGACGGATGAGATGATCGGCGGGCGTGAACAAGTCTTCGACCCGATTGCTTTCACATCCAGCTTTGAAAGCAGAGAAGAGGCCAAGCGCGACCTGCAGGCCCGTGAAATCCACATCACCATGCCGAGGAAGGACACCACATGGGGATTCAGCTGACAACGGCACTCACCATTCGGCAGATAGCCACCGACCATCCCCTGGACAGGGTGGCTGTCGTGCTCCACGTCACTCATTGGACACTATCGCTTTGGGCTGAACTGTTTGGATGGGACCACAGGAGGACATGAACACATGGAGGCAGGCCAAGAAAAAGCCATTTTTGAGGGTGCATGGTATGCCTATCCGCCTGTGCGCAACGCCTTGTTAGCCGGGCTGCTTACCGGTTTTTCCTTTGCCCTCGCCCATGGGGGCTGGCTACCTCGGTCGGCTGAAATCGCCGCGTACCTGGTGGCCATGATTCTTGGCGGCTACCACTGGTCACGGGAAGGCTTTGAGGAACTCTTCCAAGAAAGAGTCATTGGCATTGAAATCCTTATGATGGCCGCTGCCGTCGGCTCAGCTATTTTAGGTATGTGGGATGAGGCGGCCTTCTTGGTCTTCCTTTATGGCACCGCGGAAGGTCTGGAAGAACTCACTTACGCCCGGACCCGTGCGGCCATACGGAAACTCTTTGATTTGGCCCCCCACACCGCCCAGGTTCTGAGGGACGGTCAAGAAGCCACTGTTCCCGCCCAGGACCTGAAGGTGGGCGACCTATTTCTGGTGCGACCAGGCGAGAACATCGCCACTGACGGCATCATTGTGGAAGGCCGCTCCAGCGTCAACGAAGCACCGGTCACGGGGGAATCCATGCCCGTGGCAAAAAAAGAGGGCATGCGGGTTTTTGCAGGAACGTTCAACCAGGAAGGCACGCTCACAGTTCAGGTAACAGCCACCTTTGAAGATAACACCCTCGCCAAGATGATTCACTTGGTCGAGGAAGCGCAAGAGCAAAAGGGAAAGGCGCAGCTTTTTATTGAAAAGTTCGGCAGGATGTATGCGCCTTTTGTGCTGGCCGGCGCGGTGCTCTTGGTAGTTCTTCCGGGCACGCTCGGGCTGCCCCTTAGGGACTGGATGACGAAGGCGGTTGTATTCCTGGTGGCTGCCGCGCCGTGCGCCCTTGTCATGTCCACGCCGGTGGCCATTGCCGCAGGGATCAGCAAAGCTGGTCGCAGCGGCGTGCTCATCAAAGGAGGCGTGCATTTGGAGAACTTGGGGAAAATCAAGGTAGTCGCCTTTGATAAAACGGGTACTCTCACCAGAGGGGAACCCACGGTGACGGATGTTGTGCCCATCCGTGGGGATGCCGCGAGGGTTCTGAGCCTGGCGTACAGCGTGGAAAGGTTTTCTGAACACCCCTTGGCCAAAGCCATTGTCAAAAAGGCCGAAGAGATGGAAGTGCGCCCGGTTGATGTGACGGACTTCAGTTCCCTGGTGGGCTATGGAGCACGAGCGACGGTGGCAGGCCGCACGGTGTATGTGGGCAAGGAGACCTTGTTGGCAAAACTCTCACAGCAAGCGCCGGTGGCGGCCGCCATTGAGGCCCTCAAAAAGGAGGGCAAGACGGTGATCCTTGTGGGTACGGAAGATGCCCTCGAAGGCCTGGTTGCCATCAGGGATGAGCCTCGGCCCGAGGCAAAATCGGCCATTGAGGCGCTTCATCGTCAAGGGTTCAAAGTGGTTATGTTGACCGGCGATACCCAGCTCTCTGCCCGTGCCCTTGCCAAGGAACTGGGCATTGACGAGGTGCGAGCCGACCTCAAGCCGGAAGATAAGGTCTTGGCCGTAAAGGAGCTGGAAAAAACCGACGGGGCAGTGGCCATGGTAGGCGATGGCATCAACGATGCCCCCGCTTTGGCGCAGGCCACGGTGGGGGTTGCCATGGGAACGGCAGGAAGCGATACGGCTATACACGCTGCCGATGTGGCACTCATGGCCGACGATCTCGAGAAGCTCGCCTACGCCACCCAGCTGGGAAGAACCGCTCGGAAGATCGCTCGGCAAAATATCGCTTTTTCCCTTGCGATCTTAGCTGTGCTTATCCCGGCGGCGCTTGCAGGGACCATGAGCGTGGCCCTTGCCGTGTTTGTCCATGAAAGCTCCGAATTGGCGGCGGTGGCAAACGGCCTGCGCGTGGCAAGATCGTAGCGGCGGCAGGAGCGTCGGCCCCGCCGGTGGGGGCGGCCTGTTCGAGCGTGGATTCGGTCAAAAGCGCCAAGGTTCGTCCCGTGGAAGCAATGAATGCATCCCCCAGGCGAAGTGATAACGTTCCAATGCCCATGGCCATGGATTGTTCACAACATCTTCACGTGTGTGAAGCGAGAAGACATCGTTACGGATCGTGTGTTGGTCACAGTTGCGTTGCCATACAGAAACGCCGGGGGTGTTTCGAATGTGGTTCATGTGCCGCACGGAAAACATTTAGAATTGATGCACCATTTCCGGCTACCCGTGTCATTTTTTTGGGTAGGGGCGGGTTCCTAACCCGCCCCTCATCGAGGCCCCGAAATCCCACGGTCACCTTGGCCTGGCGCCAACCCGTGTGGTAGGTCTACCGACCGTAGATGGACGTATCGGCGCGGCGCCACGCGAACCAGGAACACCGCTGCCGGTGGTGTTTGCGTGGAAGCACGCCAGCGACGGCACGAACATGTCTCCGGAATCGCAGCAAAGGCCGTCGACGCGTCCTGGGCTCGGGCGCCTCGGCTAACAGCACAGGGTAAACCACGCCCCAATAATGGCAATCTTTGGGGCCGCGTTCATGCAATTGTTAGGCATCACCTTGTATGCTGATGAAGAAGAACCCTTATGTGGCAGATTCAAAGTCATGCATGACCTTTGGTGAAATATGAGACATCTTCTTCCCAACGAGTGCGTAATAAAACAGGGGACGTCCATCGATAGAAATGCGATGCCTATACCTCTCCAAATGATGAACCTCCAGTGTGTCACTCATCAGAAGGTATTTCGTGAGGCGCGAGAAACCAGTCTCGTCGCTTTCCTGTAAAAACGTCTCCTTGATGTTAAAGGCGATCCAGCCACCAACTTCCACGAAATTGAACGCTGTCATGAACGCGCTGACGGGAATATCTCCAAAACCAAGTGCCGCCACACAGGTTAAACAGTCAATTTGCCAATCCTTCAATTCCTCCTCTATGCTGGCATCCAGGTTAGACATATCAGCGACATAATACGCATCATACACTCCGGGGCGATCACGTTCGCAGGCGAGATACGCCTCCTCAATAATATCAACCCCAATGACGCGCGCCACTTGAAGGAGTTCGCCGACCATTCCATTTCCGGCTCCAAGGTCAAGCACTCGCAACTCGGCCATTTCCACGCCATTCTCTTTCAGGACTTTGCTCAATATCTCAACAACTTTTTGCGGCGATCGGCAGCGGAGGCGTTGATAAAAAAGTTGCTCATACAAGCCAGGGCGTTTGTAAAGCTCGGCATAATCATGAAATCGTAATGTGATTTCTTGATCATTTTCATAGAGATAAAAAAATGACTGATCTTGTTCCAACTGATGAGGTTTTGTCGGTGGAAACTTAATTTGGTATCTTTGACGCTTCATTTAAACCTCCATTTAATGATGCCTAACAATGTGCATAGGGTCTTTTGTTAAAAGTCCCATATCACAATGGTTCTTCGCTAGCCCGTGGCCCTTCGTGCGCATATTCCCCGTCTGTAAATAGACATGCTGTTTTCTGGCAGGGGTGCGGCGAAAGGCAACCCTTTAAATAGATAACGCCTTCTCTCCCTCACAAATCGTCTACAGGATTCCGGACTCCCTTACTGCCCCAGCTGAGGCCATGGCTGCACATCATCGTGGTCTCCACCTCCTTGTGACCAAGAAGTTCCCGCACCACCCTGCTGTCGTTGACAGTTTCCAGCGGCCACGTGACGAACGCATGTGGAAAGGCCTGGCCTATGGGTATCCCGGACGCGCAGGGACCGACATTCTATCTGTCGTCGTCTTGGGCGGCCATGAGCCATTTATCGCCCGTCAAGTTCGCCAGATTGTCTTTCACTTCGTCGCGTGTGTGACGACGGCTAGGCGATAGGGTTTGCAGCCGATCGATCCATCGTGCTATGGCGCCGGTTCAACGACTGTAGGCCGCGTGGTTACCATCCAAATTGTTTCAGGAACGTCGACTCCTGTGTTGACGTACATGAGCACATGTACGCAGATGCCGCCGTCTTGTCAAGTTGCCATGTCGGTTTTTCAGGCCAAATCTCCTGAGCCCATTCGAAGCTTTCCTAAGGGTTGCCGTAGATGTGTCGGAAGGAAGCCTGTCCATTCATCCTGCGGGTTTTTGGGTTTCAATCGGCGGGCGAAAAATGCAACGCGACGCCACCAAACGAATTGTGGCGAAGAAACCTACGAACCGAATGGCACTCTTAAGTCTCGTAACATCCTGAACTGATTTCACAAAAAGTTGAGGTCTTTTTTGTTGCCCGTTTTTCAGTGCCGGAATCTGGGTGATATATTGGATATGTTTCTGTGTGATATCGTAATGATAGGGCCTGCCGCACTGATTCAAAGCTTCTCGTCGTTAAGCTGAGGGAGGAAACCTGGTTTGCCACAAGACCTCTTTGATTCGGCCGTTGAATCATTCCATCGGGTTGGACATCACCCAGAGCCACTTCAGCTGGCCGCGGTTTTTCCAAGTGGTTTTGTCAACAGGGTTCACTTTCATGCTACGGGCTTTGTCTCGAATCGGCCTGTTTGACATCATGCTCGCGAGCCACAACTACGATGGTTTTTTGGCCATTGACAATCTCTGGCACGCTCCAGCTTTGACGACTGGCCGTCCATCTTCCCTTTCGAACTATCAAGACCGCCCTTATTTCATCACACACACCCTTTTCCCTGACCAAACCCAGCCCTTGTAGGTGATCCAATCCCTTTGAGGGCCATTTTAAACTTTGTCATCTTTTTCAGGGCTTCCGGCATGGCGATCCCGCTGGTCGCGGTAGAGGACATCGTCGCCGCCAAAAACAACGATTCGATCGTGGACGCAGGGGCACAAGCGCGCGTGGCGGCCCGCATGTTCAATACCAAGCCACCCCCTCAGGCTCCATGAGCATGAAAATCTCTGGGCCTGGATTACCCAGGGCGGTAGGTCCCGCTGGACCTGCACGCCGTAATTCGATTTCATTCGGTCCACGGTGGAAAATAACGCGATAAACTGGATGACGATAAACCTCAAATTGTTATATTGTCCTGCTGTTTGTTCTCGTTTATTAGTCCGTTAACTTCCAAGAGTGGGACCGTAGGATACCGAACAGCCAAGGGAAAGAGTCGGTTTCAGGCATTCGATGGGGCCGAATGTGACCAGAATGGAATGGTGGTAGACGGATGGCTGCCGACAGGTAAGATGGCTCATCATCTCGTTATTGGCGGCGACATGGTTTAGTGATGGTTGAGTTAACGGCAACTGCCAGGCCACAAGGTCGGCCGGCTTTCCAAGTTCGAGAAGAAAGAAGTGGACGAGTGGGTAAGGCTGGCGGCGCTGGCCTCAAGGCGCATGGATCGAAGGAGGTCGCTCATGGCAGAATCACTCGCCGATCAAATCATAGAAAAAATTGGCCAGGCCGCGGAACTGTATTACAGGCTCGTTTTATTGGTCGCGCCTGCCGGTTCGGGAAAAACTGCCGTGCTGCGAGATGTTCATGAGCGCACGGGGTCACCCCTCATCAACGTCAATCTTGAACTTTCCCGGCGCATGCTCAATCTCACCGAGCGCCAGCGGGTTTTGCAGCTGCCCGGCCTCCTCGCGCAGATCGTGGCCGCATCTGAAGCCGACGTGGTTGCGCCGGAAAGGGAAGCGACGTGCCAGGCAGGCGTGGTTTTGCTGGACAACATTGAGCTGCTCTTTGACGTTTCGCTCAAGCAGGATCCGTTACGACTCCTTCAGGGATTGTCCCGGAACAAAACGGTGGTTGCGGCCTGGAGTGGCGAAATCAGAAACGAGCGACGAGGACTGAGGTCTGAGCTGGGAACACCCGACAACTCATCACGCATCACTCAGTCCTCATCACTCTACTTGGTCTATGCGACGCCGGACCACCCCGAATACCAAAGATATCCCCTACGAGATTTACTGGTCGTGAATCCGAAGGCCGATGCATAAAGGCAAGGAATGAAAGCGCAGGAGGGCCGTCGCAATGAAATACGGAGACCTGATCCAATTTGAGCCTATCGAGTCCGTGGTCCAGCTGCGGGACGCTGACGAGGCCGCTGCTGCCCGAAAGCTAGTCGAGACCTACGTCATCTCCTCAGAGATGGCCGAGAAGTTGGTCAGCTTGGTCTTTCCCCAGCTTCAGTTCGACCAGCCTACGGACAACAAGGGGCTGCTGGTCGTAGGCAACTACGGTACCGGAAAATCGCATCTCATGTCTGTGATCTCCGCCTTGGCCGAAGACACCGATCTAGCGAGGTATCTGAACGACGAAAGCGTGGCCAGCGCCGCGAGGAAAATCAGCGGACGGTTCAAGGTCGTCCGAAGCGAAATCGGTGCTACCCGCATGTCTTTGCGCGACATTATCGTGGCCGAACTGGAGGATCACCTGGCCGCAATGGGGGTGGCCTATTCCTTCCCACCTGCGGATAAGGTGACCAACAACAAGCTGTCCTTTGAAGAGATGATGACCGCCTTCCACCAGAAATATCCCGACCACGGGCTGCTTCTCGTGGTGGACGAACTGCTCGATTACCTCCGCACCCGCAAGGACCAAGATCTCATTCTCGATCTCAACTTCCTGCGCGAAATCGGCGAGGTCTGTAAGGATCTGCGCTTCCGCTTCATCGCCGGGGTCCAGGAAGCCATTTTTGACAGCCCACGTTTCTCCTTCGTTGCTGACAGCATTCGGCGGGTAAAAGACCGCTTCGAGCAAATCCTTATTGCCCGCAAGGATGTAAAGTTCGTGGTGGCCGAACGTCTACTTAAAAAGACCGCCGACCAGCAGGTGAAAATCCGGGAATACCTAACACCTTTCGCCAAGTTCTATGGCCGCATGAACGAGCGCATGGACGAATTCGTGCGGCTTTTTCCCGTGCATCCGGACTACATCGACGTTTTTGAGCAAATTCGAGCTGTCGAGAAACGAGAAGTTCTTAAGACCATCAGCCGAGAAATCAAGAAAATCCTTGAGTTGGAACTTCCAACCATCGACTCAGCATCTAGCGATCAGGCGTCATCATTTCATCCTCCAGGTCTTATTGCTTATGACAGCTACTGGACCACCCTGCGCGATAACGCATCTTTCCGCGCCGTTCCCGACATCAAGGCGGTTATTGATTGCAGCACGGTGCTGGAATCGCGCATTCAGCAGGCCTTTACCCGCCCGACATACAAGCCCATGGCGCTACGCATCATTCATGCGCTATCCGTCCATCGGCTCACGACGGGCAATATTGATGCCCCCCTGGGTGCGACGGCGGAGGAATTACGCGACGGCTTGTGCCTCTTCCAGCCGGGCATTGAGGAACTGGGCGGCGATCCGGCCGATGACCTCCTTTCCCAGGTGGAAACCGTCCTGCGGGAAATCCACAAGACGGTCAGCGGGCAGTTCATCTCGTCCAACCCGAACAACCGCCAGTATTACCTGGACCTCAAGAAGACCGACGATTTCGACGCGCTGATCGAGAAGCGGGCAGAAAGTCTCGACCCCTCACAGCTCGACCGTTACTATTACGAAGCCCTGAAGCGGGTCATGGAGTGCACCGACCAGACCTACGTCAGCGGCTACAAGATCTGGCAGCATGAACTGGAATGGCTGGAACGCAAGGCCGCACGCCAGGGATACCTTTTCTTCGGGGCGCCCAATGAACGCTCCACAGCGGTGCCGCCGCGGGATTTCTACCTCTATTTCATTCAACCCTTTGATGTACCGCATTTCAAGGATGAGAAAAAGGCGGATGAAGTGTTCTTTCGAATCAAGAGTCTTGACGATGAGTTCCGCACCGCGCTTCAAGGCTACGCCGCTGCCATGGAACTTGCATCCGTCGCTTCAGGTCACGCCAAGTCCACCTACGAGTCCAAGGCATCCAGCTTCCTTCGCGAGCTTGTGCAATGGCTCCAGAAGAACATGGCCACGGCCTTCGAGGTGACCTACCAGGGACGCACCAAGTCCCTCACAGAGTGGGCCAAGGGCAAGTCCATCCGGGAGCTTTCCGGCATCGGCCCCCACGAGCGCATCAACTTCCGAGACCTCGTGAACACCATCGCCGGGATTTGTCTCGGTCCGCACTTTGCAAATCAGGCTCCTGACTATCCCGTCTTCTCCATTTTGATCACCAGTGCAAATCGAAAGCAAGCTGCCCAAGATGCCCTCCGAGCCATTGCCAACATCAGCTCCCGCTCTCTCAGTCCTCAGTCCTCATCCGTCATCACGAAACAAGCCACCGCTGTGCTGGATGCCCTGGAGCTTCTCGACGGCGAGCGGCTCGATCCCTACCGGTCCAAGTACGCCAAGTACATTCTCGGTGTCGCCAAGAAAAAGGGCCACGGCCAGGTGGTCAACCGCTCCGAGCTGATCCAGGACGTTTTCGGCGTGGAATACCTCGCGCCGCAATCGCTCCGCCTCGAACTCGAATGGGCCGTGGTGGTGCTGGCCGCGCTGGTCTATGCCGGTGAGGTGGTCCTTTCCATCCCGGGAGAGAAGTTCGATGCCACGGGTCTAGCGCAACTGGCCGAAACCGCCATCGCCAACTTGATCCAGTTCAAACACATCGAGCGGCCCAAGGACTGGAATCTTCCGGCCCTCAAGGCGCTTTTCGAGCTACTTGGGCTTACGCCGGGAATGGCGCAACTGGTCACCCAGGGCAAACACGAGCCGGTTCAGCAGCTGCAGAAGAAAGTTGCCGAGTATGTCGGGGAGATCGTTCGAACGCAGCAGGCATTGAAAGACGGCCTGCCCTTCTGGGGACAGCGGCTTTTCAGTGACTCAGTCCTCAATACTCATCACTCATCGCTGCAAGGCTTGAAGGCGTTTCTTGAAAGCGTTCAAGCGTTCAATTCGCCCGGTAAGCTTAAGAACTTTCCCTATGATGCCTCGAAAGTGACCGCTCAGCGGAGTGGCCTCGAATCCCTTACCGAGATCAAGTCGCTCAAGGAACTGGTGGCGGACCTCGGGTCCACGGCCTTGTACCTATCCACCGCCGAGGCGGTCCTACCCTCCGACCACCAATGGATCCACGACATGAAAAAGGCACGGGACGAGATCCTCGCCCAGATCGGCGACCCGGCCAAACGGAGTGCGCCGGCATTCCGCCAGGAGACCCAGCGTAAGCTTACCGACCTCAAGAAGGCCTACCTGCAGGCTTACCTCTCCATGCACGCCAAAGCGCGTCTCGGCGTCAACGAGGACAAGCGCAAGGCTCAGCTCATGGGCGACAAGCGGCTCAAGGTGCTGCAGAAGCTTGCCACCATCGAGTTGCTGCCCCGCCAGGACCTCTCGGACTTCCAGAATCGGCTGGCCGGTTTGAAGAGCTGCTTCGCACTCACCGAGCAGGAACTGGAGGCATTGCCGGTCTGCCCGCACTGCCACTTCAAGCCGAGTTCGGAACCGTCCACGGCTCCCGCGGCAACGATCCTGGACACCCTGGACGGCGAGCTCGACAAGCTGGTCGACAGCTGGACCCAAACGCTGCTCACCAATCTCGACGACCCAACGACGAGGGAGCGCGTCAAGAGGGTGCTATCGCCTGACCGCAAGAAAATTGTCGAGGACTTTCTCAAGGCACGCTCGTTGCCTGAAGAAATTGATCACGGTTTTCTCGATGCCATCAAAGAAGCTCTTACTGATTTGGTCTTGGTTTCCGTTAAGACGGATGACTTGCGTGCAACCCTCGTCGCCGGGGGCTCACCAGTGACACTTGCGGTACTCAAGAAACGTTTCGAGGCGTTTCTTGAAAACCTGACCAAAGGCAAGGAGCCCGGCAAGGTGCGGATTATGCTGCAATAGGAAAACCCAATGGGTGCAACTGAACTTGAGATGAAAGCTCTTTTGGCCAAAGGAGAAACGATCACGGTCGAATTCAAGAGCGATCTCAAGGTCTTGCCGGATCGGGATCTCCTGGCCGCTGTCGTCGCCATGGCGAACACCAAAGGTGGTAGGGTTCTGCTGGGGGTCGAGGATGACGGCACCGTCACTGGAGTTCACCCGAACCATCAGAATACAGTCGGGCTGGCCGCGTTGATTGCGAATCGGACGAACCCTTCCGTGGCTGTCAAAGGGGAACTCATCGATTGGGGCGACAAGAAGATCCTCTCTATTCATGTGCCTAAATCCCGTTCCATCGTCTCCACGAGCGATGGGCTGGTGTTGCGCCGTCGTCTTCTGGCGTCCGGCAGGCCTGAAGCCGTACCCTTCTATCCCCACGAATTCATTCGACGCCAATCTGCTCTAGGACTCATAGATCCATCCGCCATCGCGCTGGTGGCACTCAGTGCTGAAGATTTGAACCCACTGGAGCGGCAGCGTTTACGCGAGGCTTTACGCCGTTACGGCGGCGATAGGACGCTGCTGCCATTGGCCGATGAGGAACTGGACGCTGCTCTTGGTCTTACAACCACCGTTGACGGGGTGCGACGGCCAACGGTGGCCGGTCTCTTACTCATGGGACGCGAAGAGCTGATCCGACAGCATCTTCCTGCACATGAAGTTGCTTTTCAGGTTCTGGAAGGCACGGACGTCCGTGTCAACGAGTTATTCCGCAAGCCATTCCTGCAAACCTTTAAAGAAGTCGAGGTGCTCTTCAAGGCCAGGGTGGTCGAAGAAGAGATTCAGGTAGGTCTCTTTCGTGTGCCCATTCCCAATTTCGACCGGCGCGCATTCCGGGAGGGATTCATCAACGCGTTGGTCCATTGCGATTATGCTTCCTTGGGAGCCGTACATGTCCGGTTGGATGATGATGGCCTGACTATGATCAATCCGGGTGGATTTGTGGAAGGTGTGACGATCCAGAACCTCTCAACTGTTCCACCCCGTTCTCGGAATCCCCTGCTGGCCGACATTTTCAAGCGAATCGGACTGGCCGAGCGTACCGGCCGCGGCATTGACCGGATTTATGAAGGCATGCTCCGCTACGGCCGACCGGCCCCTGACTACACCCAGTCGACCGCTTCATTGGTGGTGCTGCTATTGAGCCGGGCGGACGCGGACACCGCCTTTCTCAAAATGATTCTTTCCTACGAACAGCGAACCGGCGCTCCCATGCCCATTAACAGCCTGATTGTCCTTTCCCGGCTCCGTCAAGAACCGCGTCTGACGACCACCGACCTGGTCCAATACACCCAAAAATCTGAAATATCGACCCGGGCAACGCTGGAAAAACTGGTGGAGGCAGGGCTCGTGGACGCACAAGGAAGCAGCCGCGGGCGATCTTACATCTTGATCGTCAAAGTGTACAAGAAATCAGGCCAGAAGGCCTCCTATGTCCGCCAGGTGGAGTTCGACCCGATCCAGCAGGAACAGATGGTTCTGACCTACATTGATAAACACGGTTCCATCAAAAGGGCTGATGTCATGGAGTTGTGCAGGCTTTCCGGTCCACAAGCATATCACTTGCTTAACCGGCTGCGAAAACAAGGGAAAATCCTTAAGCACGGGGAAAAACGCCATGCTTTCTATACACGAAAATCGTGAGGCTATGCACATGTGCTATAAACGCTATACACGCGTGCATGCATCATAGGGACTGTGTCTGCGCGTTGGTCGCAAAGACGTGCGTGCTGGCATTTTGCGGGCGGAAAAAGGAGCGGCATGCACTGAGGTGAAGGACTGAGGAGCGAATAGGTCTGTGCCCCTCTCATATTGGGTGCATGATGCATTGGGAAGAGAAGTCAAAGATGCGAAGACAACGAATTCTTTTAACCCTGCACAACATGGTAAGATCTTGGAATTCCTGACAATGAGAAAATCAAAAGACATCGGCACGCAGCAGGAGTTGTTCACGACGGAGCTTATCCCCGGTAAGCCCGGTTCCGAAAACCTTTTTGAAGGGAAGTCCATGGGGGATGAGGGGCCCGTCGAATGCCTCGGCATAACGTTTCCAAACGATGAGGAGCGCCGGAAGCATTTCCTCGGCCTTCTGCGCGAGGCTTTACAGGAACTACGGGAAAAACTGTCTGTTCCCTTCACCGGTGTAGATGATACCTACAAGCGTTTAAAATCCCTTCACCATTGGCCGTTGGGTAACGATGAACAAATCCGAGGGCTTGCCCAGCGCATAGCCCGCGCCGCATCCGAAACCCGAGACTCGGAATCCGCAACCCGCGACCTTCTGGGCCTCTACAAGGACGAAGTCGGATTCCCCATCGGCTCGGACGAGGACATCCTGGCGCTTTCCGACCCGCCGTACTACACCGCGTGCCCGAACCCGTTCATTGCCGATTTCATCAAGCATTACGGCAAGCCCTATGACCCGAGCCAGCCTTACAGCCGCGAACCGTTCGCCGCGGATGTGAGCGAGGGCAAGAACGACCCGATCTACAACGCCCATGCCTACCACACCAAGGTGCCGCACAAGGCCATCATGCGATACATCCTCCATTACACGGAACCGGGGGATGTTGTCTTCGATGGATTCTGCGGAACAGGCATGACCGGCGTAGCGGCCCAGATGTGCGGCGACAGGGCGGCGGTCCAATCCCTCGGCTATAGGGTGGATAATGACGGCACCATCTACCAGCAGGAAACCGATGAAAAAGGCAAGCGTGTCTGGAAGCCCTTTTCCAAGCTCGGTGCCCGCCGCGCAATCCTCAATGACCTATCGCCTGCCGCCACCTTCATCGCCTACAACTACAACACCCCGGTGGATGTGAAGGCCTTTGAGAGAGAAGCCAAACGCATTCTCAAAGAGGTCGAGGACGAATGCGGCTGGATGTATCGGACGATCAGGACCGAGGTTGAAGCAGTGAGGACTGAGTCGCCGGAAACGTGGGCACAGAAAATCCAGGCATGTAGTACCATCGACGAGATCCGTTCCCTGCTCACTCCGCAGTCCTCAGCACGCAGCCCTATTCACTTTGCCCTAGGCAAAATCAACTACACCGTCTGGTCCGATGTCTTTGTCTGCCCCGAATGCATTAAAGAGGTCATCTTCTGGGAGGCGGCGGTGGACAAAAAGGCAGGCAAGGTCCACGATACGTTTTTCTGTCCCCACTGTCACGCCAGCCTCTCAAAGCGCACCATGGACCGCGCTTGGGTGACGAGATACGACAAAGCCATCGGCCAGACCGTTCGACAAGCCAAGCAGGTGCCGGTGCTCATCAACTACAGCGTAGGCAAGCAGCGGTTCCAGAAACTCCCCGACGCCTTTGACCTTGCACTCATCCAGAAGATCGAAGAACTGGACATCCCCTATTGGTTTCCCACAGACCGGATGCCGGATGGCGATGAATCACGTCGAAATGACAGTATCGGCATCACCCATGTGCACCATTTTTATACGAAGCGCAATTTGTGGGTGCTCGATGTTTTCTCACAACATTGTCTTAAAAGGTTATTACATGCCTTATGGGTTGTAACTGCATGCACGGAGGGCTCATCGTTGCTGAATCGTGAGCGCCCATTCGGACTTCCGAGTAAACTATCGGGTACTTTGTATGTAAGCTCTTTGGTAAGAGAAATTAATTCGTTGGCATTTCTGAAACGTAAAATCAAGAAATATACAACCCGCGGTTTAGTTTCGTATGTTGCGATAGCTTCAAGGTCATCGTCCTTTCTTGATGAGTCCGATTCATCTTTTGACTACATATTTACCGACCCCCCTTTCGGTGGGAACCTGATGTATTCGGAGCTTAACTTCATTTGGGAATCTTGGCTCAGGGTCTTTACCAACAACAAGCCCGAAGCTGTGGAGAACAAGGTTCAGGGTAAGGGTTTGGCCGAATACCAGCGCCTGATGACCGAATGCTTTAAGGAATTCTACCGGGTGCTGAAGCCGGGCCGCTGGATGACCGTAGAATTCCACAATTCAAAAAATGCCGTCTGGAACGCCATTCAAGAGGCGCTGCAAACGGCAGGGTTTGTCATTGCGGACGTCCGCACTTTGGATAAACAGCAGGGATCTTTTAAGCAGGTGACTTCGGCATCCGCCGTCAAGCAGGATCTAATCATCTCCTGCTACAAGCCCAACGGAGGGCTTGAGGAGCGGTTTAAACTCAAAGCGGGAACGGAGGAAGGCGTCTGGGACTTCATCCGTAATCATCTCAAGCAGCTCCCGGTGTTCGTCTCCAAGGATGGCAAGGCCGAAGTGGTTGCCGAGCGCCAGAACTATCTGCTTTTCGACCGCATGGTGGCCTTCCACGTTCAGCGCGGCGTCACCGTGCCTATGTCCGCAGCGGAGTTTTATGCCGGGCTTGCCCAGCGCTTTCCGGAACGGGACGGCATGTACTTCCTTCCTGAACAGGTGGCCGAATACGACAAAAAGCGCATGACGGTCCGCGAGGTTTTACAGCTCCAGCTTTTTGTCACGGATGAGTCGTCGGCCATCCAGTGGCTCAAGCAGCAGCTCACCAAGAAGCCCCAAACCTTCCAAGAAATTCACCCGAAGTTCCTAAAGGAAATCGGCGGCTGGCAGAAGCACGAGAAAACGCTGGAGCTTTCGGAACTGTTGCAGCAAAACTTCCTTCGCTATGATGGCAAGGGACCGATCCCCGCCCAGATCCTCTCGTGGATGAAACAGAGTGAGGAGATGCGCAAGCTCATCCAGCAGGAACTTGCAACTGGACGGGCGATGGAGGAAAAGGGCTCACTCAGCACTCAGTCCTCAGTCCTCATCACTCGCGCCAAGGACCGCTGGTACGTGCCCGATCCGAACAAGGCCGGCGACCTGGAGAAACTGCGCGAGCGCTCGTTGATCAAGGAATTTGAGGACTATCGGACGTCCAGCCAGAAGCGCCTAAAGGTGCTCCGTCTCGAGGCGGTTCGGGCTGGATTCAAAAAGGCCTGGCAGGAGCGCGACTACACGACAATTATCGCCGTGGCCCGCAAGATTCCCGACAAAATCCTCCAGGAAGACCCCAAGCTCCTCATGTGGTACGACCAAGCGTTAACCCGCTTGGGGGAGGAGGAGAGCCACAAATGAACACTGATAAACACAGATTAGAACCTGCATACGATTTTTCCAGTGGAGAATCGAGTGTGCTGCTTTATCAAGGCCAAGCAGAAATGCGCATCGAGGGGAATAACTATGCTGGTGATGGAGAGGTTCGTCTAGCCCTCCTGCCACGAGCAAATATCAATATATACGGATATTTCTCTGGTGTCTCTGGTGTGGGGGCAGTAGGTACCATTTTTAACGTAAAGGAAATATCAACATTTTCAATAAACGGCCGCCAGATAGAAGGATTTAGGATAGATAGCGGATTCAAAGTGGCTGAGCAGCAGTATAGAGTCAAATGGAGTCCTAAATTCGAACCGATAACGGGTGTTGGAGACGATTCAACATCAATAACTCGTGTTGTATTTCACCTGTTCAATTTCGTTGATCTGCTTGGAACTCGTAAGTCGACGCAACAGAGTAAAACGGCGATGCATACCATTTACCACGTAGATTTGGATTGCGATGACTGGAATGTTGAACTGAAATCTTTGCTTTCCACTCGCGAGAATTTCAAGAAGCTCAAGCAAGAAGGCGGATACCAACTCACGCATATTGGTGAAATCCAGAAAGCTGATCAAACTCCATTCACCGGTAGAGATGCGGATGGATGTCTGCACGCGTTACGTTTTTTTCTTTCCTTTGCCAAAGGTGGTTGGTGTGAACCAATCTGTGCCGTTGGATTCGATGCCTTTGGAAACCGAGTCTGGGAATCATGGTCGTCGCCGAGACACCCTTGGCAAAATTTTCTGTCATGGTTTAATCCACATCAAGGTTCGCAGTTATCCACGTTGTTTCCTGGTTTTATGAAACGATGGGCAAATGATGACTGGCGTGAAGCCTTACGCGAAGTCATTTATTGGTATTTAAATGCAAATGATTCCTCACGAGGGATAGATGCCGGGATTATTTTGACTCAAGCGGCAATTGAAAGGCTTTCTTATGAATATTCGGTAAAAGAAAAAAAGCTTCTCACCTCGAAGGGGTTCAAAGACCTTTGGGCTTCTGATAAATTTCGTTTGTTGTTCTCTTCCCTGAGAATCCCTCTTGACATACCTCCAGAGACTCCACGTCTGCAGAGCTTGGCTTCTGCGGGCCAAATGAATTGGTTAGATGCGCCTCATGCTCTGACAGAAATTCGAAATTCTCTCGTTCACCCTGAGCATAAGCGCCGATGTCAGCTTGAAACCGTTTACTATGAAGCTTGGAATTTGGGTTTGTGGTATTTAGAGATGAGTATCTTGGCTATTTGTGGTTACTCCGGGACTTATTGGAATAGGCTAAAACAACGCTGGGTCGGACAAACTGAGGTTGTTCCATGGAAGGAATGAATGCGGGGTGGTACTACAGCCCGGACCACGGGCAGGTTTGTCAGGTCATCGAAACCCAGACGCTCTGGGGCGAGACAACCTGCCGCGTCTGGCTGCCCGGCCGCGACTCCGTGGTCCGCATTTCGGCTTCAAGGCTTAAGCCCTTGGAAAACGCAGTCACCGGGTCGCCGAACGATATCGCCTACATCGCTGCTGCCGCACGGGTGGCCGATGTCCTGACCCAGGAGCTGTCTGCGTGCGGCGCACGGGCAGGCGTCTTGCTCGCGCCCATTGAGTCTGCCGTCATCCCGCTGCCGCACCAGATCCGGGCCCTGTCCCGAGCCATGAGCGGCGACCGGGTGCGCTATCTCCTGGCGGACGAGGTCGGCCTGGGTAAGACCATCGAGGCCGGCCTCATTCTGCGGGAACTCAAACTTCGCGGGCTGGTCAAGCGGACGCTGGTCATCGCCCCAAAAGGATTGGTCACCCAGTGGATTGCCGAGATGGCCACTCACTTTGGAGAACAGTTTTACGCCGTTCTTTCTGATGATTATCGGACCCTAAAGCAAATTTCGGCCATCCACCGGACTGAGGGACAAGGACTGAGGACTGACAATGAACGGGGCAACTCAGTTCTCAGCACTCCGTCCATAGCACTTCACCGCGACACAGGAAATCCTTTCCAGATGCTGGACCAAGTCGTGGTTTCCATGGATTCCGTCAAACCGACCACAAGAAGCGGCGGCGCAGCGGCACGCGAACGGTTCGAGGACCTGATCTCCGCCGGCTGGGACTTGGTCATTGTGGACGAAGCACACCGTCTTGGCGGTAGCACCGATCAAGTGGCCCGATTCAAGTTGGGTCAGGGCCTCTCCGAGGCGGCGCCATATTTGTTGCTGCTTTCGGCCACTCCGCACCAGGGTAAAACCGACGCCTTTCATCGGTTGGTTTCCTTGCTCGACGCCCAGGAGTTTCCGGACGTGGCCAGCGTGACACGGGACCGAGTTCAACCCTATGTGATCCGGACTGAAAAACGCCGCGCCATCGATGCCGAAGGAAAGCCTTTGTTCAAACCGAGGCGCACTCAGCTTGCACCGGTCTCCTGGAAAGAGCGGCATCGCTATCAGCAGCTTCTCTACGAAGCGGTCACCGAGTATGTTCGGGAAGGTTACAACCAGGCCATTCGAGAGAAGCGTAGCTACATCGGCTTTCTGATGATCCTGATGCAGCGCCTGGTGGTCTCCAGCACAAGCGCAATCAAGACGGCGCTGGAGCGCCGCCTCGCTGTTCTAAGCAATAAAGACGCAGGACTGAGCCAAAGGTCATGGTTTAACGACGACTCTTTCGGTCAGTCCTCAGCCCTCAGTCCTGAAGACTTCTACGACTTGGACGGCCAGGAGCAAGTCGACGTGCTGCTCCGCACACGCCTGAAGGCGCTCAAGAACGAGCGCGCCGAGGTCAAGCTGCTCTTGGATGCCGCGGCCTTTTGTGAGCAGTGTGGCCCGGATGCCAAAGCCGAGGCGCTGCTCGAGTGGCTCTACCGCCTCCAGTCCGAAGAGAGCGATCCGGAGCTTAAGGTGCTGGTGTTTACCGAGTTTGTTCCCACCCAGGAAATGCTGCGTCAGTTCCTGATCGATCGCGGATTTTCGGTTGTCTGCCTAAACGGATCCATGGACATGGAAGCGCGGAAGCGAGTCCAGGATGCATTCGCCAAGGATGCCCGCATTCTCATCTCCACCGACGCCGGCGGGGAAGGTTTAAACCTCCAGTTCTGTCACGTGGTGATCAACTACGACATTCCCTGGAACCCGATGCGCCTCGAACAGCGGATTGGCCGGGTGGATCGTATTGGCCAGACTCATGAGGTGCGCGCGGTGAACTTCGTCTTCGAGAATTCAGTTGAGCACCGGATCCTTGAGGTACTGGAAGAAAAGCTTGCTGTAATTTTCGAGGAGTTCGGCATTGATAAGACCGGCGACGTCCTCGACTCGGCCCAGGCGGGCCACATGTTCGACGAGATGTACCTAGAGGCGATTCTCAACCCCGAAAAGGTGGAGGAATCTGTGGAGAGCGTGGTTGCCCACTTACAGGAGCAGGCTCGCCAGGCGCGCACGGCCGCATCCATCCTTGGCGCGACCGAGGATTTGCAGCCTGGAGAAGCTCAGCGACTGCTGAGCCACCCCTTGCCCTACTGGATCGAAACCATGACAGTGTCATGGCTTCGATCCAGGGGTGATGCGTTACGAGGCCTGAGGACTGAGTCGGGAAAAGCAAAAACAGGAGCGGAGGTCATCGCAAGAGATGGCAAACACACTATTTGGCGCCTTACCTGGCCTGATGGTCACGTCGCAGAGGGTGCTTTCACTCATCCCTCATCACTCAGTCGTCATGCCTCCATTCTAGGTCTCGATGACCCACGCATTCGCGCTTTGACCATGCGGCTCCCGCGTTTTACGCCGGGGCAGCCCATCCCCGTCGTCTCAATCCCCGGGATTCCTTCAGAAATCACCGGCTACTGGTCGCTCTGGCAGATTTCCATCCTTTATGATTCAGCGCTCCGTTCTCAACACTCAGCACTCACGCGCGAAAGGCGCATGCTGCCTCTCTTCCTGGCCGATAACGGCAGGGTCTACATGCCGACGGCCAGACACATCTGGGATCAACTTTTGGCGGAAAACATAAAGATACGGTCTTTTCTTGACCCTGAGGTATCCCACTCCACTTTCAAAAAACTGCAAAACGCTGCGGAAGAGCACGGGAAGCCCGTTTACGAAGCGCTTGTGCAAGAGTACCTGGGCCGCATTGCACGCGAGCGCGAGAGGGCTGACTATGCCTTTGCCGCGCGCCGCAGGACCGCCCAGCGGATTGGTCTGCCCCAGGTCCGTAATTATCGCTTGAACCTCCTCGCGCAAGAGGAGCGGAGTTTCCACGAGCAGCTCGATCAAAAGGCCCATGCCTTGCCCGAGCTTTCGCCGCTCATTGTCATTCGCGTTGAAAGCTCGGGCTCATATGAGTGATGAAGACTGAGGAATAAGGACTGAGGGATGAGTAACAGAATTGATGAGTCTGGGGATTTGATTGTTTGGGAGAAGGCTAAGGAATTGAGCGGGCCATCTATGAGGCAACGCGGTAGGGTTCGTTTGCCAAAGATTTCGGATTGAGTGGGCAGATGCAACGCGCAGCCGTGTCTATCGTGTCGAACATTTCAAAAGGATTTGAACGAGGTCATCCAAGAGAGCTTCACCATTCGCTTTCTATCGCCAAGGCATCATGCGCAGAAGTGCCATTGCAACGCCGTGTTGCCGTGGATGCTGGATATCTTGACGAAGCCAACTTTCAATCGCTCATGCGGTCGGCCAAGAAAATCGGAAAAATCATTGGCGGTCTGCGGGTGTCCGTCGAACGGAGGCGGAAGGCACCATGAGCTCCGACATCACTCCGTCCTCATCGCCTGCCGCAGAATCATGGCGAAGCCATATTTTACGGGAGTTTACCCCGAAGGTCGCCCGACTCACCCTGGTGGCCGACCCAGACGAATTGTTAACTGAAGAGACAATGTTCGTAACTCTTCGTGAAAGAGGATTCGATCTGATTCGGTTTGAGGATCCCATCGAATTTCGATATGCGTACGAATCACGTTACCGTTCAAAATGGGACCGTTTTTTAGATAGTAGAGATCTTGTTGTCATCCTTAGCACGCAGTCCTCATCACTCATCACTCTTCCTTACGATCTTCTGCAAGCCGGTCGAAAACTCTCCTTTAACCTAGGCGACATCTTCCCTAACCTCAGTTACCCTGTTGTGGCCGTTCTGGACCGAGGGGACCTCGATGTCCTATATGAAGCGCAGAAAAAACATGCCCCTGGCCAGTTGGGCGACAACGCGACCAAGGATTTCGTCCTTCGCCACGTCTTTGAAATCGCGCCCGAGTTGGTCAAACAACCATCGGACCTCTTGCGGGTCCTGCTGCGCCTTCACTACCGCGGACAGAGGATCCCGGCTGGCCTTGTCAAACGATTCATCCAGCTACTGCGACAGAACAATGCCTTCGGCGATTGGCCTCTTGACACGCTCGTTGCAGACCGGGAGGCATTCTTCGCGTTCCTTCAGGAACGCTGGCCGATCTTCCTTGACCGTGTAGCAGCCAAAGAGACATCCGGCCTGCCTTTGAATGCCTCGGCGCAGGGAGGCGTTTGTGAGGACGGCATGCCCTACGGTTTGTCCATTAAGGGCCCCATCGAACTTCCCTTCGACCACCATGACATTCGAGTCTACATAGACAACCTGTTCGTCGAGGGACTTCTGCACTGCGTTCCACACGATCATGCAGACGCCCTTTCCAAAACCTGGGTGGGAATCGGCGTTCGAACTGCCCCAATCCAGGACAGATCTCGTCGCCTGAGCAAGCTCATCGACAGCCTAGAGGCATCTATTCCGGCCGAGGATGCTAAGCACACGGAGTGGTTCCACTTTGCCCGCGGATGGGCAGAACTTAAGGTGATGAGTAGTGACGAGGACTGGGGGCTGAGTGAAGCAGGATTACCAAAGATAAAGGAACTTACCCAAAAGGTCGATGAGCGCTTCATGGCCTGGACTCAAAGACGTTATGCAGGACTCATCCAGTTGCCACCGAACCCACCGGTCATGCTCCACCATGTCCCGCGCTTTCTGGCCAACTCAATATCCAGTCCCCATCACTCATCGCCCGAACCAAAGCTCGCTTTGGTCGTGATCGACGGCCTTGCCATGGACCAATGGCTGGTGGTCCGGGAAGCACTTGCCTCCAAACAGCCCGGACTGCGATTCCGGGAGCAGGCGGTCTTTGCCTGGATTCCTTCGCTCACCTCCGTTTCGCGCCAAGCAACCTTTGCCGGCAAGGCTCCCATCTTTTTCCCGAACAGTATCCACACCACGGACAAGGAACCCGCTCTCTGGGCGCAGTTCTGGGCGGACCAGGGACTTACGGCCAACGAGGTCGTGTATCTCAAGGGCTTGGGCGACGGCAGTTTAGAAGTCGTTTCTGAGGCACTTTCACATCCCAAGGCAAGGGTCGCCGGGCTGGTTGTGGACAAGGTCGACAAAATCCTGCACGGGATGCAAATGGGCACCGCCGGCATGCACAACCAGGTGTCCCAGTGGGCCAAACAGCCGTACCTGAACACACTGCTCAATCTGCTCTTGGATCGAGGCTTCCGTATCTTTCTGACTTCTGATCATGGAAACGTGGAGGCGGAAGGTTGCGGCCGTCCATCTGAAGGGGCTGCGGCGGACCTGCGCGGCGAACGAGTCCGCGTCTATACTGACGCCGCCCTTCGTGGAGAAGTGAAACAAAAATTTCCGGATGCGATGGAATGGAACCCCGTTGGTCTACCGGAGGACTACCTCGCCCTACTGGCTCCTGCTCGAAAAGCGTTCGTTCAAGAAATGCAGCGGACTGTGTGTCACGGCGGCATTTCGGTGGAGGAATTGATCGTGCCTTTGGTTGAGATCGAGAGGAGGACTGAGTGTTGAACGGTGAGGACTCACGGGTGAGAGATAGTGCATGATAGACAGAAGAGAGGTGATCGGATTCAGTCAGCGGGTGCGACTTGAATGGTTTGAGCAGACGGCCAATCTCGTCTTTGCGGGTCATGACAAGGCTGCGATCAACGAAGCCTTGCAAGAGCTGCTGAAGGACAAGGTGTCTGTTGGGGGCAATGCAAAAGGATGCAATCGAAATAAGGTTATCAGTATTTTGCGCAGGGTTTGGGTATCGCCTCCAGATGAAATCATTCCCTTACGTGACGATGGCCTTGCATTTCTATCCACTCAGTGCTCATCGCTTAGCCCTCATCAGCTAAGCGTCGCGCTCCACTGGGGGCTCGTCATGGCCGTCTATCCGTTCTGGTCGAGTGTAGCCACCCAGACCGGCCGTCTCCTGAGACTGCAGGGTTTTGCTGCGGCGGCACAGGTCCAGCGCCGGGTCCGCGAACAATACGGCGAGCGGGAGACCGTTTTCCGAGCAACCCGCCGTGTGCTCCGTTCGTACCTAGACTGGGGCGTGCTTCAGAAGACTGGGACAAAAGGGGTCTACGCCGCCGGGACGACTATTGCCATTGATGATTTTCGACTGGTTGCCTGGCTGGCCGAAGCATCCCTTCACGCCCGACCCAATGGCGCGGCCCCATTGCGAGAATTGATCGACAGCCCGAGCCTCTTCCCGTTTCGGATTAAGCCGGTACAAGCTGAAATCATAGAAGCCGCTTCCACCCGGCTCGACATTTTCCGCCACGGGCTGGATGACGACCTTGTCATGCTGCGGTAACAGACGAGAACTTACGTGCGCCATGACGACAGAAAAAGGTTTTACCGGTGAAAACCGGATGTCCTATTAATGTGTCGTCTGAACCTTCATATAAAGATGCCTAAGTACGCATGCATGGCATTTTCTTCAAAGTCCCATATCCCGGCCATCGCCCACCTCTGGCACTTCGTGCATTTTCCACTTCTGTCAGTTATACTTTTTCTGCCAAGGGCGCGGCGCAATGTAACCTTTTGTCATGACCCTAGGAATCAAGACCAAAATTTGCGCTATGGTGTGCGCGGTGTTCACGGCTTGTCTGTCCGGATCAAGAGCAACGAGGCCATAAGGGCAGGTACGGGGGGCTGCCCCTACGCTAGGCATCCGTGCCGATTGCCAGGAAATCCGGCCGTTCGGCGGCGTCATGACCCCCAAGAATCAAGACGGCGCAGACTCTAAGCACGCGCCAGCTCGAGATAACGTTTGGATGTGAAGACGAGCCCGTTGTCACTCCTCAGGGCAGCCCCCGGGAGGTGGCTTTATTCTGTTAAGGTGGCAAATGAGCGCATTCTCCAAAGCCCCTTTTCGCCACCTTGGCGTTTTGTCGCCGGCTGATACGATAGCCCACAATCTCCCGGTTCCAACAGTCGATCACCGCAAGCACATGACACCACCCGGAATTCAAGCAGAAAAAGTGGGTCATATCCGTTGCCCAACGCTCATGGGGTCCTTCATCCACCGAGGCTTTCTTTTGAACACGAGGCCGCATGCCTCGATGGCGTTGAGACAAGGTCCAACCATTGCGCGGTGTGATTCTTCGATGGGCCTTGTTCTTGTTGACAATCAGGCCCATATGCCAGCGAAGCATCACAGTGATCCTTCGATAGCCATAATGTGGATAACACCGAATAAGCTGATAAGTGGCTTGTTCCGCCTGCCGATCAACCCCGCGGGCTTGCGCCTTCGAGGCTTGCAGAGAAGCGTCGACCAACAAAGACCTAGCCGGTCGGCAACCTTACCCAACCTCACTTTATGCCCCTGGGCTTCTAGCTCCGTTCTCAATCGTAAAACGAGCTCTCTTCCTCGCTGAGAATAGCCTCGGCTTTTTTTAAAACCTCGATCTGAAGCACCAGTTCACCAATCTTTTCACGGTGCCGCTTCAGCTCCTTCTGGTAGACCGCTTCCACGGATTTCGGATTGACCTTGAGAGCCGGCGTCCCGAAGGCAATGAAGGTATCGATCCATTGCTGGATCTCGCCTTCTAGGACATCGTGCTCCCGTGCCATGTCCAGGATGGTTGTGTGGCCTTCGAGAATTTCCGGCACGCTTCCGCTTTGACGATTCGCCATCCACGTTTGGCTTCAAATTGGTTTAACCACTCTTCCATCACACATCTCCTTTTGCTGACCAAAACGACGGCTTATGATCGGTCCAGTTCAGTGCGGGGCGACTATAATCCTGAACTTGCGCGGAGTGTTGGTGTTGACTTTTTACACAGGTTTTTATTTTTAGAGGTACTCACAATTACAAACATAGGAGGAGGCATTTATTTCGAGACAGGATGATGGCGGGAGACCTCCATATTTTGAACTGGGCGGTTCAACAGCTCTTGAAAAGCCATCTGCTTACCTAGAAAACGGTGGTTTCGAGGAAGGCAATCCGGGTGCGGGGAAAGCTTCTGGTGATGGCCGAGTACTTGTCCAACTTGGACAATTCAACCCTGTAGAAGGTTCATATCTAGGGCTTATCTCAACCGGGCTTGGTTACACAGTAAGTTCTGGCTCTATTGAGCAAAAGGTCTGCCTACCACCGGATGCCCAGCAGTTAGAATTTTGCTGGAATTTTAACCCATAAGCATTTATAGAATGGTGTGGTTCATCTATCAGGATAGCTCGCGTGGATGTCATTGTAAATACAAGAGTCCAAACCCTGTTTTTACCGTAGAATTGATGCTCTACGTGGAGCAGTCTTTCCTACATCTCTCTATTTTGATCAGAGGTGGCCTGAATGTATTCCATTTCCTGACGGGGTAGGTTATGGGACTGGCGGTAACGACTGTACCGTATGGAGTACTGGCTGGCAACTGCAGTCTAAAGACATCTATGGTATCGCTGCAGCTAATCAGAATAAACCAGTAACTTTAAGATTCTCGGCAGGTGGTGTTGGGGATAGCATCTTCGATTGAGTTAATCTTCTTGACGAAATCACAATAACCCGGCCTTAGCTGAAAATGCTCGAGGGAAGATGGCAAAACCATATTCCCTATCTTATGGAGGCTGCAAATATGATTAACATAGGTATATATGTGTTGACAATTATTTTGCCATTCTTCAATGTAGCAGAACAGCTAATGGCAGAAGAAAAACCATCAAAATTCAATGAAGTTCAGATTATTCTCTACCAAGAAGGTAGGCAAAATGTCGTAGACCATCAAGACCCTTTTTTTCAGGAACTTCTGCTAGAATGTGAAGAGGTTTTCCTAAAAGCCGATAGTGGTTATAAGGTGGTCGTTCATAAGGACCTGATATCACGGATAAAGAAAAAGTTGGCAATAGAGGTTATTTATTCCATCGTTCATCGTACCGATATCCCTAAGCCTTTGTATTACACAAGATTACTTATCCCGCTTCAAGAAAAAGTTTCCAACGGTACGGTCTTTTTTGCTGGCATATATGAATATGAGTTAAAAAGAGATAAACCTGACTTATTGCCAGAGCAAGACTATACTTACATTGATCAATACCGTGCTCTTAATATAGTTCTTAACACCCAAGGGATACCTAGATTAAAAAAAATTCTTAGAAAGATGTCTATAGAACTGGATTGAAAAATAAATATATAAAACACAAATACGTCAGCCTGACGTTGGACTTGATTGTTGAGTTTTAAACGAAGAATGAATAACAACCGCATCAACTCGAACTGGCAATGCCGCTTCATTTTATTGCCAGCCGGTTATGCTGGACGTTAGCACCAAGAAATAACTCAAATCCCGCTGCTCCTGGCTTCAGGCGATTACCCGATCGCTGGCGGCCACTTTCCAGGCGGCGGAGCGTCAGCCGAGGCGGGCCACCAGACAATCGGCTGGCTTCGGCAGGCCATGTCCTTCAGCCGGCCGTTTGGTTGCTGGCACGGCCAGCACCCACAAAGGATCCGCGAGATCGCCGTCCGCCTTGATCTCAATGATCGCCGATGACCTGACAGATGTCGGCCAGATCGTTGTGATGAAGGCTGTGGCCCCTTATTTGGTCAACTGGTCTTGTTGTGTCCATGACAACACCGAAAAAAAGGCCGGCTCACAACGCCGGCGAAAAAATTTAACCACTGGCATCGCAACCCCCTTTTACCAGAGAACGCCGCATTATCGCGACAACCTTCCATGGATGCGACCCGTGGCTCGTCAAACTCTTGACTACCACGCAAAATTCCTTACACTGCCAAGAGCGGTCTTGCGACAACCCAGCACAGCCCTTGGGGGCAGGGAGCGGCGGATGGAGGCACGGGCACCTCTGAGCGATATTCTCGTGGTGGATGACACTCCGGAAACTCTTCAGTTGATTGTGGAAGGACTCCAAGAAGAAGGCTACCGCGTGGACATGGCATCCAGCGGTGCGGAAGCCGTCCGAAAAGCATCGCAACGCACCTACGACATCGTGCTCACCGATCTGGTCATGCCCGGCATGGACGGCCTGCAAGTGCTGGCGCATTTTGCCGAAAACTTTCCCGAGACGGCCGTCATCGTTCTGACCGGCTATGCCACCATCCAAACCGCCGTCGAAGCCATGAAGCGCGGCGCTTTTGACTATCTCACCAAACCCGCCAAGCTCGATGAAATCCTCGTGGTTTTGGAACGCGCGAGAGAATTCCTCGCGCTGAGGTCGGAAAACGACCTTCTGAAATCCCAACTGCAGGCTCGATACGGCTTTGACAAGATTATCGGCCAAAGTTCGGCCATGCAATCCATCTATCGCATCATCGAGCGGGTCGCGCGAACCGACACCACGGTGCTCATCACAGGAGAGAGCGGCACAGGCAAGGAACTCATCGCCAACGCCGTTCATTACAACAGTGAACGGCGCGACAAGCCCTTGGTGCCTATCAACTGCGGGGCAATACCGGAAGAACTCTTGGAAAGCGAACTCTTCGGCCATGAAAAGGGGGCGTTTACAGGAGCGTTGAGGGATCGAAAAGGGCGGTTTGAGCTGGCCCATCAGGGCACGGTGTTTTTGGATGAAATCGGGGATATGAGCCCCAAGCTACAGGTAAAGTTGCTGAGGTTTTTGCAGGAGCGCAAGTTCGAGAGAGTCGGAGGATCCAGAACCATCGAGGTGGATGTGCGCATCATTGCCGCCACCAACAAGGATTTGGAGGATGCCGTCAAGAACGGGACCTTTCGAGAAGACCTGTACTTTCGACTGAACGTCATTCCCATTCACGTGCCGCCTCTGCGCCAGCGCGAAGGAGATATTCCCATCCTGGTGCAGCATTTCCTTCGGCTTCATTGCCAGAAAAAGGGTCTCGCCTTGAAAAGAATGGCCAAAGATGCCCTCGCCTGCATGGAATCCTACGAATGGCCGGGAAACGTGCGAGAATTGGAAAACCTTATTGAACGACTGGTAATCCTGACGGAAGGGGACATCATTCAAGTGAAGGATTTGCCAGATCGCCTGCGCAAGGTTGCGCCGAAACCGGAGACCCCGTCCATTGAAATCGGCGAGGAGGGCATCGACTTGAAGCAAGTTTTGGAAGATTTGGAAAATAAGCTGATCTTGGATGCTCTGAAAAAAGCCGGCGGCGTCAAGAACCAAGCGGCTAAGCTATTGGGTCTGAACCGCACGACCCTCATTGAAAAGCTCAAGAAAAAACAGCTGGAAATCCGCGTCTGAGCCCACACTCGAGCTAGGGTCTCCGCCTCGGATTCCTTCCAACGCAACCCGGCATTCAGAACTTCTTTAAAATAGGCAGAGCCTGCCGAAACTGAGGGGTTCCCGCTCGGTTCAGCCATTCAAAGGTGACCATTTCTGTGCTCGTGATCACGGCTCCTGCACGGTCCAAGCGCTGCAGGCCGATGGAGCGGTTGTGCTCGCTGCGGCTGGTGACGGCGTCACTGACCACGTGCACCGTATAGCCCAGGCGCACGGCATGGGCCCCCGTGTGAAAGATGCACACATGGGTTTCGATGCCGGCTAGAATCAAAGTGTTGCGGCCCGATGCGGAAACCGCTCGAGCGATGGCGTCGTTTTCAAAACAGCTGAATTCCACCTTGTCCAGGATCACGGGGTCGGCCACCTTGGCAGTGAGCTCCGGAAGGAAAGGCCCAAGCTTTTCGGCATTGTGCTGGGAAAAGAGTACGGGAACATGGAGCACGGCGGCCATGTCCAGCAGGGCCATCACATGGCGAACCACTTCGTCTTTGTGAACACAAAGATCCAACATAACTTTTTGCAAATCCACCAGAAACAAAAGGCTCTCTTCGGGACGAACGAATCGGGCATGGATGTTTTCACTCATGGCTTCTCCTGAAATGAGCGGTTGGTGGAGCGCCGCACGGCGCCACTGGGTTTCGCGGCTCGCGGCGCTCCGGGAAGCTCATGCGTTTGGTGCTTTCTAAAACTTGTACGAAACGCTAACTCCGATCAAATGGGCATCCCCGTTGTCAAACTTCGATTCGTACACGCCGTCTGCAATGCGCGGGGCCACTTTGCGGTCTTCGATCATGAGATAGGTATAGGAAAGGTCCAGCGTCCAGGCGTTCCAGCGAAAGCCGGTACCAAACCCAAGCAGGTGGCGGTCGTTGGCCGGCACCAGGTAGTCCACGGTAGAGTCGGGAATGGGGGATTCATCAAAGATGTAGCTCGCCCTGAGATCCATCCAGTCCGTTACTTGGTATTCGGCTCCGACGCTTAGGCGCCACACGTCGTTCCAGTTCTTGTCCTTGGTGACACGGGCAACGCCCGGCAATATGGCTTTGTCATAGTTGATGGTCAGTTCCCGATAACTGCTCCAGCCCGTCCAGATGGCACCCAGCTCCACGCGCAGCCGCTCCATGGGACGAAGACCCACGCCCAAAAAGAGCATGTCCGGAAGGGTGACGCTGCCCTCAGCGCCCGTGTTGTTGAACCATGTAGCAGAAGCAGGAGCAAGTGGCCCGGACGTGAGAGCCGCAGGTTTGGAAAATTTGGCATCACCGTCCAAGTGTTGCTTGACATTGCTGTGATAGGACACGCCCAAGGACAGCCAATCCGTGGGTTTCATGTGAAGCCCCAGGGTAAAGCCGTAGCCAAAGGTATCGCCCTTGAGTTTGCTGTTCACATCAAGAGCACTGGTGGTGGGGTCGTTAATGTTGGTGGAAAAGCCCAAGGCAGCCAGAGTGGATCCGAAACCGCCCAGGACAAACGGTGCCGTGGCGTCAATCTTTTGCTCCAAGGTGAGATCGAACCACATGACTTCAACGCCCGCGGCGACGGACACCTTGTCATTGAGCTTGACGGCCACATTGGGATTGAACGATAGGGTCTTAATCACGGCGTTATAGCTATTGTACCGACCCCACCAATTTTTGTCGAATTCCGTGCCGAGGCCGAATCGGGAGTAGAGGCCGAAGCCAAGCCAAAGATTCTCCGAACTCTGATACGTGGCGTAAAAATGGGGCGGAATCCACACATTGCTTTCCGCAGATTTCGTGTGGCTTTGCCCGGAATAAGGGTTGACCGTGGTGACATCAGTCATGGGCGAGATGAACGTGGCCCCCGCCATCAATTGGACGCCGGGTAACTGTGTGATGCCGGCCGGATTATAAAAAACCGCCGACGGATCATCGGCGCTCCCTGCAAGGTTGGCCCCTAGAGCGTTGGCTCGAGCGCCGCCTTCATAGAGTGCAAAACCCGCCGCTTCCACCTGAGCGGCCGCCATGATAACCATTGCTGCCATAGCCACAACAATCCATAAGCCATGCTTTGCCCGCATCTCTTCCTCCTCACATTCCTAGACTCACCCCGAGAAAATCTCAGCCCCTTCAACCTCTTTAGATGAAACACTCGGACCGGTGGTTCCCCGCATCCCCCCTTTCATCGCCCGGCGTTTGTTGCTTCTGCGCCTTCCTGGGCTTTATGCGTCCTCTGTCAACTCGATCCTCGACCCGCCCAGCCGCATCAAAGACCCTGGCCCCTTCTCATGGCCTTCTCAGGCCACCCACACCGCAGACTGCACGGAGTCATGCCCAAAACGCTTTTTTTATGAGAACGGATGCCCCACACCATTTTCGCCCGCAGTCACCGCGTTTTTGCCGTCGCACCATGACAGACGCCTTTGTGGCCATCTCTTCAGGTGCCCAAAGCCTTCTTCCAAACCGCACACCGTGGTCCCCTCCATAAGCGATCTTCATGGCAAGGGCAGAGCCCAAAATGGATTCAAGTGAACTCACGAACAGGCGGCCACAAAGCCGACTCAACCTACCGAAGCCGCTGGAGATGGTCAACGAGAAAGTGATATAAAGAACGAGTTCCCTGTCCGATGTGGGCATAAAAGAAAGGAGATTCCATGACAGCGTTAGAACATCTTCCGGGTGCAAGGCCCTATCGGCTGCACAATCTCGTTCAGCACTACGAATGGGGGGAACGAGGACCGTCGGCTTTTATTGCCACGCTGCTTGGCGTGACAGATTCCAATCCTCGCCCTTACGCCGAACTCTGGGTGGGAGCCCACCCCTCCGCTCCGTCCCTGATGGAATTTCCCGATGGGTCAAAGCGTCCGCTGCCCGAAGCGGTGAAGCAGTGGCCGCAGGAAATTTTGGGTTCTTCGGTGATGCAATCCTTTGGCAGCTCATGGCCCTTTCTTTTCAAGATTCTTTCCGCTGCGGAGCCTCTGTCCATTCAGGCGCACCCCGATGCCGATCAGGCTCGGCGCCTTCACCAACAGGATCCACGCCACTACCCGGACCCCAACCCCAAACCGGAAATTGCCGTGGCGCTCACGCCCTTTCGCGCCCTGGTGGGATTTAAACCCGTAGCGGCTTGGCGGGAGATCTTTCACAGCTTTCCGGAAATCGCGTCCCTCATGGACGCCGAGGTTCTTTGCGCGGCCTCACAGGCGGATTTCATTAAAAATGCCTTTCGGCGCCTACTTACGAAAGCCCAACAAAGCCCGGAATTGCTCGCTCAAACCGTGGAAGCCGTCGCCAATCGCATTCACGAGGCCCCTTCACCCCTGGCCTCCATGGCCCATGTCTTTCACCAGCTCAAGGCCAAATACGGCCCTACGGACATGGGGCTTCTCGTGCTTTTTTTCCTCAACCCCGTGGAACTTTCCCCAGGTCAGGCTGTGTTTCTCGCTCCCGGCCTTCCGCACGCCTACCTCCAAGGAAACATCGTCGAATGCATGACCAACTCAGATAATGTGATCCGCTTGGGGTTGACGGCCAAACACAAGGATCTGGAAGCCATGGCAATGGTGCTGGACTTTGAACCTCGAAAAGTTTCCGTGATGACGCCGACGCAGGGCATGCACACGGTCTATTCGGTTCCGTGCGACGCCTTTGAAGTGCATCGCTGGGTCTTGGCGTCGCGCACAGAGGTTTCCGTTGAACGGCCGGGCGGCCCGGAAATCCTTTTCATCCTTCAAGGAGGCGGCCGCCTGGCGTGGCGTGAAGAGCATGGCTGGGCCTTTGTGTCTTACACCGCGGGACAGTCTTTTCTCTTCCCGGCTCACCTGCCCGCCTATAGGCTGGTCGCGGAAACGGAAACCCTTGCCTTTACGGCACGCGTCCCTGGAAATGCTCTTGGCCCGAAATAGGGCGTCCCGAAAGACGTGTCATGACCCGCAGGAATCAAGACCAAAATGTGCGTTATGGTGACCGCGCTGTCTTGGCTTGACTGTCCGGATCATGTAGGGGCAGCCCTTGTGGCTGCCCCTAATTAGGGCCGGTATGCGGGCCATCGGGGCAGGGACCGGGACCTGCCCCTACGCGAGGCATCCATGCCGATGGCCAGGAAATCCGGCCGTTCGACGCTGCATTCATTCGAATGCGCCATAGATCGTCGGGTACCAATGTGATCGCCGGTGGATTTTCGCGGTCAATAGACCCGCGTTGGGTGTTGTCCCGTTGACATCGTGCTCGCGTGCCACATGCGCGATGTTTTTTTGCCTTTGAGAATCTTCAGCACGATCTCCCTTTGACGATTGGCCGTCCGTCTTTGCCTTCGAACTGGCTTAACCACGCTTTCTTCCATCCCACACCCCCTTTTGCAAACCAAATCGAGGCTTATGGCTGGTCCAGTCCGGTGCCACGTCACTACAGACGGGTTCGTGCAGCTTTGCTGCGTGGGTCCGTCTTTGATGGAGAGGTTGGCACTGCCCGAAGGTGCTGGGCTGTGTGTCGCCCAGCCGTCAGCGGGCGAGCATGCCGTGAAGGAAAAGATCCGCAATTTCTTGGGCCACATCTTCCAAAGATAAGGGGCCTTTGGGGTTGTACCAAAAGTACAGCCAGTGCAGGGAACTGATCAGGGAAAAGGTCATGACGGTGGGGTTGATGCGCCGAATGGCCCCTTGATCCATCAAGGAAATGAGAAACGCCCGAAGTTGATGAACGTTTTCCTTTTCCTTGTCCAAAATGATCCGCCTCTTGTCCTCCGGCAGGTATTCCATGTCATGGAACAAGATTTTGTTGAAGTTCTCGTTCTTGAGGTAGGTTCTCAGGTATTCGATGAGAATGTCGGTGAGTTGTTCTTTCAAGGGTTTGCCCGAAGCCACATTGCGGGCGATGGCTCGGCGCATGTTGTCCACCAGCTCGTCGGCGGCTTCCAGGCAAATGCGAAAGAGGATTTCCTCCTTGTTTCGAAAGTGATGATACAAGGCGGCCTTGCTGATACCGACGCGCGCGGAAATTTCCCGGGTGCTGGCCGCCTCGTAGCTTTTTTCGTAAAAGAGTTGTCGGGCGGCCTTAAGGATCTCGGCCGCCGTGTTTTTTCTATCTTCCTTCACGCAACGCCTTTCTTAAAGGAAATTTTTAGCCCTTCGCGTATTCCTTGAGCACAAGTTTAGCGATGGTCATCTTTTCCGCCTCTTTCGTGCCCTCGTAGATGTCCAGAATCTTGGCGTCGCGGTAAAAGCGCTGCACATCATATTCATCGATGTAGCCATAACCTCCATGAAGTTGCAACGCCTTGTCGGCCACCCACACGGCGGTTTCTCCGGCATAGTACTTAGCCATGGCGCTCAGCTTGGGATCTATTCGACCTTGGTCCACCATCCAGGCGGCTTTGTAGGTCAATTGCCGAGCCAATTCGATACGGGTGGCCATTTCAGCCAGCTGGAACTGCACACCTTGAAAATTGGCCACAGGTTGTCCAAAGGCCGTACGTTCTTGCACGTATTGGGCCGCCTTGTCCAGAGCCCCTTGAGCGAGCCCGACGCCCTGGCCGGCGACCATGGCCCGCGTGACGTTGAAGAAGTTCATGAGCTGGTAGAAACCATGGCCTTCCTGACCCACCAGGTTTTCCACGGGAACCTTGACGTCTTCAAAACTGATTTCCGCCGTGTCACTGGCGCGAATGCCCATCTTGCCGCAAATCTTGTTGCGCGTGATGCCGGGTGAGGTGGCATCCACGATGAGCAAACTGAACCGTTTATGGCGCTCAGCATCAGGGTTGGTCACACAAAAGACGCAAAAGTAATCACAGACGGTTCCGTTGGTGATAAACATCTTTTGCCCGTTGAGGATGTAGTGGTCCCCTTCTTTAACCGCTCGAGTGCGTATGCCCGCCACATCTGTTCCCGCATTGGGTTCGGTGTACGCCCCGGCAAAAATGATCTCCCCGGACGCTAACTTGGGCAAGTAGGTCTTTTTCTGCTCTTCGGAACCATAGAGGTAGATGTTTTCGGATCCGAAAGGAGCGGCGGTAATCAGGCCAATGCCCATATCGATGCGACTGAATTGTTCCGTGATGATGGTGTTGGCCAAAAATCCCGCTCCCGAACCGCCGTATTCTTCCGGTATCCAGGCTCCGATAAATCCATACTCACAAGCCTTTTTCCAAACATTCCGAGGATATTTTTCTTCACGGTCGCACTCTTTGGACACGGGAGTAAATTCGCGCACCGCAAACTTGTAGGCTTCTTCCTTTAAGATCTTGAGTTCTTCTGGCAAATCAAAATTCATGGTCCCCTCCTTTGGTTTTTCACATGAGCTGCATTCGCTTGGCGACAATGAGTTTCATGATTTCGGTCGTTCCTGCAAAAATGGGAATCGGCCGAACGTCTCGGTAAAAGCGGCTGATGGGATATTCCTCCATGTACCCGTACCCGCCGTGAAGCTGCACACATCGATAGGCCACGCGGTTCGCCATCTCTCCAATCCACGCCTTGGCCATGGACACGTCCGTGACGATGTCCTTTCCGGCCATGTGATCAGCGATGAGGCGTTCCAGGAAGGTGCGACCCAGCTTCACCTCCGTGGCCATGTCCACAATGGTGAAGGCGTTGTGTTGAAAGGAAGCGATGGGTTGGCCGAAGGCCGTGCGCCCTCGAGCGTACTCGATCGTCATGTCCAGCATGGCTTCCGCCATGGCCTGGCCCATGATGCAGGCCATAAGGCGTTCCTGTTGCAAATGGTCCATCATGTGGTAAAAGCCGCGGTTCAAGGTTCCTAGAAGATTTTCAGCAGGGACGCGGCAGTCCTCGAAAATCAATTCCGCCGTATCTTGGGCGTGCAGCCCCATTTTCTTGAGGTTTCGGCCACGATGAAATCCGGGGGCGCCTCGTTCAACGACGATCAAACTGATCCCCTTGGCTCCCGATTCCACGGTGCCGGTGCGGCAGGCCACCACCACGAGGTCCGCCAAAATGCCGTTGGAAATAAAAGTCTTTTGGCCGTTGATGACCCATGCCTCGCCTTCTCTCACGGCCCGCGTGCGTAGAGCAGCCAGGTCGGATCCCGTGTTGGGTTCCGTCATGGCCAGGGCCAAGACCACTTCACCTCGAGCGGCAGCCGGAAGCCACCGCCTCTTTTGGTCTTCCGTACCCAGGGCGGCGATGTAAGGGGCCACAATGTCGCTGTGCAGGGGCGCCATGAAACTCACCGCACCCGCCTTGGCCAACTCCTCGGTGATGATCACCGAGTAGAGAAAATCAGCGCCGCTCCCCCCATATTCTTCAGAAAGCCATGGGCACAAGAAGCCCGCTTCCCCCATGGCCCGCCACACATCCCGAGAAACCACCCCCTCGTCTTCCCATCGTTCCATGTGCGGGGCCACTTCCCGCTCCACAAATCTTCGAAACGCGTCGCGAAAGATGTGGTGCTCTTCGCGATACAATCCCTCCATGCCTACCCCCTTTTGATGCCCATGCCGAAGGGGCGTTCCCGGCTGAGCCCTCCGCGCCTCTTATGCCGCACCCAAAGCGCCTTCGTCAACGCGCGAATCCTCAAGGGCTTCACAGCACCACGTGAAGGATCTGGAAGATGCGTCACCGCGCGCTGCTCCGTTTCGTTAGCCCACCTCGGCCAACGCATGGGACAACACCACAGCACGTTCCGTCGCCGCTTCAATGACATAACGGCCGTTGCCCACGGACCATCCACGCGTCGTGATGGTTTCGCCGGGATAGACCACGTCGGCAAACCGAACCTGAAAACCTTTGAAACGTCCCACGTCCCCTGCACAGGCGCCGGCAAGGATAGCTCGAGTCGCAAAGCCGAAGGTGCACAGGCCGTGAAGAATGGGTTTGGGAAAGCCCGCCGCTTTCGCCGCTTGTGGATCGATGTGCAAGGGATTGACGTCGCCGGAAAGGCGATAAATGGCCGCCTGATCCGGCGAGGTCTTGTAGGCGATCTCGAAATCCGGCGCTTTGTCTCGAGGCACGTGAACGGCTTCGGCCTTGGGCCCCGAGTCGCCTCCCCAGCCCCCGAGTCCCCGGCAGAACAGGCTCATACGCGTCTCGTTGACCACATCGCCCTGTTCATCCTTGGTTTCCGTTTCCAGGACCACCAAGGCCGCTTTTTTCTTGTCATAGATGCCGGCCACTTTGACGGTGCTCATGAGTTTTCCCGACGACGGCAGGGGCCGGTGCAGCCGAATGGCCTGTTCCCCGTGAAGCACCGTTGAAAGATCGATTTTCAACCGATCCAAGATTTCAAAAAACGGCTGAAAAACCGGAATAACCGCATAGGATGGACACACCTTGAGGCCGCCTTGGGCACGTTCATACACATAGTCCAAATCAGAGGCGCCAAAGCCGATCCCCAAATGGTAGAGAATAATGTTGCGCCAATGCATTGGATACTCAAAGGGGCCGATGGTAAGCCCCACCTGCTGGACGTCAATCATGGAAAGCCTCCTTTCTTTTTGCACCACACCCCTCCCAACCCCCAACCCCCCATTCCCGATTCCCGATTCACGATTCACGATTCACGATTCACGATTTACGATTCACGATTTACGATTCCCGATTCACGATTCACGATTCACGATTCACGATTTACGATTCACGATTTACGATTCCCGATTCACGATTCCCGATTCCCGATTCACGATTCACGATTCACGCCGCCCGACAACCAGCTTTCTCACCAGCCTCCCGTCACCTTGATCACCTGCCCGGACACATAATCGGACAGGGGTGAAGCCAAAAACAGCATGACTCGAGCGGCTTCCTCGGGCGTTCCCGGCCGTCCTAGGGGAATCATCATGCGAAAGGCCTCCAGCTGGTTCTTGGGGACGCCGATGGCGATCTTTTGGCCGTCCTTTTCCAGAAACGTGTCTTCGGCCTTGGGCTGGGTGAGTCGCGTTTGAATCCATCCGTAGGCCACGGCGTTGACGTTCACGTTAAACCGGCCCCATTCCTTGGCCAGGGTCTTGGTAAAGCCCAGAATACCCGATTTGGCCGTGGAATAGTTGGCTTGTCCGGCGTTGCCGTCCGTTCCGGCCACGGAACTCACATTGATGATCTTCCGCATGACCACACGGCCCTGCTCCGCTTCCTTTTTGGCATTTTCCCGAATATAGGGTGCCGCGGCCCTCACGATCCGAAAAGGTGCCGTGCAGTGGACCTTCAGCATGGCTTCCCATTGATCATCGGTCATTTTGTGGACCACGGCGTCCCATGTGTATCCTGCGTTGTTGACGATCACATGAAGATCCGGTCCAAAAGCGTCCACGGCGGCCTGGACGAATTCCTCCGCAAAGCCATTCGCGGTCACATCCCCGACCACGGCTACAGCTTCCCCGCCTTGGCGGCGAATCTCATCCACTACCTCCTGTGCTGGCCCCGCATCCAGATCGCTCAGCACCACCTTGGCCCCTTCCGACGCAAAAAGCAACGCCGCCGCTCGGCCAATGCCTCGACCGGCTCCCGTGATCAAACTGACGCGTCCTTCCAGCATCCTCTCCATAATTTTTTACCTCCTTGAGATGTGCCTGTTTTTTGTCTTTATGGCGTGGCTTTGCCGCGTGTCATTGAACATGCCTTCCGGATTTGTTTTCTCATCAATGTCACCCGGGCGTTGCTCTCTTCAAAGAAAACCGCCTCCGGAAGGTTTAAAAAACCTTCGCTTTTCCCTTAGGGGCCCTTCCCTTTATTGTCATTCCCGCGAAGGCGGAAATCCAAATTCTTCACCCTCCATGGACTTCTGCGTGCGCGGGAGCGACCATGGGGGCGCGGGAGTGAGTGTTGTCACCCGGAAGTGACGGCCGGGTCCCGGCACCGACATTAGGGATCCGTTAGTAACATTGGGCATCCGGCAGACCCAAGGTCCCAGGGTGCCTCGTCCTCCCGCACCCACGGCTAGGAATCCGGCAGTAACGACCAAGACCCTGACGTGACCGTTTAAGGCCGCGAGTGCCCAATGATTTTCGCCCTCTGTCATTCCCGCGAAGGCGGAAATCCAAATTCTTCACCCTCCATGGACTTCTGCGTGCGCGGGAGCGACCATGGGGGCGCGGGAGCGACGGTTGGCACCCGGAAGTGACGGTCGGGTCCCGGCGCGACCGTTGGCGCGCGGGCGTGCCGGTCTGCACAGTTCGCCCACCATCCGCACTCAAGCCTGCCCGGGCATCACACTACGGAAAGCAAAGTTCGCCTCTGGACACTTCCTGCCATCTTGCGAGCGCGGCCGAGATGGGCTCAAGGGCTTCCGCGCATGCCTTTCGAACGCCCTCCACCTAAGAGCCCATTTTCTTTCGAATATCCTGTCGCAGTTCCTTTTTGAGGATCTTGCCCACGGGATTTCGAGGAATGGCTTCTACCCGTTCCAAACGCTCAGGCAACTTGTAGGTGGCCACGCCCTGTCCTTTCATGTACCGGATCAGGTCCTCCAGGGTGACGTTTTGGCCCGGTTTGGGAACCACGTAGACACAGGTCCTTTCCCCGAGATTTTCATCGGGCATGCCCACAGCCGCCACATCTTGAACGGCCGGATGGCCCAGCAGCACGTTTTCCACTTCTTGAGCGCTAATGTTGTAGCCCCCTCGAATGATGATGTCCTTGGCGCGTTCAAAAAATTTCAAGTACCGGCCTTGAGCGATTTGAAAGAGGTCTCCGGTGCGAAAATAGCCTTCGGCATCAAAGGCCTGCGCGTTCAAGTCCGGCCGCTTGAAATAGCCCGGAATGACGTTGGGACCACGGTAGAGCAGTTCCCCGACAGCGCCATCTTCGGTCAGTTCTGTTCCATCGGGACCCACCACCTTGGTTTGGACGAATCGGGCCATGGGCGTCGCCCACTCCACCCCCGGCGCTCCGTAACGCGGAAGATGGTCCACGCGAAGGGCCATGTCCGGCACTTCCTGTACGCCGGAAACCAGTGCTGTGCCTTCGTTTTGGCCCCAGATGTTGCCGATGTCCACATTCCAGCGCCTCTTGAATTCTTGCATGGACCACAGGGACGGCGGTGCTGACCCCACTGTGATCACGCGCACGGCGCTCAGATCCACCCCTTGCGCCGCCGGATGTTTCAAAATCAGATTCACCACGGCCGGAACCAGCAGCGTGTACTGAATGCGCTCCTGGACCATTTGTTTCAGCAGCAATTGGGGATCAAAGGGATGATGCAACACCACGGTGCCGCCAAAGCGCAGCCACGGCACGTAGACGGTTCCCACGGAGGCCATGTTGACCAGGGGGCCGGCCGTGAGCATGACATCGCCCGGCTGCATGCCGCTGGCCAAGGCGATGGCCGCCTGGCATCGCCAGTTGTTGTGGCTCAGCGGACATCCTTTGGGTTGCGCTTCGGTGCCGGAAGTCCAGCAAATGGTGAAGATGTCGTCGGCATCGATGCGAATGCGCTCGAGGGCCGGGTCTGGCTTTTCCTCCATCATGCGGCGCACGTCTTCGTAGGTAAAGATTTTTTTTAGGCTCGGCACCTTCTGGCGCACCTCTTCGGCCATGGCCTGATGGGCAAAGCCGTGAAACTCTTTCACGGTGATCATGGCCTTGGCTTGTGTGATTTCGGCCACGTAGGTGATCTCCTTGGAACGCCACTGCATGGGCATGGGAGAAATGACGCCGCCGGCGCGAGCGATGGCGAGATAGAGCATGGCCAGTTCCCAGCAGTTGGGTAGCTGCACCATAATGATGTCGTCTTTTTGTAGGCCTTCGGCGCGAAGCGCGGAGGCCGTCGCCTCCACCGCCCGATCGAAATCGGCGTAGCGCACCCTTTCGGGCTTCGTGCCCATGAGGGCTTCCTTGTTGATGGGGTCGACGATGGCCGTGGCGTCGGGCCTGTTGCGCACATGCTGCTTGAAATCATCCAGAAGCGTACGGCTGCCCCAGCAGCCCTTGTTGGTGTATTCCGTGATACGGTCCGGTGCAGCGAGAATCATAGGGTTCTCCTTTGGGCTCGGGGGCTAAAGGCCGAAAATGCCAACACTGCAGACACTGAACGATGGAATGCCACCCAGATTGTGGGTCAGACCCAGTCTAGGATCGGGAATCTGACGGGGCCCTGCGCGATGCAACAGTTGGTTGTAGACTTCATAGATCATGCGAATGCCGGAAGCCCCGATGGGATGCCCGAAGCACTTAAGGCCTCCGTCAGACTGGCATGGAATCTTTCCATCCAGTTCAAAAAAACCCTCGTTGATGTCTCGAATGGCGCGACCCCGCTCGGAAATCTGCAGGTCTTCGTAGGTCACGAGTTCGGTGATGGAAAAGCAGTCGTGGACTTCCAGAACACTCAGTTCTTCTCGCGGCCGCGTGATACCCGCTTCCGCATAGGCCCGTTTGGCCGCTTCGGTGGTTGTTTTCAAATAGGTGCCATCCCACCGGGTCGTCAGCATCTCTTCGCCGGACGTGGCGGCGATTTGCAGCGCCTTGACCATCACCGGGGTTTTGCCCAAGCCGCGCGCCACATCAGGTGTGGTCACGATGGCGGCCGCCGCTCCGTCACTCACCCCGCAGCAGTCAAACAAGCCCAGCGGCCAGGCGATGATGGGCGCTTTGAGCACCTGTTCCGGAGAAACTTCCTTGCGCAGGTGTGCTTTGGGATTCAAGGCCCCACAGCGATGGCTTTTGGAAGAGATCTTGGCCAGAGCCATTTTGCCTTCTTCGGGAGAAATGCCGTACTTGGCAAAGTAGCGGGTGGCCATAAGGGCAAACCCCCCCGGAGCCGTGAAATTGGGAAGGATGAATCGGTTGAGGGTTCCCATGGCCGTGTCGAAGCCGGGAAGCCCCCCGTAGCCGGTGTCTTTGAGTTTTTCCACGCCGAGAGCCAGAGCGATGCGGCACGCGCCCGAAGCCACGGCATAACAGGCGCCTCGAAAGGCTTCCGTGCCCGTGGCGCAGAAGTTTTCCACGCGCGTCACGGGAATGCTGGGAAGTTTCAAGGCCTGCGCTAAAGGAATGGCGCTCTTGCCCACATTGACTTCATCAAAACAGGTGCCCAGCCAGGCCGCATCGATCTCTTTTTTTTCGATCCCGGCATCCTGCAGGGCTTCCACGAAGGCTTCCACCATAAGGTCTTCGGCACCGTCGGTCCACCGTTCCCCAAACCGGGTGCATCCCATGCCGATGATCGCCACCTTGTCTTTGATTCCCGTCGCCATGGTCGTCACCTCCTTAGGCTTGCGCCGAAACAATGGGCACGGCCTTCCAAAAATAGGTGTGCACGCCCCGTTGACCGTCATGGTATTTGCGGCGCAGATGCAGCTCCACCGGCTGATTCACGCTCAGGGATTCCAGGTCGCAATCGGTAAAATCCAGCATCATGCGCCCTCCCCCATCAAAGTCCACAATGCCGTAGATCTGCGGAGGATCCAGGCAGAACGCCAGGTTGTCCCCCGTGTAGCTGAAGATGCGCGCCGGCTTGTCGGAAAAGAGATACGGTTCCATCTCGTCCACCGCCTGGCATTCGCCCATGGCGCAGATGCGCTGCGGAGGAAACTGAGGCGTGCCGCACCGGCGACACCGGGATCCTTCCAAGCCCAAAATGGCCCGCCGATACCGCCATTGCACCGACAAGGGCGTTTCTGCCTGAAACTCGCCCCGAAGCCCCGTTTCCACGGGGACCAGTTCTCGAAAAGCTGCGGCTTTTTCGTATGGCGTGAGCGGGGCTTTGCGCGCCAGCAGAGCGTCAAAGCTCCAGGCAGGCTTGAAAGAGGCGGCGGCTTCTGTGACGCGAAAATGCAAAACGTCCACACCGCTTCCGTATCCCACCACAAGAATGTGGTCGCCCGGGGACGCCGATTCCAAGACATGACAGAGCATGAGCAGGGGATGGGGTGCTCCGGTATCCCCAACCAGGGCCGCCATAGGGTCGGCCACCTTGTCTGCGGAAAAGCCTAATTTGGTGGCAATGAGGCCGTGTTCTCTGGGATAAGGACAGGGATAGATGAGTGCGGAAAAAAGATCCGCCGTAATCTTTTCCCGACTGAGGTAGCCATGGATGGCCTTGGGAATGAGTGAAACATAGCCTTCGTCACGCACCCAGCGCTCCTCCCAGGAACGCCCCAGCCTCTTTTCGTTTTCTCGAAGGGGTCCGGGAAAGTCGGCGCTCATGGAAAAGGTTCCCACAAGTTCGGCGAGAACCCCTTCGGACCCCAATACCAGCGCCGCGCCGCCATCGCCGAAAAGGAGTTCTTCCGTGCTTCCCATTTTGGTGCGCCGCGCATCCGCCACCACCACCATGGCCCGCTTCGATGCCCCGCCGGCCACTTGGGCCGCCGCCGCAAGAATCGCCGCCGTGCCCGCGCGGGTCGAACCGGTCACATCCACCGCCGCCGCCTCCTCGGGTAGGCTCAGGGCCTCTCGAATCATGGCGGCGTTTTGGCGTTCCGCGTACGGAAACGTGGTCGAAGCGGCAAAGAGGGCTTCACAGGCGGCATCGCGTTGAAAACGGCACGCGTTTCGCGCCGCCGCGACAGCCAAGGTGATGGCGTCTTCATCCGCCCCCGCCACGGTCTTTTCTCCGCCCGCAAGGCCCCACACAGCGGGATTAATCCAGGCCATAGCCTTGGCCACAGTTTTTCGTTCCAACCGATATCTCGGCAGATACGCTCCATAGGCAAGGATGCCGACCATGAACTCCTCCTTGGTTTAAGGTGATGGAAAGATGGGAATTGCCAAATCTAACCGACCGCTCGTTCAGTTCCTGGCAGACCCTCTTCCCCATGTCAAGCTTAAAGATGGCTCTAGGGAAAGGCGCCGGATCCTATTATAATGTTCTGCAATGTGCCATCGCCAATGAACGTCCAAGGGATTTTCATGGGATGGCATTCTGGGGTTGATCCGGTCCAGGCATGGAACAGGTTCCTTATTGGGAGGGAATTGAGGTGGAGTTGATGAAGCAGCTCAACGCTGCTGCGCCTAAGGAACGCGCGCACCATGTGCTGCAGGCCTGTCGCCTTCACGACGCTTTGGGGGCGGAAATCCTTGCCGACCCTAAAATCGCCCTTTCCTTGAAAGCTTACAGAGCGGCCATTGAGAAAACGCGCACGGCTTTTGCCAAAGCCGGAATCTTTGAAGCGTGCAGCGCCTGTGCCGCCCACGTCTTTGGGGGATGTTGTTTTCCCGACATGGAATGGAACTATACTGTCACTCATTTGCTCATCAATCGTCTGCTGGATTGCCCCTTGCCCACACGACACGCTTACGAGGATCAATGCCTTTTTCTGGGCGACACGGGGTGCCTCCTTACGGCAAAGAATCATTTTTGCCTCAACTATTTCTGCCAAGACATTCAAAGAAAGCTCGGGCCCGCATCCATGAAAGCGCTCCTTCAGGTGGTCGGCGAAGAAATCATGGCAGGCTGGCAAGTGGAACTTCTTCTCATTCACAAGTACCGCTCGGATCTTTTCCTTTAGTCGGCCTGCGCCAGGTTCCATGGAAATCATGGATTTTTTCTTCAAGTTTTGTGGCACTTCTACCGTTCACTCAGAAGAAACGACAGCCCACATTCAAAGGATTTCTCGTGGGAACAGACAATGTGGTTTTCTTGGAGGCTATCGAGTGGTTTGACACGTCCGGCAAAGACATGCTTTATCGCATACCAGAGGATGGATCCGGAGAAATCAAGTACGGAGCCCAACTCACCGTGCGGGAAAGCCAGGCGGCGGTCCTGTTTTACCAAGGCAGGGCCGTGGCGGCCTTTGACCCGGGCCGCCACACACTCAAGACGGCTAACATGCCCATCTAGACCAAGCTTCAGAGTTTTCCCTGAGCCTTTACCAGCCCGCTTCGAGCAGAAGTCTATTTCGTCAACACCCAGGTCTTTGCCAACCTCAAATGGGCACACGGGATCCTGTCGCCTTTCGAGACGCCTCGCTGGGCCTCATTCGCGTTCGAGCCCACGGCGTGGTGAACGTGCGCATTGTTCAGCCGGTCTTGTTCATCAACCGCCTGGTGGGCACCTTGGGACATTTCACCACGCAAGAGGTTAAGGTTTTGTTTTGGAAACCGTCGAAGAATTTCGCACGCTAACTCGAGCCGCCCTCGTGGGCCTGACGCTGCGGGCCCATCGGCCGTTTCACTTCTGGGTGCCTGCTTTTAAAGTGGCGCCCAGGTATTTCCTTCGAATGGCCCGAACTGCCACAGTCGCGCAGCTTGAAATGGAGGTGGCCGAACCGGCTCCCTTTTCCAAAAACCTCTATCCCGTCACGCTGCCTTCTGTGGAAGCCTTTCAGGCCTGCCCGATCCTTTTGGGCGCGTCCAGCCCTGCCAAGGAAGAACTTCTTTCCAAACTCCGCAAAGGTCGACTTGCCTTTCGTGGCAAAAGGCTGGCGTATTTGCCGCTTAGGCGCCTGAGTTCCGAATGGCTTCTGCAACCCTTTGGCCTCGCCTTTCCTTTGCATGCCCTGCGCTGGGGCCGCGCCTTGTAACTTAGTTTTCTCAAGAGAAGAGATTTTGGTAATGGCGGCGCAAATCCCGTTTGAGGATCTTTCCCGTCGGCGTTTTGGGAAGCGCCTCCACGATCACCACCGCTTTGGGCACCTTGAAAGCCGCCAGCTCGTTTTTGCACAGGGCCACGATTTCTTCTTCCGAAATGGTTTGCCCGGCCTTGGGCACTACAATGGCCGTGACGGCTTCTATCCATTTGGGGTGCGGCACACCGATGACGGCCACTTCCGAAACTCTGGGGTCCGTGTAAATAACTTCTTCCACTTCCCGCGTGGAAACGTTCTCGCCGCCGGTCTTCACCATGTCCTTCTTGCGGTCCACCACGGTGATGTAACGGTCCTCATCGTAGACGCCCACGTCGCCCGAATGAAACCATCCGCCGGCCATGGCTTCTTCGGTCTTTTCAGCATCCTTGAAATACATGAGCATGACGTGAGGTCCCCGACCGCAGATCTCCCCTGGAATGCCAGGGCCTTGGACCGGTCGGCACAAATCGTCCAGCAGCGCCGTTTCCATGTTCAGGCCGCCCATGCCGGCAGATCCCGGTTTGGTCAATTGATCGGCAGGTTTGAGGATGGTGTGGTAGGGTGAGAGTTCTGTTTGCCCATAATAGTTGAAAAGCCTTTGACACGAGGGAAGCCTTCGTTGAATTTCCTTCAAAACCTCCACGGGCATAATGGAGGCGCCATAATAGCCCTTTTGCACGGAAGATAGATCCCGCTTGTCAAAATCCGGATGCCGCAACAGCCCGATCCACACGGTGGGCGGAGCAAAAAAGACCGTGGCGCGATGCTCTTCAATCTTTTGCAAAATGGTGGGCACATCGGCCGTGGGAAGCAACACGTTGGTGGCCCCAAGCCAGAAAAAGGGCGTCAGAAACACGTCTCGTTGAGCGCAGTGAAAGATGGGCAAAGCATTAAGGTTCACGTCCTGCGGATGGTATTCACCATCCACGATGCAGCCCATGTACTGGGCCATGAGGGACTGGTTGGTGAGCACCACGCCCTTGGGCAGGGATTCGGTGCCGCTGGTGTAGGTCATTTGCACAGGATCCTCGATATGCAACTCCACATCAGGCTCTTCGCTCGACTGGGCATTGGCCCACACGTCAAAATCGAGCCAACCTTCCGGGGCCGGGCGCCCTGCTCCCTGGTTGGACCAGAGCCGATGGCTCACCGTGGGCATCTCCCCCAAAACACCTTCGACCAGTTCGAAGAGAGCGTCTTCCACGATGAAAAACCGAGCTTCCGAGTGGTTGATACAGTAGGCAATGTCCTTGCCGCGAAGCAGGTAATTGATGGCCAGATAAATGCCTCCGGCCTTGGCCGTTCCCAGCCAGGTGAGCACATGGTGAATGGTGTTGTGGGCCAAAATGGCCACACGGTCAAAACGCTTCAGACCCAAAGCCAAAAGCCCTTGGGCCACGCGGTTTGTGGCTTCGTCGAGCTCCGCATAGGTGAGGGTCTGGTTGCCGAAAATCAAGGCGGGCTTTTCCGGGTATCGATAGGCGCTGCGCCGCACGATGTCCGCAATCACCCAGCGGGTGATGCGGTTGTAGCGGGAACGCAAGAACGCGATGCTTTCTCGGTCGAAACGCTCATAATGCCGCCGAAGCTCCTCTGGAAGGGATGTGCTCTTTACCATGGGATCTCTCCTTTTTTCTGGATGTGTATCCCGAAGTCGTCAAAGGACCATGTCAGGTCGCCCCCATCCCCCTAACGCCAGTCTCTACCGAGGGCGAAAAGGCACTCGGCACGATGATGGAATTCTGGATTCCCGGGTTCGCGGGAATGACCCATCGCCTCCATGGATGATCGCCTCTTAAGGTTTAAAAATTCGTGTGCGCGGGCATGGCGGTGGTGCCATGAACAAGGCGTTGTGGCCGTTTTCAGGAAACCGCTGCCAGCAAGTCGAAAAGCCCCAGGCGCCGCCCACCTGCGCCGATTCCCATAGTCGACGCTTCAACTCCTCTTAGATAAACTGAGGCGGTCTCTTTTCCACAAAAGCTTGAAGCCCTTCTCGGCCGTCTGCATGACGGGCGCACGCCACCAAAGAGCGGCGCTCCCATTCCGCCTGTTCTTCAAAAGACCTTTGAAACGATCCGTTGAGAAGTTCCTTGGTACAACGAAATGCATGCAAGGATCGCCGGGCCAGATCTTGCAGCATTTTCAGCGCTTCTTCATGTGCTGTGCCATCAGGCACAAGGCGCGTCGCCAATCCCCACTCCAGGGCCTTTGGCGCCGAAATTCGCTCGTCAAAGGCAGCAATTTCCATGGCACGAGCCAAGCCCACCAAGCGAGGCAGGGAAAAGGTTCCCCCTCCGTCAATGCACAGCCCATTGGAGGTATAGGCTTGCTGAAAGAACGCCGATTGTTCCATGATGCGAAAATCGCAGGCCAAAGCCAGCATAAACCCGGCGCCGGCTGCGGCCCCCTGCACGGCAGCCACCACGGGCTTGGGCATGGAACGTATTTGAACGGCCAAACGATTGAGCTGCCCCGCCAGGACATGAAGCGAGATGCCGGGATCGCTGGCATAATCCAAAGCCCACTTCAAGTCTCCGCCGGCACAAAAGGCCCGTCCGCGCCCGGAAAAGAGCACGCCGCGCACGGACGGATCCACCGCCGCAGCCGTCATGGCATCGGCCAGTTCGCTCATGAGCTCCAGGTTCAAAGCGTTCAGGTTCCGGGGGCGGTTCATGGTCACTTCCCGAATCGGTCCATGATTCGTCACGACCACACAGTCAGGCATAAGGCCTCCTCAAACCATCGATTGTTAGCCCAGAATCCTCATTGTGTCGCAGCGGTGAGCGCTGGTTGCGTGGGTGCATCCCTGTCACGTTGCTATCCCATTATGAATCCAGGCGCTTACGCTCCATAGTGCCCCGCGTACTGTTGTCGCGCAACCCTTTTGGCGAATTTGCCCACACTCGTCTTGGGAATGGCCTCCACAAAAAGCACATCGTCGGGCAGTTGCCATTTGGCAAAATGAGGCCGAATGAAATCCAGGATAGCTTCCTTGTTCACTCGGCCTTTGGCCGCCTCTTTCAGCACCACCAACGCCAGGGGACGTTCCTCCCATTTGGGATGGGCAATACCGATCACCGCCGCCTCAAGAACGTCGGGATGGGCCATGATGGCATTTTCCAAATCGATGGACGAAATCCATTCACCACCGCTCTTGATGAGGTCCTTGAAACGGTCGGTAATTTTAAGGTAGCCATTGGGATCGAGGGTTCCCGCATCGCCGCTGCGCCAGTAGCCGTCTTCGGTAAAGGATTCGTCACTGCGCGGATCGTTGTGGTAACGGCGCGTGACCCAGGGGCCTCGAATGAGAACTTCACCCACGCTTTTGCCATCCCGAGGAACCGGTGTCCCGTCGGGGCCCTCGATCATCACGTCCAGCCCCACTACGGGAAGCCCTTGTTTTTTTCGAAGTTCCCACCGATCGGCCTCCGACAATCCCCGTAGGGAAGGCTTCAGGTGATTGACGGTCACCAAGGGCGCCGTTTCCGTGGCACCGTAGGCGTGAATAACCTGCGCTCCGCCCAGCTCGTCATAGCCTTTCATCAGGGCTAAAGGTGGTTCCGTGGCTCCGCTGATCATGCGCAATCCGCGAAAGTCCGGCTTGGTGGGAAGGTTCTTGATGTGGTGTAACATGGGCAGAAAGATGGCCGGCGCTCCACAAGTCACGGTGACCTTTTCCTTCACAAGCAAGTCCACTAAAGGCGATGGGTCTTCCATGGTGTAGCGACCTGGAAACACGAGCTTAGCACCGAGCATGGGCCCGCAAAAGAACATGCCCCAACCTTGAGCGTGAAACATGGGCACGATTTGCATAATGACGTCATCTTGGGTCATGTGCAGCGCCTGGGCGATGGCCAAGGTGTGCAGGTACATGGCCCGATGGGAATTGTAGACACCCTTGGGTTTTCCCGTGGTGCCCGACGTGTAGCAGGCTGTGCAAGCCGATGTTTCTTCGATCCACGGAAATTCAAAGTCTTCGTCCGCCTCGGCAAGGAGTGCCTCATAGTCGTAGGCGGCGGGAAAGGCGCTCTCTCCCACCCCCGTACCCAGATCGTCCAAAACGATCAAGCCCTGCACTGTGGGGCATTCTCCGGCCAAAGGCTCCATGAGGGGCCTCAGCGACGCGGCAACCGCCACGAACCGGGCTTCGCTGTGGTTGATCACATAAGCGCGCTCGGCGGCTGAAATGCGCGGATTTAATTCCAAAAGTACCGCTCCAATACCCGAAACGGCAAAATATAGTTCCATGAACCGATGCGTGTTCCAGTCCAAGGCGCCCACACGATCTCCCGGCGCAACCCCAAGCTTTGTGAGGGCTTTGGCCAGTCGGCGCACACGCCGTTCCACTTCCCCATACGTGCTTCGATACAGCGAGCCGTCCAGGTTTCTGGAAACAACCTCCGCTTCAGGATAATTCCTCGCAGCATGCTTTAAAAAGGTGATCATGTTTAATGGGTAGGCGTCGTTGGACGTTGCCGGAAAACCTCGAACGATTCTCTGGGCCATGAGCGCACCTCCGATGGTTTTGCAGGCAGGAGTTTCTTCATTTCTTTGGCTTCACTCGGCGTTCCGTGTCGTCGTGCCTATCACCTCCTCACGTTCCAGATGTGCCCTCAAGGGGGACCCATATTCCTTTTCAAAATCTTTTCGGCGGACCCCTTGGGGAGTTCAGAGCGGAACAGAATCGTTTTGGATCACTTGGACGCCGCCAGATGCTGGCGGCATGGAGCAATGAGAATGTCCTCGGAAAGGGTTATCCCCTGGTTTGGGCACAACAACGGCCGTCGCCTTCTCGTCGCCCCAACACTTTCCTGAAAGCCCCACCATGGGCATCCCAAAAACGCTGGGATGCCATTCACGGCCTTCTTCCTCCTACCGTGAATACCCGTTGCCACCGCCGGCGACCATCATGGTCTTCTTGCAATCCGCCCCGTAGATGAACCCGTACTTATCCTTCGCGCCCACGTCGTCCTTGTGATGGGAATGATGTCTTGCGGCCACGACCGTTGCCTGAAGGTTCTTCCGGCATCCCTTCATGATTTGGCCCTGGTTGACCGTCACGTCCCCGACGCCCTGCGACCGCTCTTGCCCTATGTCTATCTGACATCGTGGCGGCTCTGTGGCGCTTGGACCGAAGGGAGCGTGCGCAGCACGTCTTCGAAAAGGGCCCATCGGTGCGGGAAGAAACAAACTGGGCGCTCGTTTAATGCCATGCCTGAAAAGCACGGCCTCGTCAAGGGGAAAGCCCCAGACGGTTCAAACGGTTCCCGGCTTCACGGTCCGGGGAACACGATCGCCACCTCCCAAAAATCTTAGCGTCACACAGATCCAGAGGTTACGAGGGTTCCGGCTAGTGTTAGGTGTAAGGAAACCCATTGGGCGAAAACCGCAAGAAAACCAAACATGAGTTCAGCATTTTGGAACTGGCCGCGCACGATGAATTCTCTAGCGGCTCCGTCGCCCAGCTGTTTCACACAACGCATGAGCGCAGCTTCGCAGACGCCGCAGTGTCGTGTCGCCACGTGAATCCTTTGAAATACACTCTGCCTCGGGTGCTGCATGACGTGGTCGCACAAAATCTTGGCGTTCGGCGTGAGCGGGTCGCGGGCGTTGCGAAGTCTGTGAAACAAGGAGCTTTCCGTGACAACTTCCATGATGGGCAGTTTTCATTCTCCTTCATCAGGTGTCCTTGATGAAGAGAGGTGTGTCATCCGTCGGTCCATGGTCGCCGCCGAATGTTTCAAGGTGAATGCAGCGACGCCCATAGACAAGTTGGAATCTATGCACCCATCTTTTGAAAGCCGAACGACTTTTCCGATTGGTTAAAAACCCTTCACACGGAAGAGTTCCCTTTCGTTTGAGCGCCTAGGAACGGTTCCGACGCATTGTTTCCCGGGTGGGGACAACGACGGGCGATTTTTCGAAAACTTTTCGAGCTGAATTTGACAATGCCACAGCATCCACACAAACGCCCATAGGCGACTTCAGCCCGTGGTCCACACACAGGGCAGGCCTCGCCTGGGGTTGACACCTTTTGTCACCGATTGCTATGTATGATCCAGAAAAATAGCGAACCCAACGGGGATGCCCGCAATTTCTCTCAGTTTATGTGCTGTGTTTCGTTTTGAGATGGCGTCCCCACCTAAAGGAGTCGGGATGTTTTTTGGGCCCAGGCGGTTCTGGGGTGACAATCCTTTCAAGTCCTCCTACGAAGCCGTGATCATCGGTGGCGGCGTTCACGGTCTGGCAACAGCCTATTATCTGGCCCGGGACCATGGCTTGACCGATGTGGCGGTCATCGAACGCCGCTACATCGGCTATGGCGGAGCGGGCCGCAACACGGCCATCGTCCGTGCCAACCAACGGACGCCAGAAAACGTGCGCCTCTACAGCGAGGGCCTGAAGCTCTGGCCCGAGCTCATCGACGAACTCGATTTCAACTTGATGTTCTTTGATTGTGGGAACCTGAATCTGGCCCACAGTGAAGCCGGCATGGGCGCGTTTCGGCTTCAAGTGGCAACGGCCCAGTTCATGGGTGTGCGCAGTGAACTGCTGGACGCCAAGCAGTGCCAGGAGCTGGTCCCGCTGCTCGATATTTCCGATCGTCCCAAGTACCCGATCCTCGGGGGAATGTATCATCCACCTGGCGGCACGGTGCGTCACGACGCGGTGGTTTGGGGATTGGCCCGTGGGGCGTGGGCTCGAGGTGTCCACATTCATCAACAGACCGAGGTGACAGGGATCGACACGGCAGACGGACGGGTCACGGGAGTGCGCACCACGCGAGGGAACATTCGGACGCCCAAGGTGCTCATCGCCACGGGAGCCTACGGTGCGCAAACGGCCCGTCTGGTCGGAATCCGGCTTCCCATCCAGGTCCTCACCATCCAGGCCATGGTGAGCCAGCCCCTCAAGCCTTTTCTGCACCATGTGGTTTCTTCGGGAACCTACCACTGCTACTGCCATCAGAGCCTCAAGGGGGAACTGGTCACGGGGGCGCACATGGACCCCTGGCCCAACTACACCACGCAGGTGACGGCCGAGTACCTCAAGCACCAGGCCGAAGCCCTCACCGACCTCATGCCGGCCCTCAAGAGCTTAAAGTTCATGCGCATATGGTCTGGGCTCGCCGACATGACCCCTGACATGGCCCCCATCATCGATGGAAACGACCCTGTCGAAGGGCTCTACCTGGACTGCGGCTGGGGTTATTTCGGCTTTAAGTCCGGCCCGATCACGGGCCGCTACCTTGCCCGGTTCATGGTCGAAGAGTGCTGCCCCGACATCTTGCAGCCTTTTTCGCTCAAACGGTACCGAGAAAACCGTCTCATGGGTGAAATTTCGACCCCACCCAATTATGGGCCCTGGAACTAGCAGGAGGGAATCCGCGTCATGTCTTTTACGATCACTTGTCCCATCTGCGGCAAACGGAATCTGTATGAGTTCCGGTTCGGGGGCGAGGACCGTGGGCCGCGGCCCGAGGAGACCGACCTCACGCCCGAGACGTGGGCCCAGTGGGCGATGATGAATGACAATGTGAGCGGTATTCAGAAGGAATGGTGGTACCACCGGGACGGCTGTGGCGCTTGGTTCACCGTCCTTCGGGATACCTGTACCAACCGGGAAATGGAAAACGGGACGCGGCCTCATGACGCGGAGAATCCAGCTTCCAACGGTCAAGGTCGACCCTACCCGCCCTTTGTTGATCGCTTATAATGGCCGACCACTGACCGGCTGCGCCGGGGACACGGTGGCGACGGCGCTTTATGCACACGGGGTCCGTATATTTTCCAGGAGCCTGAAATACCACCGGCCGCGGGGACTCTACAGTTTGGACGGGGAATCGGCCAACACCTACGTCACGGTGAACGGAATTCCCAACGTGTGTGCCGAAACCACGCTGCTTCGCAGAGGCATGGCCGTGGAATCCCAAAACGTGCTGGGATCCCCGGAATGGGACCTCTTGGGTTTTCTTGACAGGGTTCATTGGGCCATGCCGGCAGGGTTCTACTACCGAGTCTTCCACAAGCCTTACCGCCTTTGGCCGTTTTTTCGGGATCAGATTCGAAAGATGGCCGGTCTCGGACGGCTGCGCCTCGAAAAACAGCCTGTTTCATCGGACGAGGTTCACCTGAACGCGGACGTGTGCGTGTTGGGAGGCGGCCCGGCCGGAATGCGGGCGGCGATTCGCGCGGCTCGATGTGGCCTTCGCGTGGTCCTTTTAGAACGTCGACCGTGGCTTGGCGGTTTTTTCGACTGGCGCGTGCGCAAAGGTCCGGATGGTGAGCCGCTATACCGACGGGCGCAACGTTGGGCCCATGAAGTGGCCAACCTTGCCAACGTTCGCATCTTTTGCCGGACCTTCGTCAATGGCCTCTGGGGCGACAATCTGGTGACGGCCTTTCAGGTCTCAGACGTCGATGAGCCGGACCGGGAGTGCTATCTCCAGATTCGATCCCGCTCGGTCGTGGTGGCCACGGGTTGTGGCGAACGCCCTCTTATCTTTGAAAACAACGAACGCCCTGGCGTCATGCAGCCCAGTGCGGCCCACCGCCTTCTTCGAACCTATGGTCTTTTCCCGGGCCATGAGGCGGTCTTCAGCGTGGCCGACGATTTGGGGCTTGAAGCGGCCCTCGATCTTTCCGAGCTGGGCGTCGAGGTGCGCGCCGTGGCCGACGCTCGAACGGACGCTCAGGATTCCGAACTCACCAGAGCCCTGGCGGAACGAAAAATCCCGTATTTTTCGGGATGGGCGGCGCGGCGCGCCCGTGGCACAAAGACCATAAAGGGGGTCGAACTGGCGAGCCTTTACGGGCCCGGTGAAAGGCGCTTTGCCTGTGACCTTCTTGCGGTTTCTGCAGGAATCACGGCGAACAGCGGGCCGCTTTTTGTGGCTCAGGCCCAAATGGCCTATGATCCCCGAATGAACCTCTTTGTTCCGAAAGCCCTTCCACCTCGCGTGCATGCCGCCGGGCGGCTTCTGGGATACGATCGGCCCGAACGGATCGAGCTCTCAGGGGAATTGGCGGGGCTTCAGGCGGCGGCCGATTGTGGCTGCGATGTGGCCTCGGACCTCACAGAGCTTAAAGCACTCCTGGCCGAATCGGCGGAATCGAAACCGGCGAGTCCACTCGTGAGTGTGCCGGGAATCCGGCGCGGGCGAAGCTTTGTCTGTTTCGACGAAGACGTAACGTTGAGGAACATCGAACAGGCACACTGTTTGGGTTTCGATAATCCGGAGTTGGCCAAACGGTTTACGGCGGCGGGAACGGGACCCGGCCAGGGGGGCATCCCCGGCCACAATCTGCCTCTTGTCATGGCCGAGCTTCGAAATTCCGATCCACGCGAAATTGTCCCAACGACGGTGCGGCCGCCTCTGGTTCCGACGCTGTTGGCCACCTTGGCGGGGCCGAAGCACGACGTGTTCAAACGAACGCCCCTTCACGAGGAACAGGTGAAGGCGGGGGCGGTCTTTCGACGGGTCGGCGTCTGGAAACGGGCACGCTATTTTTCTGAAGATTTAACCTCCCGAGACGAAATCCTAAACGTCCGGAAAAACGTGGGCTTGATGGATGTGTCAACTCTCGGGAAATTCCGTATTTTCGGACCGGACGCCGAAAACGCGCTCAACCGAGTGTATGTGAGCGACATGACGCGGGTACCCCAAGGTCAGGTCAAGTATTCAGCCATGGTGAACGAAAACGGTTGCCTCGTGGATGACGGTGTCATCACCAAGGTGGGCGAAAATGACTTCTACTTCACCACGTCCACGGCGCGGGCCGGCATGACGGTGGAATGGATCCGCTATCACTGCCGCTACGAAGACTGGACATTTCACCTGGTGAACCTGACCGACTCGCTGGGTGCGATCAACCTGGCCGGTCCCAAGGCCCGGGACATCCTGCGGAAACTTACCGACGCCGACCTTTCAAACGACGCATTTCCATTCATGGGCTATCGGGAAGTCTTACTCATGGGGACGGTACCGGCCAGGATCCTACGGCTCGGTTTCGTCGGGGAATTGTCCTACGAGATTCATGTTCCGGCCTCTGACGCCCGCAGTGTCTGGCGGGCGCTCATGGACGCAGGCCGGGGATTGGGTATTCGGCCTTTCGGCCTGGAGGCTCAAAACGTGCTTCGGCTGGAAAAGGGTCACGTCATCATCGGCCAAGAGACGGAAATCCGGACCACGTTGCACGACCTGGGCTTGGGGTTTCTGTGGGACCGGAACAAGCCGGAGGCCAAAATGGTCGGCGGACCGGCTCTTCGGTTTACGGAAAACCAGGATGGGCGGTGGAAACTGGTGGGCATCACCATGGAAGACCCTTCTCAGACACCAGGAGACGGGGCCCTCATCGTGGACGATGCCATTCGGGGCTACGTGTGCACGGCCCGCATGAGCCCCACCCTCGGCCGGTCCATTGGACTGGCTTTGGTGGATGCCCCCTTGGCTGCCATCGGAACGCCGCTTGAGATTTTTCAAGAAGGCATGGGAAGTTCGCGATGGCGGGCGGAGGTGGTGCCCACGCCGTTTTATGACCCGGAAGGCAAGCGACTGAGGATGTGAAGCGAACCATGGCATGGAGACGGCAACGGGTTTCTCCAGTTGATTTCGCGGTGCGCCCTGCGGAGACGGTGACGCGGGACGGCTGGACGGTGGTGGTGCGTTTTGAAAAGGAAGCGCAAGGACCGTGGATTATCGATTTGAGCCACCGGCCTAAATGGGACCTTCAGAGCGCCGCCATCGATGAACAAAATCCGTGGGGACTTCAGATCCCGAAGGCTCCCGGCGATTGCGTCGTGGAAAACGGATTGGTCGTATGCCGTATGAACCCAATGCAGGCCTTTTTGTGGGACCTGGGGCACAAGGCCTCGGGCCACCCTTCGGTAGACGGGGTGACGGAGCTAACCGACGGGCTATGTCTTCTGGGGTTTCTTGGGCACGGCATCCAAAAGATCATGGAAAAACTCTCTCCGCTCGATCTTCAAGCTCCATCGAAAAGTGGGCCTTATCTCATTCAGGGTCCTGTGGGATCCGTTCCGTGTCAGGTTGTCGTGTTTCAGCAATTTGACCCCATGGTGGCGGCCGTTGCGTTTTCGAGAGGCTACGGCCAATCCATGGCGGAAGCCTTTTTGGCTGCGGGACGGGAAATCGGGCTGCGGCCCGGCGGTGAACTCCGGTTTCTCAACTGGCTAAACGGTGCCGCCGGCCGGAATGAGACCGCCTCGCGGTATCGACAGAGCTCGATGTTTGCGCATTGAAATGAGCAGGAAAGGGACCGGTTGAGCTGGAGTTGGGTGAACGAGTTAACGCGCCCTCAGCCCTTCCCCCTTTTGGGGGTGTCTTGGTCGAGCTTAAATCATTGGATAGGAGGAGACGCCCTTGCCAACCATTCAATTCATGATCGATAACGCTTCGGAGTTGTGGCAACTGTTCGTGGAGCACGCCTATGTGGTGGGGATCGCGCTTTTGATCGCCATCGCCACAGGGGTTCCCTTGGGGATAGCCATCACCTTCAACAGGAAGGCCGCGGAATATGTCCTCTATATTGCCGGTATCATTATGACCATCCCGTCGGTAGCATTATTCGGTCTGATGATACCGATCTTGGCCGTTTGGAATCTAGGCATCGGAAAGGTGCCCGCCATTATCGCCCTGGTGCTCTACAGCCAACTGCCCATCGTTCGAAACACCTACGCGGCCATCAAGAACATTGATCCCTCCATCGTGGACGCGGCTCGCGGCATGGGGATGACCCGGGCACAAATCATGTGGAAAGTGCAGTTGCCGTTGGCTTTGGGGGTCATTTCGGCAGGGGTTCGCGTGGCCGTGGTGATGTCCATCGGCATTGCGGCCATTGCCGCCTATATCGGTGCCGGGGGGTTGGGGACTTACATCTTTCAGGGTATTTCCACCACCTACGATGAAATGCTCTTTGCGGGGGCGATCGCGGTGTCCCTGATGGCGATCGTGGCGGATCTGGTTTTCGGCCGCCTGGAAAATGCCCTCATGCCCAAGGGCCTGAGAAAGTAAGGAGTTGCATCGGTGATTGAATTACAGCGGGTAACCAAGATCTATCCAGGTTCGAATCACCCCGCCGTGGACGGCGTCACGTGTACCATTCCGGAAGGCGAGATCTGCATCTTCATCGGCCCGTCCGGGTGCGGTAAGACCACGCTGATGCGGATGATCAACCGCCTGGTGCCGATCACGTCGGGCAAGATCCTTGTTGGCGGCAAAGATATCTATACCATGGATCCGGTTTCTTTACGGCGTCGTATCGGTTATGTGATTCAGGAGATTGGACTCTTTCCCAACATGACCGTCCGCGACAACATTGCGGTGGTGCCAAAGCTTCTAGGCTGGCCCAAACAGAAAATCGACGATCGAGTGGATGAGTTGCTCAACTTGGTGAATATGCCGCCGGATTTATTTCGGTTTCGCTATCCCCGGGAACTTTCTGGCGGCCAAGCTCAACGCGTGGGAGTTGCCCGGGCCATGGCGGCGGACCCTCCGTATATGTTGATGGACGAACCGTTCGGGGCCATTGACCCCATCAATCGGGCGGTGCTTCAGGACGAGTTTTTAAAGATCCAGGAGAAGCTTAAGAAAACCATTATCTTCGTGACGCACGACATTGACGAAGCCATCAAGATGGGCGATCGGATCTGCCTTCTTCGGGACGGTCGATTGGAACAGTACGGAACACCGGACGAGCTCTTGTCAAACCCCAAGAACGATTTCGTCAAGAACTTTGTGGGCACGGATCGAGCCTTGAAGCGTCTAAATCTGCTCAAGGTGGAAGAGGCTATGCTTCGGGATCCCATCCGTTGCCATGTCAACGACAAGACGACAGATATCCTTCGCTACATGGAACGCGAAAAGCTCAACTATGTGATCATCACCGACGAGAACGACGTGCTTCGAGGATACGTAAGCCGCCGCGACGTGGCCGATTATCAAGGCCCCGTCGAAAAGGTGGTGCGGCCCATGTCCCTGACCGTCCCTCCCAGCTGCAACCTTAAGGACGCCCTGTCAAAGATGCTTCAGAACGATTTGGGCATCCTGTGCGTTGTCGACGAGAAGAAACGTCTTCTTGGCGTGCTTGATCCCAAGACGCTCTTCCAGACGATGGATAACACTTACGACGAAAAGGGCGGCGATGAGGACCGCTTTGCGACGGAGGACCGGTGGCATGAACGAATCGGTTGAAGTCAAAGAAGACCGTTTGGGGCGTTTATGGATGGCGATGGGCTTAGGGTTCGCGTTTGTGGCGGGAGCCTGGTGCCAGCAGCAAGGTTTCTTTGAATTTGCGCTCACCCACCCCGGAGACGTCTTACGTCTGACCAAGCAACACATCGAGATGGTTGTGACAGCAGGGGCTATCGCCATCGGCCTTGGCGTTCCTGTAGGGATTTTGGTGACCCGAGGGTTCATGCGTCGTTATAAGGAGATTACCCTGAACCTGCTAGGGATCTGCCAGACGATCCCGTCGCTCGCTATCATCGCCATCGCCATGGGATTCTTGGGGATCGGAGTTCAAACGGCTATTTTCGGTCTGGTGATCTATTCGATTTTTCCGATCATTCGGAACACAGCGGCAGGCTTGGCCGATGTGGACCCCGTGTTGCTGGACGCGGGCCGAGGAATGGGCATGACCCCATGGCAGGTGATGGTTCGAGTGGAAATTCCCAATGCCATTTATATTATTCTTGCTGGAATCCGCACATCGCTCGTGGTCATGGTGGGAACCGCCGCGGTGGCGTTTCTCATCGGCGGTGGCGGCTTAGGCGATCTGATCTTCACCGGCATCGCCCTTGTGGACCCGGGCCTCATGCTGGCGGGTGCCGTTCCTACGGCGCTTTTAGCCATCTTAACGAACTGGCTCTTGAGCAAATTGGAAAAAGTCATCGTCAGTAAGGGATTGATCAAAACGTAGGTCATGTCCTGGGATAAGGGAGCTCTGATCGAAGCCCGGAAGACGTCGCCGTCGGCATGATAGAAGCCGGCGTCGCGCGATGTCCCGGGTCGGCATAGGGAGGGCAAGGTGATGTGTCCAACTTAGCATAGGAGGTTGTTATGAAAAGATTGGTCTTATCCTTAATTGCTGTGAGTTTACTGGCCGTCCCCGCTTTCAGCGGTGCGGCGGAAAAGAAGCTCATCGTCGGGTCCAAGGAATTTACCGAGCAGCGTATTCTCGGGCAGATGATGATTGCCCTTTTGGAAGCCAATGGTTTCAAATGTGAAGACAGCACCGGTCTTGGTGGAACCATGGTGGCCCGAAGGGCATTGGAGTCCGGCCAAATCGACATCTACATGGAATACACGGGAACGGCACTTCTTACTCTACTCAAGCACAAGCAACCCATCACGGACCCCGCACAGTGCTATGACGTGGTGAAGAAAGAGGATCTGGAAAAGAACGGTCTGGTGTGGCTGCCGATGATGAATTTTAACAACACGTACTGCATCATGATGCGCCGCGCAGATGCCGAAGCCAAAGGCATCAAGACCATTTCTGATCTTGCGGCCTATGTGAAGGCGCATCCGGATGAGGTGACTTTCGGTCTGAACGCTGAATTTTACGCCCGTCCCGACGGCTACCGGCCTCTACAGAAAAAATACGATTTTCGTTTTCCCCCCGACAAGATCATAAAGATGGATAGCGGATTGGTCTACAAGGCCCTTCGTGACGGAAAAGTGAATGTGTCCATGGGATTTTCCACAGACGGCCGTATCGCAGGCTTTGACTTCGTCGTTTTGGAAGACGATCTGAACTACTTTCCCGTCTATAACCCGGCGCCTGTGGTGCGAAAGGAAACGGCGCAAAAGTATCCGGAACTGGAAAACATTTTCGCCAAACTGGCTGAGAAGTTGAACACGGAAGAAATGACCAAGCTCAACTATCGGGTGGATGTGGAGCATGTCGACGCGATGGTTGCCGCAAAGGAGTGGCTCAAGGCCCAAGGGCTGATCTAAGCCGAAACCGATGGCCGGTTGTCACCCATGCTTTGCGTGGTTTTTTCGGGGTGCCCCAGGATCGGTCAATGAAATGGTCTAGGCTCTCTTTTCTGGACCGGCGCGACGGTGGTCGCGGACTTCCGGTTCAAGTCAAAGACAACGCACAGCATATCGGAAAGTTATCCAGTGTGCGGCATTGTGTGTTATTTCGGTAGAGCCGAAAACAGCTTGACCCGAATCCTGGCCGGCATGTCGGCCATTATTTACCGGGCACCCGACAGTACCGGTGTCGGTGTGTTCGGCAACGACCGCGAATCGATGGTCGCGGTGAAGTCCGTGGGCGATCTTACGGCATTGATAAATGCTTTGGTGGAGCGGCCACTCCGGTCCAATCCGGCTGAAATCGTCCTACATGACCTTTTGCCTTGTCCTCCCGAAAGCCCCATGCCCTATCGCGAATTTCAGCGTCGGCTTCTCGCTTTCGAAGCCCTGCCCGTAGATCCGTTGAGCGCTTCAGAGGAAGGCGATCGAAAACCGCCGACATTTCGAGAACTGTTGCAGCACTCGATAGATTTTTTGCAGCCCGGCCTTGTGGGGCGGCCCGGCCCGCCGCCGGTTTGGCCGGTTCGAGGACGCCGGGGACTTGTGGCCCTGGTTGAGACACTCCTTCGGGACTTTGATCTCTCGACGACAGCATGCAAGATCCTTATTGCGCGGTCGATCGAACGAGAATACCGGCGAAGTGCCGATCAAGATTCACCGGCTCCGTTGGCGCCGCTTTCCGAAATCCTCGAAAGTTTCGACACGCTCTTCGAACGGGTCATCAGGGACCGAATCCTGGGCGGGACAGGGGCTCTTCGACCTCCGGCCCAAATGTTCCAATACCAGGCGCACAAGAGTCTGTGGAGGTTGCTGTCCCGAATCACGGTAGAATTGCCGCCTGACTGCGATCAAGACGGCGTTCGATGCCTTTTTTGGTTTTTGGACGCCGCCGTCATGGCTCGGTTCAGGACAACACCGGGCATGGACGCCAGAATCCAAAAGCTCATTGGGACTCATTGGCCTTCCGCTCCGTGGCCGGAAAGGTTATCATGGAAGGACCTCTATTGGGCGGAGAAGACGTTAAACGTGTACGGGCGGGCGGCCGCGGCCGTTTTTGCCTACGCCTGCGAAGAATTCAGCGATTTAATCGATCTCAAGGACCCGGGATCCACCGCCGGCCCAGAAAAGCCGAAGCGGATAGAAGACGTTTTCGCTTGCCTGGCCACGCCCGTGATCGCTCACGGACGATGGGCCCTGCAATCGCCGATCACCCTGGAGAACGCTCATCCGTTCTTCGATACCCGCAAGCATCGGGCAGTGGTGCTCAACGGTCAATTCGACGGGGCGGTCGAAGCGCGCCTCTTGCGCTATCTCACTCATTTGGGATTGCCCCGTCGCAGTGCCAATTCAGCGGAATATCTGCCGTTGCTTTGGGAACATTACTACGATGTGCTCTCGCGTGAAAAGGTCCGCTGTGAAACCATGCGGCGCCACATAGAGGCGGGACTGGAGGATCTGGATCTGCGGAGCCAGTCACTGGATTACCGCATTTTCAAGCGGATCCATGGCAAGAGTCCGCAAGAATTGGACGAGATGGCCTTTCGCGAGGCGGTGGGCCGGATGGTGTCCTCCGGTGGACAGCTGGCGGTGGCGGCCCTGAGCGTGGTCGCCCCTCATCGGCTCTATGTGGCCAGTCACGATCGTCCGCTTTTCATCATGCAACGGCCCGATACCGGCGAAGTCATGGTCGTGTCCGACGTCAACGCCGGACTGGGTCTTTTCCCCCAGTGGTTGATCCTCGAAAGAAGCCGGGAGTTGGCGCGCCTAAACAAAATTCGCAAAAGACAGCTCGCCCCTGCGGACGCCGAGTCCAAATCGGTTGTCCAAGACATGGAAGCGGAGAAAAAACGCCTGGACGACGAAGAGGATCGGATTCGAGAGACTTTCCGAGTTCGGGTGATTCCTCTGGAAGGCGAGGAACTGGTGGCGACCATTGACCGGGTCGTCAAATTCGGACAGCCGGATTGGGTGGTCCGAATAACGGATCTTGCTGGAAAAGCGCGCCCGGAGGTAGAGCCCTTTGACATGCGGCTGGATCCGATCCAGACTCGCCGTGAAATTCATCGGGTGTTTTATGAAACGCACCTCAACGAAATCCCGGATCGGTTAGAAGCCGCCCTAAAGCAGTATCTTCCCGAGCCCGATCTCGCACCGGTTTTCCACCTTCACGAACGCTCACTTCGCCGCCGGTTCGGCCGGCGAATGGAAGGGCTCCGACGCATTGTGCTGGCCGGCATGGGCAGTTCCTACAACGCCGGACACATGGTGCGACCGGTTTTTGAATCACTGATTCCCGGTATTCCGGTGGATGTTGTGAGACCTGTGGAAGTGGAAAATGTGGCCCAGTTCGTGGACCACGAAAAGGACTTGGTGTGTCTGCTCAGCGTGACGGGGACCAGCGCGGACATGGTGCACTTCGCAAAGGAACTGGCGCGGCACCAAGTGAGCATGATCGGGGTGACGGAAAAACCTTATGCCGACATGGCGCTCATTGCTCGAAAGAGCGGTGGGGTCATCCCCATTCTAAGCGGCGAGGAGGTGACCTACAGCGCCCTCAAAAGCACCGTTTCTGTCATGTTTGCGTGCCATCTGATAGCGCTTTGGCTGGCTCACAAGAGCGGGCTTCAATCCGGCGATCGGCTCTCGGCGGTGGCAAAGGGTTTGGTCGACCTTCCCGATACACTTCGCCGAGTGTTGAACAATGGGGAAATCGAAGAGTTTTCCAGGCGGGTTTCGGAAAGGAGTGTGGGTTGCCAGGCTGCCGTGGTTTTTGATGACATGGAAACGTCGGGGGTCGGGCGCGAAGCGGCGATGAAACTCGAAGAAAACAGCTGGTCGGCTTCCGGAAAGGCTCTGGACTATCGGGACATATCGACGGTGGGCTTGGAACCCGATCCGGGTACCCATTGTGTTTTGGTCTATGGAACCCGCAACCGGCGACGGGCGGATGTGATGGAAACCATGGCCCTTCTTCATTTGGCGGGTATTCCCTTCGGCGCCGTGACACACGAGCAGGCTGACATCGAACCGTTCCGGTTTTACAGTCAAGGAGCGTTCGTGGCGTTGCCTTCCGTGGATGACGAGCTGCAGCCGTTTGTGGATGTCGTCTTCACGTATCGATTCGCCTACGCCTTCGGTGTGGCTCACGGGCACCGGGACGCGGGATTTCCACGGAATCGAGCCAAGTCCGTCACCGTAGCCCGCAGCCGCCCGGCCCGCGTCCCCAGCCCCGCAAGCGAACGATTGGCATTGGAAGCCTACACCACCGTGTGCGCTCCCGTGCTTCTTCCCGACGAAGATGAAGAAAGTGCCTGGGAAAGGCGAGCGGCAACCACCGAAGAAGCTCAGACCTACAAAGAACTTCGCCGTCTCGCCGCGTGCATCTGCCAATCGGACCCGCTTTCGGAACTGGTGACGAGCCCGGAAGCACCTTGTCGGCTGCTCGAGCAGTTGTTCGAAGACATGTCTGAAGGCGGTGAAGTGGTGCTGGTGCCCTTGGATCGGGCGGCCGAAGCGGTTCTTCGGGACGTCGCGGCCAACTGGAATCGGCTGAGCCAGGGAGTGTTTCGCGTGGCCCATGGTCACCTTCAGGTCCCGAGCGACGTGGAGGATCAGGTGCTGATCGTTTGCACCACAGAAAACCCGGATCCTGAAAACCTGCCGGAAACCCTCCGAAACGTGGAATCTGCGGCTCTCTGGATCGGCCCTCGCGGTTCGGCAGGTACCGAGTTGCCGTTCAACCCCGCTTTCGGACGTTGGCATTTGTGCGCCGAATGGGATGCGGCCGCCCCTGAGGTCCTCTACGTGGTGCTGAATCAAATCCTCATCACGGCCTGGAAAAGGCGCTGGCACGATGCCGCACGAGTCCTGGAGCAGACGTTTAGGCTTGCATCCAAAGTCATCTCAGACGTGTTGAACGCGTCCGACCTTCGCGATGACATCGAACACTGTGTACGTGAAAACGCCGCCTTTCAAACGGCCCTTTTTGTGGGGTCCCACGGGGGCGTGGGTTTAGATTGGGCTGGGCGTCTGGATCGATCCGGCCGGGTGCTTGCCACTTCCTGCGTCTACGGCGAAAGCGCCCACGGTCCCATCGTGACGGTGGATCCCGACCCCGAAAGCAAGTTCGTTCGACTGCAGCCCCGTTCGGAGATGTTTTCTCTCTACGGCGCCGAACGGGTAAGGCAGTGGGAGGCGGCGTATCTCAACGGAACCACGGTGGATCAATTCCTTGAACGCGCCGATCCCGAAAAGAAACCGAAGTCGATCGGTCCGTTCTTTTCCGAAGGGAACTGGTATCTGCCCGTCCTGCGAAAAGATTATGATCCGACCAAAGACAACTTGATCTTCCTTGATGCTTCAGACGGAAGGGATTTGCCCAAAGCTCTGGACGAGTTGGCGCTGTATGGTTGCCGTTATGCTCGCGTTGTTTTGATCTCCCAGGCAGCGTTTCGTGATTTCCCGGAGATGGCGGATTGTTTTAGCTATCCGGTTGGTCACGTTCTATGGCTGCCGCCTTTGGAAGGGGAAGGGCTGCTTCAGGCCATTCCCGGACTGTTGCTTCCGTTGGCCATGCGGATCGTGGCCACAGCGGTGAGCGCCTGTTTTGCCAGGGTGGCCCCGGTCACAGCGGTCATTCCACAGCATGATACGGTCTTTCAAAAGGCCTTTGGCCCGCTGGGCGACCTTATGCGGTCCCAGAACATTCGCCTTCGCGCTTTGCCGCATACTTTGGTGGAAGGCCTTGTGAACCTAGCTCCCTTGGTCCATCGTGTTGAAGGAGTCTCCTGGTACAACGTGGCGCGGGTGGAAAACCTCGAGGAACTGGAGGCTTTGGCCGAAGAAGGCCAACTGTGCGGAGCCGAACGCGCGGTGGTTTCCTTCAGGGAATTGGAAGCGAAAGGATATCCCTTTTTTCTCGTTCGCCCGGAACGCGAAAACTTCCAAGGGGTGGCAGCCACCATCGCTCGGGAAACCTTTTCGGAAACGTACTGGGGGCTTTGGTACGAAGTCTACGGAAGCAGCTGGCGTTGCCTTTATCAGAAAGCATTGGTCACCGGTGAAGGTCCATACGGCGAACCCCGAATCGAGCTACCCCTTTTAGAGATCGGAGCACGTTCGGGACGCCTGTATCACTTCTACGTCCAGTACCGGCCTTGGAATTCGGCGGAATCCTTCGAAGAGCAAATAGCCCTGACGGTGAGGGCTTTAGGGAAACACGCCACCCGCATCAACCAGGTGGGCTCACGCTACGAAAAGATTGTCAGCCGCTTCAACCAGGCCGTGGTGGCCGACGGGTTGCTCTGGACCGACGCGCTGTTGATTCTTGTTCCCAGAGCTTTCGCGCTGTGCAAACCAAGCAAGGACGTCGCATGGCTATTGACCGACAGGACCTTGGAACTGCTCTCAGCGATACCGAACCAGAATGCTGATGAGCGCATGGCCGCCCTCGAACGTATCTTGGCAAGGGTATGGGAATGCCCGGAAGTCTCCATAGAAGACGACCAACAACGTTGGCCGGTTTTGAAGTCCACGCTGTTTCGCCTCTTGGAGCGACCGTCGCCGATGGACGGTTGACGTAAAGATAGCCCAAAGCCCTCGCTTTCCCGAATGCCTAAAACCCTTAGGAGGCCACAATGAACGTCAAACAAGTGGAAGCGTCCAAAGCGCTTTTGGGTGAGCGGACCGTCGACATGTTGTTGCAGGTCCATAAGGACGCGCTGTGGATTTTGGAAAATATTGGTGTCGAGTGCAAGCAGCCGGAAATTCTTGAAGTCTTTCGGAACCATGAATCGAGCGGGGAAGCGGTTCTTTACGACGGCCGGATCTATGTGATGAATACGCTGGTGGAGCGGTGCCTGAAGACTGTTCCGGGAATTGACGATTTCTTCGTGCCTCGAAACAGTTTCTTCGTGGGCGGGACCGCTCCTTACATTTACGACGACCAAAAGGGTCAAGGAGGTTTAACTCCCACCCCCGATCACGTGCGTCGTATCGCCGAGATCGTCGAAGCCAGCGACGTGGTGGCCGGGATGGGCCGCGGCGTGAAACTTAAGAACGAAGTCGAGCAAATGAACATCATGGCCCGATATTGCAGCAAGCCGCTTTATTTTGCGGTCACCACAGACGATTCTCTAGAGCGGGCCAGGACACTCTATGCTCAGCGCGGAAACATCATGGTGGTGTTCTGCCTCACCCGCCCGCCCCTGGCAGTGAACGAGAATTTCTCGGAGCATTTCGTGAAAGTGGTTCGCGCAGGGCTTCCTGTCTTCATTTCCGCCATGCCGCTTGCGGGTATCAGTGCACCTTTCTCTTATAATGGTGTGCTGGCCATGACCCACGCGGAAGTGCTTTTCGGGATTTGCACGGCTCAGCTTTTGAACCCCGGCACGATCTGCATCCACGCCGGCTACCCTACCATCGCCGACCCGCGGCTGGACTACAACCCCAATTACGGGCTCACCTCACATAACCTGCTCAACATCCTCATGGCCCATCTCAACATGATGCTCGACCTGCCCACGTGTCAAAGCGCCGGCACGACTCATGAGGAGCACCCAACGGAAAAAGCATTGCAGGACGCCAAGAGGGGGCAGGCGCTTTGCAAAAAATACGGGTTCCACATGATCCGGCACTCCTTTGGGTTTCTGCGGTATCTCATCGACTTTTCCATCGCGAAACTGGAAAGGGCCATAGAAATCTGCAGGGAAACGACCCCGGCCGACGCTCCCGACGTGGAAATGCCCGACTACCAGGAACTCGGCATGGCATCGATCAAGAATATCGGTTTGGGCATGTACCGAGATGACCCACTCACCACGGCCAATTTCGGAAGGCTCTTCGTGGAATGACCCAAAAAATTCATGGCAGCGAGGAGTCGTCCGGAGATTGAAGGTCGAGCCATATCAACGCCATGATGGCGTGAACCCGCCATGCCCCGGCGGACCGTGAGTCTTTTCCCAATCGGCACGATCCGGTTCTTGCCAGCGGCGATCCATCAAATGACGCCATCGATTCGCGGCCCAAGCGAGCGGCACCGAACCTTTGCATCCGTTGAATGCAAAACAATAATACATGAGTTAAAGGAAGCCCCTCAATATTTCCGTGGGATTATTTTATAACCCAACGATATGCGTATCTATTTACGATGACGGAATCACGTTGTCTTTTGATTTGGGCGACGTTTTCGTTACAAAACACTTGGTTCTAAAAAAATTTGAATTCTCGTCTTGACAAAGCATCCACGCCTGGTATTTTTAGGAAAATTCGTGGCGAATGAAAGCAGTTCACACGTCATTTTCTGACTGCCGAATCTATCAACCCATTTTACGCTCAAGGCAGTCCAAGATGTGGAAAGGAGGGCATCATGACTCAAGAGCCATTCCGTATCATCTTACCGGATTTCGAAAGCCAAGTGGATCAAGACGAAGAATGGATCTACGTCGAAAAGAACGGACGCCGACTAAAGCTCAGGCTCCATGACTACGGTAAACTTTATAAGATCCCCGGCCTCTACGAGCAAATTTACTACGAGAAACTCAAGTGTAACTCCCACAACGTGGTCTGCAGTTTGCTCGGTGAAGCGCTCCAAGAAACGGCCGACGACGAGGACCAACTGCGTGTGCTCGATTTCGGGGCCGGAAATGGCATGGTCGGCGAAAAGGTGAGAGACATGGGGTGTGATCTGCTGGTCGGTGTGGACATTCTGCCCGAAGCGAAAGAAGCCGCCGAACGTGACCGCCCCGGCGTCTATGATCGGTATTACGTCCTGAACCTGGCAGACTTGGAAGAAAACATTCGAGCGCGCCTCGAAGCTTATCACTTCAACACGCTGGTGACCGTTTCGGCCCTCGGCTTCAACGACATCCCAATCAAAGGGTTCCTCAACGCCTTTAATCTGCTTGAAGACGGAGCCTGGGTGGCCTTTAATATCAGGGACCGCTTTCTTTCCGATGACGATCAATCCGGCTACAGGCAGGCACTCGAGAGCATGATCCAGAACAACTTCGAGATCGCCAAGGAAACCCCCTACTGCCACCGACTTTCAATCACAGGCGACGAGCTTTGCTATCACGCCATTGTTGGCCGGAAAACCGGCGATGTGGACGTCGAATCCCTCGTTTCTCAATAATTCGCCATGATGTCAACAAACGCAATAGGGAGCCGGAAAAGATTCCCAAAGCGTTTGGACGAACCACCATGACCATGCGTTGTCCCTCAACAAAATGAAGCGACAAGGGAGCACGAACGAAGAAAAATCTCTTTTTACACCGAAATCCGTCGACGCATGGCATTGGGAAACAGTCGGCGCCAAGATATTCGATTCCGTATGGGACGCCACCATGGCCGAAGACCAAGGGCCAAGTCGCCTGGCAAACCACAGTGACGCATGGCCATGGTGGTGGCGGCGTCACAACCGACGACCGAGTGGACCTTCCCCACATTCCACGGAAGATTCTTGTGAATATCAACGACGAGCATTGCGGCATGGTATGACCGGCCCTTTCGTGATGGGCGATTGCGGGCTCACCGATTGCCAGATCGTTCTGACACTGGCGACGGCCAAGGACCCCGCGGGGGTGGCCGTTTTCCTGCATAAGCCGTTACGTGGCGAAAAACATCGTGTGGACCGGTCCTGAAGGCAAGGGCGAGGTGCCGCTTGCTGACGTCGTCGGCGTGGCCGAGCCCGCAAGCGTCATGGTGGACATCTTCGAAACCGGAAGAATCAAGGAGAGCTGGATCACCCCATTCGTGCGAAAAACCTTCAACTTTCGCCCGTACTTGAGGATCTCCAAGCTAAAGTTGCTTCGCCCCATCTTTATGGAAACGGCTGCAAGCGGCCTCTTTGGCCACACCAACTCGACCTTCACTTAGGAAAAGACCTACAGAGTGGAAACACCTGCAGACCTGGCCGACATCGGCGAACCCACCCTCCCGAACGAAAAAGAATCCCTTAAGGACCAAGCGACGCAAAAAGGTGACCGTTATTCGCTGACGGTGAGTTGATTCACCGGCTTTGAAAAATTAGCGAAACAACGGGGGCTTCCAGCTTGACGGAGAAACACAGGGGATTATCTAGGATTTCCATGCTCGCCACGTGAAGCCTCGCATGGCGGCGGCCGCTGGCATCATTCTCAAGGTGAGGTCGCAGCTTGAGCATGCTCGCGGCCGCCACCATAGGAAAGAAGTTCAGGGTCCAGAACGGTTGCATCGTGGTGTCGGATGCGGCAAAAAGGTCGAATGGAATAAGCTGGGACCATTGATCATGATCGTTTGTGGGAATTTTATCCTTCCACGAGCGTCAAAACATGGCCGATGTGGTCCAACCGAAAACTTTACTCTAAAGATCTTGACATCTCACGGCTTGACAGGTGACTATAATTTCAGTTAACGTAAAGTGCGAAGAAAGGAAGTCCAATGGGCAAAAACCGTAAGAAAACCGAACATGTGTTCAGCATTTCCGAATTGGCGGCTCAGCTGGACATCAGCCCTCGAACCATTCGATTCTATGAGGAAAAAGGCCTTATCACGCCGCGGCGCACGGCGGGCAATCAGCGTGTCTACACACCCAAGGATCGGGCACGATTGAAGCTTATACTTCGAGGCAAGCGATTCGGCTTTTCCCTGGATGAGATTGCCGAAATGATTGGCATGGCCGACACGGACATGGACGAAGTGGATCAGATTCGCAAGAGCCTCGATTACGGTCGCAAGAAACTCCAGGAGATTCGCGATCGCATGAAGGACCTCGTTATCCTGGAACAGGACCTCTTGGCCGTCCAAAAGAAGCTGCAAAAGCGCTTGCAAGAACTGACCAAGGAGGAGATTCCATGAATCTTGTGGAAATGTTGGATCGCCAAGCTCGAAAATTCGCCGCCAAGGAGGCGTTGCGCGCCCAAGGCTACACCGTCACCTTTGCCGAACTCAAGGACATCGCTGAACGCATGGCCGCCGTATTACAGGCTCAGGGCATTGGCCCAGGGGACACGGTGGCGCTCATGAGCCAGAACACGCCGGACTTTGTCTTCGCCTTTTTTGGGGCGCAAAAAGCCGGAGCTGCCGTGGTTCCGGTGAACCACAAACTGGCACCGCCTGAGGTGGACTACATCTTGAACCACAGTAACGCCCGCATTTTTCTCTTTGATGCTTCCTTGGCCTCGGTGGCTGAGGCCTTGTCTTCATCCGTGCCCATGGTGTCCATGGATGCCGCCGTCCCGAATCGGCCCTTTTGGAGAGATTTGGTCAGCGCAGCTCCAAACTTCACACCCGTTTCTGTCGAAGACGAGGCCACGGCGGAAATCCTCTACACCAGCGGCACCACAGGCAAACCCAAAGGATGCGTGCTCACGCACCGAAGCGTTGTCATGGCCGCCATAACGGGCGCTCTCGCCTTGAAGATGGACGAAAATGACCGGCTTCTCATGGCCATGCCCATTTGGCATTCTTCGCCGCTTAACAACTGGTTTCTTGGCGCTTTTTATGTGGGAGCCACAACGATTCTTCTTCGGGAATATCACCCGCTCCATTTTCTGCAAACCGTGCAGCAGGAGCGTTGCACGGTCTACTTTGGAGCCCCCGTGTCCTATCTACTTCCCCTTCAAATGATACCCAACTTTGACGATTTTGACCTCTCGTCTATGCGCGCGTGGATTTACGGGGGAGGCCCCATTGCACCGGAGACCGTGCGTCTGCTGCAAGAGCGGTACAAGAGCGACCGCTTCTACCAGGTCTACGGCATGACGGAAGCGGGCCCCACGGGCACGATGCTTCCTCCGGAGGCCCACGCCCTCAAGGCAGGATCCATCGGCAACAAAAGCCTGCCCGGAACGGACCTTGTGGTGATGAAGTCGGAAACGGAGCAGGCGGGACCCGGGGAAGCGGGCGAAATCTGGCTCAAGGCCGATTCCATGATGCGGGGTTATCTGAACGACCCAGAAGCCACGCAAAAGGCGTTTTACAACGGTTGGTACCGCACGGGTGATGTGGCTCGCATTGACGACGACGGATACCTTTTCATTGTGGACCGGCTCAAGGACATGATCATCACGGGAGGCGAAAACGTCTATTCCAAGGAAGTGGAGGACGCTTTGGCCGAACATCCCCATGTGGCCCAGGCGGCGGTTATCGGCACAGCACACCCTGACTGGGGAGAAACGGTGACGGCAATCATCGTTCCCGCGAAGGGGACTACGCCCACTGCCGCAGACCTCACCGCGTTTCTGCAGACTCGATTGGCAAAGTACAAGATTCCACGAATCTATCATTTCGTCGATGCGCTGCCGCACACGCCTACGGGCAAGGTCATGAAGTACAAACTTCGAGAGATGTTTTCGCTGCGGAAGGAGAATTCATGTTCGAATGGTTGATGGACGACAGGACGCGGCAATGGCGGGACGAAGTGCGGGATTTCGTGAAATCCGTTCCTCGCCAAATGATCCTGGACATGGATGCGGACAGGATTCGTTTCCCCAAGGAGTTTCTGCAGGAAGCTGGCCGAAGAAACCTTTTGGGATGCCGCTACCCCAAACAATGGGGCGGGCGCGACATGGATTGGGTTAGCACCTGCGTGGCCATGGAAGAGGTGGGCACGCTGGGCTACATTTTCGCCTGCACCTTTGGCGTGGGTGCGGAACTGGTCTGTGATGCCATTGTGTTGCATGGCACGGACGCCCAAAAGGAACGTTACGTGGTCCCGCTGCTCAAGGGGGAAATCTTCGCGGCTGAATGCTTGACCGAACCCCGGGGCGGATCCGACTTTTTCGGCACCACCACGACGGCCGTGGACAAAGGCGATCACTTCCTTCTCAACGGCCAAAAACGCTTCATTGTAGGCGGTGAAGGTGCCGATTATTTCCTCGTGTATGCGCGCACCGATCCCAAAGCCAAACCCCACGAAGGCATCACCTGTTTCATCGTGGACCGAGGCCCCGGCGTGGAAACCGCCTATCACTATGGTCTGATGGGGTGCCGAGGCGGCGGGACCAGCCGCTTGGTTTTCAAGGACGTGAAGGTGCCCAAGGAAAATGTTTTGGGTCGAATTCACGGCGGCTTTGAGGTCTTCAAGACCATGATGATTCCCGAGCGATTGGGCACAGCCGCCATGACCATCGGAGCCGCCCGCCCGGCTTTGGAAATCGCCACGGGGTATTCGACGCGCCGAAAGGCTTTTGGAAAACCCATTCAAGAATTTCAGGGCGTGAGCTTTCAGGTGGCCGAAGCCGCCATGCTCCTGGACGCCTCTCGCGCCATGGTGCACGCTACGGCCCAAGCCGTGGATCGCAAGGCGCCCGCAGCCACGGTGCGGCGCATGATTTCGGAAACGAAGAAATTCGTTACCGAATCTTGCCAAAAAGTGGTCCATCACGCCATGCAAGTCATGGGAGGAATCGGCTACACGACCATTTTCCCCGTGGAACGGATCTATCGAGACCTGCGCCTGGCTTCCATCTGGACCGGCACCAACGAAATCATGGCCACCATCATCGCCCATGAATGGTACAAGGAATACTGGGCCATGAAAGAGGCGCGCCTCACGCGAGATGTGGAACAGGACGCTGCCGGCGCCGACGATGTGGAAGAAAAGGTGTATGAATAAAATCCCGGCCGAGCCATCGATGGGGATGAGGACGGCCGCCTTGCAACCCCTTTGGCACGCCCTCGGCACCAACGTCTTCGCCCTGGACGGCCGACGCGTCGATTTCACAACTTCATAAAAGGCCGATCCGAGTCCAATAACGGCCCCGGTGTGCCTCCACTTCGATAGGGATGTCAAAGGCTGTGGAGAGCACCGGGGCAGTCAGCACGTGCTCCTTGAGACCGCTCGCCACACAGCGGCCTTGTCGCAGAACCAGCACGTGGGAAAAAACGGGCACAATGTCTTCCAGATGATGGGTCACCAAAACGAGAGCGGGCCCGTTGTCCTTTCGGCCCATGCGCTCCAAGGTTTCCAGAAGCTGTTCGCGGGCAACCACATCCAGCCCCGAACACGGTTCATCCAAGATCAAAAGCCTGGGCTCGGCCATGAGGGCCCGGGCAATGAGCACCCTTTGTTTTTCTCCCTGAGACAGTACGCCGTAGGGGTTGTTCAAAACGGCGGCGCATCCCATGGTTTCGGCCAGCCTTTCGGCCATGCGCATGTCATGCTTTGAAGGTTTCTCGTCGACGCCGATGGAAGCGAACTTTCCGCCCACAATGAGGTCCAAAGGCTTTTGGTGGGCCGGCACGTGTTCTTGCAGAAAGGATCCCACCCAACCGATCTTTTTGCGCACTTCTCGAAGATCCACGGTACCGAAACGCTGCCCCAGCACGGTGATCGAACCCTGCGTCGGCCACAAATAGCCGGCAAGCAGTAGAAGAAGCGTGGTTTTGCCTGAACCGTTGGCGCCCAGCACCACCCAGTGTTCCCCCGCTCGCAAGCGCCAAGTGATGTCGGTAAGAATGGGGCGGCGAGACCTCACGAAATGAACCTTTTCCAGGGCGGCAATCCAGGCGCTTCCCTGGCCGTCCTGGCCGCCGTTTCCCCCGCCCTGTGTTTTGAAATCAACGCCTGAGCTGTTCACTCTTTCCATCGCACCACCACTTTGCCGAAGTGTTGGCTGTTCCGAACATAGAGATGGGCCGCTTCCACGTCCTGCACGGCAAAGATTCGATCCACCACGGGGCGCACCGTTCCCTTTTCCAAGAGCGGCAGCACGTGCGCGCGGCACTGTTGAAGAATCGCCGTCTTTTCGGCATCGGATCGGCTGCGCAGCACGGAACCGATGATGCGGATTCTTTTCGTGAGCACGGGAGCCAGGGAGCACGCAGCCTGGTGTCCGCCCATGAGGCCGATGAGCACGAGGCGGCCTTTGGAAGCCAGAATCTTCAGGTGCTTTTCAAGGTAAGGCGCTCCAATGAAGTCCACGATCACGTCCACGCCTCGGCCCTCGGTCCAGGACAACAGGGCCTCGGCGAAATCTTCGCGTTTGTACGGCACCACCAGGTCCGCTCCCAAGGCGCGGCATTTTTCGACCTTCCAGTCACTTCCACAGGTGGTGGCCACCCTGAGCCCTCGAACTTTCGCCAGTTGAATGGCCGCCGTGCCCACGCCGCTTCCACCACCATGGATCAGGAGCGTCTCGCCGGGCTCGGCTCGCCCTTCTTCAAACAGGGTGGTGTAGGCCACGACAAACACTTCGGCAGCCGCCGCCGCTTCCACAAACGACAGATTTTCGGGAATAGGCAGCAGGTGTTCCGCGCTCACCACCGCATACCGCCCATAGCCCCCTCCAGCCACAATGCCGAAAACGCGATCCCCTTCGCTCCATGGCACATCGGGGGAACCCCTCTCCACCACGTACCCTGCCACGTCCAGACCGAGAAGGGTCGAGGCGCCCGGCGGAGGCGGATACAATCCGCGGCGCTGCAGCAAATCGGCGCGATTCACCGAAAAGGCTTCTACCTGCACCAGCACTTCCCCGCTTTTGGGCCTAGGGACGGGCACATGGCCCAAAGTCAAGGTGTTCCAGCCCCCGGATTCTGCCGTTTCTTGAACGAGCACGGCGGGCATCATCCTTTCCATCAATCCATCTCCCCTTTTTCCGCAAAGGAATAGTATCGGTCCCCCGCCAGAATAATGTGATCGTGGACGGCAATGTCCAGTTCCTGGAGTAATCGTTTGAGCTTACGCGTCAATTGCCGATCGGCGGTGGAAGGCTCCGGATCCCCACTAGGATGATTGTGAGCCAGAATCAACGCTGTGGCGCGGTGCTTCAAGGCCGCTTCCACCACCAGTCTTGGAAAAACCGCCGTGCGGTTCACGGTACCTTCCTGAAGGCGCTCCATGGCAATGAGGCCGTTCTGACTGTTGAGGGCCAGCACGCAAAAAACTTCGATGCGTTCCGCACCCAAATGCCCCTTGAGGTAATCCACCGCCTCTCGGGGCGTACTTAAGGTCTCGACCGAACGCCACCGATCCTTGTAGTACCGCTCCAAGAGCCGTGGAATGAGAGCCAGCAGCATGGCCGAATGGACGCCGATGCCCGAAACCGCCTGCAGTTCTTTCGGCGAGGCGTCTAAGACGGCCGAAAGGGAGTGAAAATGTTCCAGAAGAGCTTTGGCAAAGGGTTTGACATCGCGCCGAGGAATGGCAAAAGTCAGAAGAAGTTCCAGCACTTCATGGTCATGAAAGGCGTCCAGACCACCGGCTAAGAAACGTTCTCGCAGACGTCGTCGATGGCCTTCAGCTCCCAAGGCGGTCATTCTTTTCCAACTCCGCCACCTTTTGTCTGAGTCTTTCGAGAAAATCGTCGACGGATCGGTTTACGAGGAGGCTGTCGAACTGAGACCGGTAATTGTTCACGTAACTGATCCCTTCAATGACCACATCGTAGACCATCCATCGACCACCACTTTGCAGCATTCGGTACTCCACGGCCACATCCTGGTTTTGATAGCGCACGCTCGTCTTGACCAAGGCATAACGGCCTTGGACGCGTTCTCCTTCATAGTGGATCTGTTCTTCCTCACCGCACGTGTAGCTGTCCAGCTTGCCGATGTAGGTAAAATACAAAAGGTCTTTAAACAAACGCACGAATTCCGAACGCTGTTCCGGACTCATTCTTCTCCAGTGCCGACCCATGGTGCGTTTGGCCGCCTCTTCAAAATCCACATATTCCAAGGCGAGGGCTCGAACGGCTTCGCGCCTAGCTTTGATGTCTTCGGGCGCATTCCCTGCACAATCGTGAACTAACTGAAGCGCCCGCGCCGTCACGTCCTTGATCACCTCCGTGGGCGTGGCGTGAGTTGATTGGGCGACCGCGTGCCCCTGCGTCCAACAAAGTCCCAGCGCGAAAATGGCTGAAACCCAGAAGGTTTTTGTAATCGAAGTTTTCATGCCTTTTCCTCCCCTGTGTGATACCCTTGCCTCTGCGCATTGTTAGTCCACTTGAAGCCCCGTTGTAAAGGTTTACGCCCTTTTCAGCGCACCTCAAGAAAAGCACATTTCAGGTAGCGCGTCTCCGGCATGGCCAAGAGTGCGGGATGGTCCAGAGCCTGACCGCGCGCCTCCAAGAGCCGCAGCGATCGCCCCGCGGCCTGGCCCGCTCGCACCAACATTTTGTAAAAGGCTTCTTCTCCAAGATGATAGGAGCAGGAGCATGTCACGAGAAGACCGCCTCGGCGCAGAACCAACATGGCTCGGCGATTGAGGTCAGTGTAACCTTTGAGGGCGTTGGGCAACGCGCTTTTGGTTTTGGCCAACGCGGGCGGATCCATGATGATCACATCATAGCTTTCCCGCGGCGTGCGTTTCAAGAATTGCAGAACGTCTTGCACTTGAAAAGCACATCGGTCTTTGAGGCCGTTGGCCTGGGCATCTGCTTCGGCTCGCCGTACCGCCTCTCGAGACGCATCCACGCCAAGCACTCGTGCCGCGCCCGCTCGAGCCGCCACGAGACTCCACAGGCCCTGGTAGCAAAACAAATCCAGCACCTCGGCACCCACAACATGCCGGCGCAGCGCCTCGCGATTGTCTCTTTGGTCCAAAAAAAGCCCCGTTTTTTGCCCTTCCCAAATATCCACTCGTACCTTTAACCCGTGCAGGTCCACCAGCAAGGGTTCTGGAACGGTGCCGTGAAGCAACTGCTTTTCCAGTGGCAAGCCTTCCAAAGCGCGAGCGGAGACGTCGTTTCGAGCCACCACGGCAGCGGGGTTAAACAGCCGCACCAGAGCTTCACAAATCTTTGAGGTCATGGGGGCCATGCCGGCAGTGGTGATTTGCATCACCCATGCCGAATCGTAGCGGTCCAGCACAAGGCCCGGCAGCCCATCCGATTCTCCGTAGACCGCACGGTACGTCCGTTCACCTGGGTAGAGCCTCTCGCGAAAAGCCAGTGCCTCTCGCAACCTCTGTTCAAAAAATTCCAGAGTCGGTTCCGTGTTTTGAGAACCCACCAGGCGGCAAGCAATGAGGCTGTGGGGGTTCACGTAGCCCGTACCCCACCGCCTGCCCGACGTGGAGACCACCTGAACCCATTCCCCCGGTGCAAACATTTTGAGCGGGCTTTCCACTTCGTTGCTGAACACCCAGCGGTGCCCTTGTAAAAGCCGCCGTTCGCAGCTTCTCTTCACAACCAAGGTTTGCATGAGGCCCACTCCCGTGCCCACACATTGTGGAATTCAGACAAATAAAAAAAGCGCTCTCAAGGAGCGCCCGCAGGACGTTACGCTGTGCCACCCCTTAGCCCGCGTCGGACCGTACAGACTCCAATAGGATGCGATAATCTTCGTAAATCCGCGCATCGCTTTCGATGACCTCGTAAAGATCATCCAAATCCATGGCGATCACGGCATCCTTGTCGGGCGCTTCTTCCTTCAATTCAATCCAAATCCAGTCCAGAAGCATCTCTTCCGGGTCGCTATAGCCCTCTTCGTTCTTATCCAAAACGCCGTCCGCAAGCTTGCGGTTGACCTTTTTCAAGGCCGCCTTAACAAACTCTCTCATCTCCATCGCGCATCGCCTCCACATGCCTCAATAAGAAAAAAACCTTTTCGTTTTCATCATCCCGGTGCGAGCCCTGCAGGAGTGCATAGGCAGCACACACGGCTTGATAGCGGATTTGGCAGACCATTTCAACACACAAACGCGAATGTCTCGAGAAAAAAGCCACGTTTTTCATTTTCGAACCAAAAAAGGTTATGCTATATTTTAATGGTTTTTTTTTCTAAAAATATCTTCCCGTGCAAAGGAGCCGTCAGCAACCATGAAAGAGCGTCAATACATCATCGATGCCATGACCATTCAGGACTCCTGGCGCCTTTTTAAGATTTTAGCGGAATTTGTGGAAGGCTTTGAAGTTTTAATGGATATTTACCCGGCCGTGTCCATCTTTGGATCCGCGCGCGTGCGCCCCGGCGATGCCACCTACGAATTGACGGTGGAGATTGCCAAGAAACTGGCGCAAAACGGATTCAACATCATCACGGGGGGTGGACCTGGCGTGATGGAAGCGGGAAACAAGGGTGCTAAGGAAGGCGGCGCTCGATCCGTAGGGCTCAACATCGCATTGCCTATGGAGCAGGAATCGAACCCTTACGCCGATGTGAAGATCCATTTCAAATACTTTTTCGTTCGCAAGGTCATGTTCGTCAAATACGCTCAGGCCTACGTGGCCATGCCCGGAGGCTTCGGCACCCTGGACGAAGTTTTTGAGGCGCTCACGCTGATGCAGACGCGGCGTATCAAACCTTTTCCCATTATTCTTGTGGGCAGCGACTACTGGAGTCCCCTGATCCATTGGATGCGCCACACCCTGTTGCCTCAAGGCCTCATTTCCGAGGAAGATCCCGACTTGATCATGATGGCCGATGATGCCGATCAGGTGGTCAAGATCATCAAAAAATACGTCATTGTGTAGGCGAGGTGGCTTCGGCGCTCACGCATTCCAGATGACCTTCGTGCGGGGCCAGATGGGGGGACGCTTCAATGATGATGTCTTTTTGAAACTGTTCCTCTAGGGCCATGAGGTCTTTTCTCTTGCGGTTGAGCAGGTAATGGGCGACGTCCGCCGCCAGGTGCGCGCGCACGGCGACGACGTCCTCCTTGAGCAGAGCGTTCCAGATTTTACGAAGGTACCAAACCGCCGAGGTTTCAGTGGAGCGGACCATGCCGGTTCCTGAGCACAGAGGGCAGGCTCGGTAGGAGCTGAGCTGAATACTCAAGCCCAAGTGTTCCCGTGAAATTTCCAGAAGCCCAAAGGAGGAAATCTTCCCCACCTTCACTTTGGCTTTGTCTTTTTTCACTTCTTCACGCACTCGGCGCTCCACGTTGCGAATGTGCTGCGCCTGACGCATGTCGATGAAATCCACTACCACCAGTCCGCCCAAATCCCTCAAGCGCAATTGCCGAGGAATCTCTTCGGCCGCCTCCATGTTGACCTTGTAAATGTTGTCTTCTTGCACCTTTTCCCGGGTGGCCTTGCCGGAATTGACATCGATGGCCACCAGGGCTTCCGTGCTGTCGATGACCAGGTAGCCCCCAGATTTCAAGGGCACTCTCTTTTGAAACAGCTGATCGATCTGTTCTTCCAGATGAAATTTGTTGAAAAGGGGGGCATCCCCTTTGTCGAGCTTGACCAGGCGCTGGTGTCGTGGACTAATGATGCGAACAAATTCCTTGACCTGCCGATACACTTCGGGATGATCCACCAAGATAGACTTGATGGCCGGATGAAAATAATCGCGCACCACGCGAATGGCCAGATCCCTTTCGCGATAGATCAAAGCCGGCGCCGGGGTTTCCTGCACCTTTTTGAAAATGCCTTCCCAGATACGAATGAGGTAGCGCAGATCTTTTTGAATTTCCCGCTTGGTGCGGTTTTCGGCCGCCGTGCGCACAATGATGCCCATCTGTTCGGGAACTTCCAATTCCTGGGCCATCTGTTTGAGGCGTTCCCTTTGGGCTTCGTCTTCGATCTTTCGGGACACACCACGTTGGTTCTGGCCCGGCGTCAGCACGAGGTAGCGGCCGGCCAGAGACACGTAGGTGGTCAGTGCTGCACCCTTGCTTCCCACCTCCTCCTTGGTCACCTGCACCAGCACTTCCTGACCTGGGCGAATCACCTCTTGAATCTTGGGAGGCCCCTCGACCTCGACGGCGTAATAGTCCGGGTGGATTTCGCTGAGAGGCAAAAAACCGTTGCGTTCTCCACCGTAATCCACAAAAGCCGCCTGTAACGACGGCTGCACATTCACCACAGTGCCTTTGTAGATGTTGCCCACCACCTTGCCTCGGGTGGCCGTTTCAATGAAAAAACCTTCCAGGGATTGGCCTTCGACCAAGGCCACGCGCAATTCTTCCGGGTCGTGGGCATTGATGAGCAGATGCTGTGCGGTCATGAGTTCTCGGTATGGTGGGCGCGCGCCTTTTGATGCTGCTGGGCTTGATAGAGAAAAGTTTTTAAGATCACATCCCGGTTCGGCTGCGATGTCCCGTCATAGGGAGCGTCCACGTATGGAATGCGCCGTTCCAGGAGCAAGGGTTTGAGAACGGCGGAACACACGGTGCTGGGCATACAGCTGAAGGGAAACACGTTGACGATGCCGTCAAAACCTTCGTGAATGTAAGCCAAAGCCCCCCCAATGCTCAAGGCGGCTTCCGTGCCGATATCAAAACTGAAATGACGGTCATGGTCCAGAAAATGTTCAATATGGCGCACACTGTGATCCGGCTGAATGTCCAGATGGCGCAGCACCCGCCCATAGACTTGATGCTGGCGCCAAGACTGGTAGCCGTTTTCCAGACGCTGATGGACCACTGCCTTGGCGGCCCGCAGTGCCTCCGCCTTATGGCCGCGACGCCATGCCTGCGCACACTGTTCTTGGGCCTTGCGCAGCCGTTCGTAGCTCACATAATTGAGCCATTCCGCAATGGACGCATCCACCACTTCGCCGCCATAGGCTTCGATCTGCCGAATGATGTTCTGATTTGAGTCGGGGTGACTTCTCAGGTAGATCTCCCCGACAATGCCGATTTTCGGTCGCCGTGGTTTTCTGGGATCCATGAAGGTCGCCGCCGTCTTGGCTATATCTTCCACCAGATCGTACAAGCGGCTAAAATCCCTTGTGGGACCAAAGGCCACCAGAGCCTTTTCCATGGCCTGCAGGGCTTCTTCCATGAAAGCATCCGTCAGACCCGGGCGCATTTCATAGGGGCGCACCCGCCACACGATCCGGTCCATCACATCGGCGATGACCGCCGCCACATAGGCCACGCGGCGAAAGTAACGCGCTTTTTTCTTAGGCAGCAACCCGGCCACTGAATAGGCATCCTCTGAGGACAGATAGGTGATGGGTATGGCGCGGTATTCCGGAAACCGATCCAGAACAATTCGCTGCAACTTGTTGTACATGCCGAAACGACACGGACCGTCCGACTCCGGCAGAAAATAGACATAGCGCTGCGGATCGAAGTCTTTGCCCAACCGGCGCTTTTCTTCTTTAAGAAAATAAAGGATATCCCCAAGGGTCACCTGGCAGGGAAAGCATTCCTTACCCGAAGTGAATTCCTTACCCAGGGCCAACCCCTTGTAGGTTTCCAAAACCCTGGCCGGCACGCCAAAAGCGCGAAAGCTTGCCACCAAAAGCCGCGTGCCAAAGGGGGGCATTTGCGGCACAAGAAGAATGCGCCCGGTGACATCAAAGCGATCCACTCCTCGACGCAATCGATCCAAAGCTTTGTGCGATGCCTGCATAGAACCTTTCAAACCCAGTCCTTCAGTTGCTCAACTTGGCCGCCAGATGATTCCAGTCCGCCGAACCAAGGGAGGCTTCATGAACGTTTTTAACCACATTGCGAAAAGCTTCCACTCGGGTCAACAAACCGGCTACGGCACTGTGTTCATCCAGTTCTAATATCAACGCCGGTTTCGATTCCAAAAGATGCCGATAGAAATGTTCTATAAAGGAATCCGGGCCACAACTGAAATTACTCAGGTGCACACCAAACCAGTGGGGCGTGCGAGCAATACGCTTGGCACTTTTCAAAATTCGTGTGCCAAGACCCCAGTACATGCGTGGAAAATCGCTTAAATCCTCGCCATCCACGTCCAGCACATCGGCCGGCATGGCCCAGATGCCCAGCCTGGCCAAATGCCGTCCCAATTTAAGGTTCAAGCGTTCGTCGTAAAGGTTGTAGGGGCGGCCTGTGACGATCCACACCGGATCCAGCGCGGGAACCCGTGAGAGAAGCGCACGCCCAAGCTCCTGGACTCGGTTGCGAAACCATTGCTGGTACCCCCAGGCGGCACGCACCGCCGCCGCCACGCGGCTTCGGCTCATTCTCCAGGATTTGGGAAGAGCCTCAAACACCGCGGCACTCACGGCTTCAGGCCCCTGCTTGAGGGAGAGAGTGGGACGCAGCACCCGGTCGTCGGAAATATTCAGGGCCGCCCGCACCATGTACTGGGAACTTTGCACCATCGGACAGAACATTCCTGCTTCCTGAGGCGCCGGAACGGGCATGGTGATGACGTTGGGCAAGAAAATATAGTCCACATGGTCCAAAAGGGTTTGCACGTGTCCGTGAAAAACCTTGACGGGAAAACAGGTTTCTGCGGTCATGGATTCGACGCCCTTGAGGGCGATGCGGTTGTCGGTCGAAGGGCTGACCAACACCCGACACCCCAAAGCCGCCAAAAGTCGAACCCAGAAAGGTGCCCATTCCAAGGCATGAAGCCCCATGGGAACACCCACCACAGGCCCCCCCTTGTCCGGCGATGAGGCGCTGGTGGGTTCCCCCAACACGTGGGCGTGTTCGCGCACCATTTCCCAAAAGAGACGCTGCCGGGCTTCAAAGACGTTTTCCGCAGACGGCCCTCGGTAATGACTCACCTCAAACCGACCACAGTCCCCACCCCAAATGCTCTTTCGCCCGGCAAAATCGTAGATCTTGAGCTTGCACTCGTTATGGCAGTGTTTGTCCGCACGACACAAAGATTCCGTAAATTGCACCGTTGCCTGGGCAAGGGCCTGAAAATCCCGCCGCTTTTCCGAAACCTCGCCCCGCTCCCACGCCTCCTTCACCGCCAAGGCCGCTCCGTAGGCGCCCATGACCTCTCGATGCGGTGGCACCACCAAAGGCCGTTGCAAAACCCGTTCAAAAGCCGCCACCACCGCCTTGTTTAGGGAAGGGCCTCCGAGAAACATGACTTTCTTGCCGACGGGCCTCTTGCCCACCACGCGGTTGAGATAATTGTGCACCACGGCGTAGCACAGTCCGGCAATGAGGTCTTCACGGCGCGCACCCTTCTGAAGATAACTGAACAGGTCCGATTCCATGAACACCGTGCAGCGTTCTGCCAAACTGACCGGATTTTGGGACGCCAAAGCCAGTTCCTGAAATTCTCCGACGATGTTGATCTTCAGCTTGTTGGCCAGTTCATGAAGGAAACTGCCGGTTCCCGCCGCGCACACCTTGTTCATATCAAAGTCCAAAGGATGCGTGGCTTCAAGCCGTATATACTTGGAATCTTGGCCTCCAATTTCAAAGACGGTGTCTACGGTCGCATCCACCGCCACCGCCCCTTTGGCGTGCGCCGTAATCTCGTCCAGAATGAGATCCGCTTGAAGGAAATCCCCCACCACATTGCGGCCCGATCCCGTGGTGGCCACGGCTTTGATACGCACGACCGCGCCCAGCTCCTCCAGTAAAGTGCGCAAAAGTTTCTGCGTGACCTCTATGGGTTTCCCCTGTGTTTGCACGTAACACTTGTGGCGCAAGGTGCCGCTTTCATCGATCAAAGCATATTTCGTGGTGGTCGATCCGATATCCACTCCAAGATAGACGGGCACGGGAACCCTTTTGTCCCGGCCTTCCCAGGACGGCACCTCATTGTGCTGGTCAAAAACTGTCCAGCGCAGTTCCAAACGAGGGGCTCGCGGAAACGCTTCCTCGACAACATTCAGACCTTCAGAGAGTCTTTCCAGGTCCACAGTGTTGCATCGTCCTGCGCGATGACTCAGCAAGGCCGCTCCCAAAGCGCCCAAGGATGTGTGGTGTGGAGGCACTTCAAGAGACGGATAATACTGACGAAACGCTTCCACCTGCAAAGGGTTGGAAGCTACGCCTCCAATGAACACCACCGGCTCTTCCAACCGGCGGGCAGCCACAATGGTGCTCACATAATTGGCGGCATTGCCGTAATGAAGGCCCGCGATAATATTGGGAAGCGGTTCTCCCTTGTTCTGCAAGTGGATCATGTCAGATTTGGTAAAAACCGTGCATCGACAGGCTACGGGGGCGGGTGAACTGTGTTGCAACCCCAAAGCGATGAAATCCTCCAAGGTTTTTTGTACCTTTTCATGGCTCATCTCGAAATCGGCCCCATAGATGGATGAAGCCAGGCGCGCGCTTTGTTGATCTATGAAAGAGCCTGTTCCCGAAGCGCACGGGCCGTTCATGTTGAAAGCATCCAGGTGCCAGGACCCATCGGTATAACTCAGTTGGAAAAGGCAGGCGTCTTGCCCTCCAATACTCACAATGCTGCGCACTCCCGGCGCCACATGCACGGTCCCTGTGACCTGAGCAATGGTTTCCACTTCAAAGGGAGCGCCGAGAAGGCCGGCTATCCGCTCCCCATGAATGCCCGTAAAAGTCACAGAACGCACATGCGCCGCCCCAAACCGGGTCAACACCTCTTCCAAGGCTCGTCGCACCTCGATCATCACCTGGCCAAAATGCCTCACATAAGGCGCCTCCCAAACGATCCTTTGCTCCTCATCGATGACGACCACGTTGACGCTGACCGATCCCACATCCACACCGACATTGAACGCCATGACGACACCCTCCATCACGGCCTGAGATCCTGGGCTTCACGATTGCTCGGGTAAGATACTCGAAGACGCCTCGAGAAAAAAGCCTTTCGGCTACAAGGTCATCACAGCGCCTCGTCGGCCTGGGCCGGCACCACAAAGGGACGCCCGTCAAAGCACCGAACATCAAGAAGGCCGCTTTGGCACAACCTCTCCACAGCCTGCCTCACCACCTCCACCGCCACGCCCAGAGCGTCCGCCATCTCCACTACGGAACACGGCCTGCGCCGCACCAGTTTCACGACACGTTCGTCTAGGCTGCCCTCTTCCCTAACCCTCACCGCCCCTTTGGTTTCATAGCTTCCCACAACATCCACAGGGCACGAGGTAAAAAAAACGGTAGCCCGGTGCATGGCTTCAGCCGTCAATCCCTCCGTGCCCGAAAAGGCCGGAGGTCGAACCACCGTGTTTAATTCTACGCGATCTGGGCCGATCCGCCGCACCAAAGCCGCCAAGTCCCGCAAATGCGCGGCGCTGTCATTGATTCCCTTGACCAAAAGGATTTCCAAATGATAGGCGCCTCGATACTCCCGACGAAACGCCTTAAGACCTTCCACAACCTCATGGAAATCCAAACGCGGATGCGGCCGATTGAGCCGCGCAAAAACCTCAGGGTGCGCAGCATCCAAAGAGGGCACCACGCGGTCTGCGCCCATCAGAGCTCGGCGCACCGCTGCGTCCCACAATAAGGTTCCGTTGGTTAGGACCACCACAGGAATGGAACGGCACAGAGCTTTGATGGCCGGAATAAGGTCACCGAGAGGTTCGTACAGCGTGGGTTCCCCGGCGGAAGAAAACGTGAGCGCATCCACTGAATTGGAAGACCTTTTCAAGAAATCCTGCAACTCCACCAGCACGCCATCCGGTGGGACAAAGGCCTTGCGGTGCAGCTTCAGATGCGTCGTGGGGCCAGACTCGCAATAAAGGCAATCCAAGGTGCACGTCTTAGGGGGAATGACATCGATGCCCAAGGAACGCCCGAGCCGACGGGACGGCACCGGCCCAAAGAGCGTGCTGGTCACGGAAGAGGCACTCATGCTGTGGAGTCCTGGACCTTTTCTTCCATGCAGCGCTGCATCATCACATGGTTCTTTTTCTTGAGATAGACCTCACATTCGGTGCACACGAGCCCTTTTTCTTTGCAGGCACGAGGTACCAAATCCCAGCAGGGCACGGGAAAATTCAAAATCGCCGGACAGCTCTTGCGCACAAACTCCTCACAACCTCGAATCTCCCAGCATGGAGCCACGGTCAAGAGCTTTTTGACTCCGGCAATGTTCAGTCCATCTTCATTGAGCAGGCGGCGCAGACACTTGAGCCACTGCAGGTCATTATTGGAGTAAAAGCGTTTGCCGCCACGGCGGGCCGGCTTGATCAGACCTTCCTGCTCGTAAATGCGCAACGTTCTTGGATGAATGTTGAGTAGCTCGGCCACGATCCCTATGGGATACAGGGCTTTTGTGTTTTCGACCTCCACGACACCTTCCTCCTTCGTGGGTGGGCTGGACAAAGTGACTTGGCAATGCATCTGATATATGATCATGAAGCATTTTGTCAAGCCATCGTCGCAGGACTTTTACCTTTCCCATGAACACTTGCAACCAGTTCCGTCATAGCCGCATGGAAAGCGCCATTCCCGGTCTTTTCCCTTTTAGGAGCAGTAGGCTGTGCCATAAAGGTTCCGTAGACTTCTTTGAACCACGCGCGGCGCCAGCTTCCCACGGCTCCCGCGGTCGAAAGAAACCACTCGGCTATGGGCACGAAAAACCCGTTTTGGCGCGATGCATCAAGGCTTCGGAGGGATTGCCTTTCCAGGCGCAGCGGGCCGTAAGATGCTTGTCGTACCAAGCTTTGGCTGGAACCACCGAGGCTACGGTTTTAAGAAAGGTCACGCCCACGAGGGGAACCCGAATTTCAACGTTGCAAGCCGTCTTGGCCCAATCCCTGTCTCTCGAAGAAGCATCTTGCGCACGGTCTAAATGACTTCCAGCGCGGAGACGGCGCACAAAGGATCGACCTCGTCCTGGACGGTTCGATTCAGAGCTTTCGCGGTTTCAAGCCTTTCCCATCCTTGCTGCGCCTGTCCGAATCCTTGAGCCGAGGCCGTTCCCAGGGCCTAAAGACGGCGCGCCACAGTCTGTACGCCGCTCCAAAACTTTCACCATATCTTAAAATTCCCGCGTATTTGGGTGACGCCACCTGGCGAAGCGCGCGTTCCCCTAGGCCCGCGCCAGGGATTCAATGGCCGTAAAGGGTTTGGCCACCTGGACGATCCTGGGCACATGGCGAAAAGAAGGGTCGCTTTCAAAGATTTCCTCACCGGCACGACCCGAATTGGCCACCTTGAGGCCTCTTCCCGCCGCACTTTTGCTCACCAAAAAAGACGCCTTAGCGCCGTCAGTGGAAGGCTGATCCATGGCATTCAATGCGCGCCGCAGATGGGCGCAGTGCGAAGATCTTTGTGAGTGCTGTTTCGTCATGATTTTAAAAAAGTCGAGTGGGGTCGGACGCCTTTTCCCTTGCCAAATCCTGAAGGGCTACAGTAACCTTTTCAGCCCATCATCTGCCACTGAAACGGAATGGATTTGTGCGCATGCCATGCGCCGCACCGGACGGCCAATGCGCAAAGAGCCTGATGCCCAGAGAGGAGAAACCACGATGCGCAGCGACCTCATGAAAAAAGGCCCCGAAAAAGCTCCTCATCGGTCCCTTTTTAAAGCCATGGGTTACACGCGAGAAGAAATTGAGCGGCCTCTCATCGGGATTGTCAATTCGTTCAATGAAATCATTCCGGGCCACATTCATCTGGACAAGATAACACAAGCCGTGAAGGCTGGCGTGCGCATGGCCGGAGGCACACCTATTGAGTTTTCCACCATCGGGATCTGCGACGGCATTGCCATGAATCATGACGGCATGCGCTACAGCCTGGCGAGCCGGGAACTCATCGCCGATTCCGTGGAAGTCATGGCCATGGCCCATCCCTTTGACGGGCTGGTGTTCATTCCCAATTGCGACAAGATCATTCCCGGCATGATTATGGCCGCGTTTCGTTTAAACCTTCCGTGCATTGTGGTCAGCGGCGGGCCCATGTTGGCGGGCCGAGTCGGCCAGCGTCCCGTCGATTTAATTTCAGTTTTTGAAGGTGTCGGTGCGCTGAAGGCAGGAATCATTGGCGAGCAGGATTTGGAGGAACTGGAGGACTACGCCTGTCCCGGCTGTGGTTCCTGTGCCGGTATGTTCACCGCCAACTCCATGAACTGTTTGAGTGAGGCTTTGGGTCTGGCCCTTCCTGGAAACGGCACCATTCCCGCCGTATCCGCCGCCCGTTATCGCTTGGCCAAAACGGCGGGTATGCGCATTATGGACCTGGTGCGCCACAGCATACGACCACGAGACATGATCACCATGGCCTCCTTTGAAAACGCCATTGCCGTGGATATGGCTCTGGGGTGCTCCACTAATACGGTGCTGCATGTTCCGGCCATTGCCCATGAAGCTGGCTTCACACTGGACCTGGACTTGTTCAACACCATCAGTGCCAAGACACCGCACCTGTGTTCCCTGCGCCCTGGCGGTCCCCATTTTCTGGAGGATCTGAACGCTGCGGGCGGCGTTCAGGGGGTCATGAAAGAACTGGCCAAGATCGGCGCCATCCATTTGGATGCGCAAACCGTGACGGGTTTCTCTGTGGGCAAGAATCTGGAATCCGTCAAGCAGGTGGACCACAATGTCATTCGGCCCGTGGACAATCCTTACCACGCTCAGGGAGGTATCGCCATTCTGTACGGCAACTTGGCCCCTCAAGGTGCCGTGGTCAAGCAAAGTGCCGTGGCTCCGGAAATGCTGCAGCGAACCGGACGGGCGCGGGTTTTTGAAAGCGAACAGGACGCGGCTAATGCCATTCTTTCCGGGGCCATTCAGCCCGGAGACGTGGTGGTCATACGTTACGAAGGCCCCAAGGGAGGTCCCGGCATGCAGGAAATGCTCACCCCCACGGCGGCCATCATCGGCATGAACCTAGGCAAAGACGTGGCGCTCATCACCGATGGCCGGTTCAGCGGCGGCACGCAAGGAGCTGCCATCGGCCACGTCAGTCCGGAAGCGGCGGCGGGAGGGCCCATCGCTTTAGTGGAAGAAGGCGATCGCATTGCCATCGATATTCCGGCCAAGAAATTGGAGCTTCTCGTGGACGAGGCCACGCTAAAGGCGCGCCGAGCGGCGTGGCGCCCAATGCCGCCGCGCATTCAACATGGATATTTGGCGCGTTACGCCAAAATGGTCACCAGTGGCGCCACAGGGGCGATATTGTCCCATTAGGGAGGGTTCATGGGATACATCTTTCGTCTGGAAGATGCCCAGAGGATGGAGCAGTGGGCCATGACAGAACCCGGGCGCACGGTCCTGCGCCTAGAACGTCATCTGCTCCAACGCCTCTGGAACCCACCTGGCCCTCAGCGGGTTCTGGACGTCGGATGCGCCACGGGATTGACACTTCGTTGGCTCGCGCACCTCGGGCATGCGGTCACCGGTGTGGAGCCTTCTTGGGAGCTGGTGCGCCACGCCCAGAGAAATCTGCCGGAACGCATCGAAGTCCATCACGGATTTGCCGAAGATCTGCCATTCAGCGACAACGAATTTGATACCGTCACTTTGATCACCACGCTGGAATTCGTGGAAAACCCCCGGGCCGCCCTGGCCGAGGCGTGCCGCGTGGCGCGCCGCCACGTTCTCATCGGCACCCTCAACAAATGGTCCCTCACCGGCTGTTACCGCCGCATGGAATTCCTGTGGAAGCCCTCTGTGTACCGCCATGCGGCTTTTCTTTCAGTGCTTTCTCTCAAACGCCTGCTCCAAGACGTCCTCTACGGTTCACCGGTGTGCCACTGGAGAACGTGTCTCGTCTTCCCTTTGTGGCTCACAAGACAGGTGGAGATGCTGGAAGACCATCCTTTGTTTCAGTACCAGCCCTTTGGGCATTTCTTGGCCATGCGCGTGGATCTTCGATCCGTGCACAGGCCGGTTCAGGAACCGCTCATGGAGCCTGTGGTGGGAATCGGCCCTTCGGGCACAGCTCGATCCTGCTGGCGTCTTCACGGCCAAGGCGGTCGTTCCACTCCATCTGATGCTCCAGGCCTAGGCTGCGCCGGGCACGTCACCCATACCTCGCCGGGAATAGGTCAATAGGATGAGGTAAGCGGCTATGCATGAAGCGCGCTTTTACACTTCGGAAGAAGCCAAGGCCGTACGATGCTCTCTGTGCGCGCACCGATGCCTGATCAAGCCGGACAAAACCGGCATGTGCGGCGTGCGCCACAACCACGATGGCCGCCTTTACTCCTTAGTCTATGGAAAACTGATCGCCACCAATGTGGACCCCATCGAGAAGAAACCCCTTTTTCATTTTCATCCTGGGAGTCTGAGCTATTCCATTGCCACAGTGGGGTGCAACTTTCGATGCCTGTTTTGCCAAAATGCGGACATCTCCCAGGCCCCTCGAGATCAAGGAGCCATCCTGGGCCGGGATCTTTCGGTGCACGCCGTGGTGCAGGACGCTTTAAAAACACGATGCACCAGTATCAGCTATACCTATACGGAACCCACCATCTTTATGGAATTCGCCATGGATGTGGGGATCGAAGCAAGGAAAAAGGGGTTGAAGAATGTCTTCGTTTCCAACGGTTACATGACGCCGGAGGTGCTACAGAAAGCGGCCGAAACCTTTCTCGATGCCGCCAATGTGGATTTGAAAGCCTTTCGCGATCGGTTCTACAAGGAGCAGTGCGGTGCGCGCCTAGAACCGGTCTTGGAGACACTGCGAGGCATGAAACGCTTGGGCATCTGGCTCGAAGTGACCACGCTGCTCATTCCCGGCCTCAACGATGACCCGAAAGAACTCAAGGAACTCGCCGAGTTTCTTGTTGACCTGGGACCGGAAACGCCTTGGCACGTGAGCCGATTTCATCCCACCTATCGGTTGACCGACCGGCCATCCACACCCCTGACCACGCTGCGCCAAGCTCGAGAGATCGGCCTCAAAGCGGGCCTGCACTATGTGTACACGGGTAACGTGCCGGGGGATGAAGGCGAAAACACCTACTGCCCTCAATGCGGCGCTCTGCTTATGAAGCGTTACGGCTTTTCCACTAAGCCTCAGGGAATCCTCAAAGGAGCCTGCTCGGCATGCGGGGCGTCCATTCATGGAGTGAACTTGCCGTAATGAGGCCACAGCCTGCCCTTATCTTGCGCCGTCTCTTTGAAACCCTTCTCGCCGCCTTTGGTCCTCAAGGCTGGTGGCCTGCCGACACGGCCTTTGAAGTCATCGTGGGCGCCATTCTTACGCAAAACACCGCGTGGAACAATGTGACCCTCGCCATCGAACGCCTCAAAGCCAAGGACCTTCTCAACCCTCAAAAGATCCTCTCCACAGACCCAGAAAACCTGCGCGAGTGCTTGAGACCCTCGGGCTTCTTTAATCAAAAGGCCCGTTACCTGCTGGCCTTTTGCCGACATCTTCAATCGCATCACGCAGGAAACCTCTCGGCCTTTCTCGCTCAGGACATGGCTGCGTTGAGGCAAGAACTTCTCGGTATTCCCGGAATTGGCCCTGAAACTGCCGACAGCATCATTCTCTACGCCGCCCACCAACCGAGCTTTGTCGTGGATGCCTATACTCGGCGCATCCTCGCCAACCACGGCCTGGTGCCCTCCACCATCGGCTACGAAGCGCTACGGCACTATTTTATGGACGCTCTGCCTGCCGATGTGTATCTTTTCCAAGAATTTCACGCTCTGCTCGTGCGTGTCGGGCATCTTTATTGCCGAAAAAAACCACGTTGCGAGCCATGCCCCGTGAACGCCGCGTGGCTTGACGAACCAATGGAAACGAGGAGTCTGCCATGATTCAACTGAAGAAAATTCTGGTTCCCGTGGACTTTTCCGAATTTTCCCAAAAAGCGATTCGCTACGGAGTGGAAATCGCTCGGGACAGACAAGCTTCCTTGACCATCATGCACGTGATCAATCAAAGGATCATCGATGCCGTCCACGAGCTGAGCGTGAAGGGGTACAAGGGGGATTTCGTGGAGGCCATGCGCAAGATGATCCAGGATCGAGAACAAGAACTTCATCAACTGCTGCCTATGGAATGGCAGGAAGGGGTTCCCGAAATTCACTTTGAAATCCGCAAAGGCCGTCCTTCAGAAGAAGTCATTAATTATGCTAAGGAAAACACCATCGATCTCATCATAGTGGGCACGCACGGTCGTTCCGCCCTCATGAGCACTGTGATCGGCAGTGTGGCCAACACCGTGGTGCTGAAGGCTCCGTGCCCCGTTTTGGTGGTTCGAGAACTTGAGCATGATTTTGTGACATAACAGAATGAGCTTGCCCTCTACCTTTCGGTCGCCGTGGGCTGTCGTGGCCGACGCCCACTGGCGGGGATTTTTCCAATACCTGGACGCCCATCTTCAGGCCAAAGCCTTCGCGGAACTTCGATCCTTGGCTCATCGGGCGCTTCAAGCCATTGAAGCCCTGGATGCCTTCATGTCCCGCTACTGTGCCCAGACGTGCTCGCATTGCGCCGATGTGTGCTGCACGGCCTTGCGTGTCGCCTACAACGTCACGGATCTGCTTTTCCTTTGGGGTTTGCACGACGCTCTGCCTTTGGGGCAAACCCGCCGCCACGACGGGGATCCGTGCCGATACCTCACTGCCATGGGCTGCGCCCTACCTCGGTATCTTCGACCCTATGTGTGCACATGGTTTTTCTGTGAAGCTCACATGCAGCTCTTTTCCATGGAACCTCCTCGGTTTCAACGGCGTATCTTGACCGTTCTTCAGGACATGCGACAGCTTCGCTGGGCCATGTACGAAACCGTTCAACCGTTCCCTTTGGCTCACGACATCAAGGAATTACCATGACCATCGGCAACCCTCATGGCGGCTCGATGCTGGGTCGTGTGCCCGGTGAATCGTCATGCTATGCCCCCAACCTCGTGCTCATCGGTATGCCCGGTGTGGGCAAGAGCACTCTGGGTGTCCTGGCGGCCAAGCAGTTGGCTGCCCCTTTCGTGGATACGGATCTCATCATTCAAGCCGCTCACGGAAAACGCCTCCAGGAAATCATTCGCGAAAAAGGCCTGGCGGGCTTTCGAGCCATTGAAGAAGCCGCCGTGTGTTCCCTCACCGTCTTCGGCACCGTTATCGCCACGGGAGGCAGTGTGGTTTACAGCGCAAAAGCCATGGAACACCTTCGCGCCCGTGGATTCATCGTATGGCTTGACCTGTCCTTGCCTTTTCTGGAACAGCGCTTGGGGGATCTGGACGCTCGGGGAGTGGTTCGAGCCCCAGGCCAGTCGCTTCAAGGACTTTACGAAGAGCGCCAGCCCCTCTATGCGCTCCACGCTCAGGCTCACCTTCTCCTGGACGGCCTCAACCACGAGGACGCCTTGCAGGCGCTTTTGCATGTCCTTCAAACTCAAAAATTTTCCATGGGCCCATGAAAATTTTGTGGCGGATTTTTCACGAAAAGGTCCGGTCAAAAAGTTCTACCTAGACTTCGGCAAGGCGTGCTTTGTGCGCACTGAGGACGATGGCCTTGTTTTGCAGCACTCAATGGTCGTCCTCTCGAAGGAGCACAACCGGGCTGTCACGAAAAGCCAAGCGCTGTGCCGGCACGGTGGCCACGAGCGACGCCGCCGCAATGAGGGGCAAAGCCACCCCGAGTTGGTTCCAGGCCACGTGGTATAGAAAGGTCCAGCCGAAGGACTGGGCGTTGATCACCTCAATGAGAATCGTGGACAGGACAAACCCGCAGGCAACGCCCAAAACGAGCCCCGCCACGGCCATGAACAGGGCTTCCCAAAGCAGCATGCGGCGCACCTGGCCCGGGGAGGATCCGACGGCGATGAGGGTGTTCAAGAACACCGAGCGTTCCAGGACCATGATGGTCAAGGTAGTCATCATGCCCAGGCTGGCCACCATGAGGGCCATGACCAAAAGGACCGTGGTCACGGCAAAAGTTTGGTCAAAAACCTGAAGGATGTCTCGCCGAAGGCTTTTTCCCACCATGACGTCCGGGGCGTCACGGGCACCGAAACGCGTAAGGATTTCGTCCCGAATTTCGAGAGCACGCTGGACTTTGGCCTCTTCCGATCCGGGGAAAAACAGCCGCGCGCCGCTCCATGCCCTGTCCTTCGTTCGATTGTGCAGCACCCTGAGGTCCGTGTAGATGACGGCGCTTTGGGTTCGGTAGTCCCGGTACACGCCGACCACGCGGAATTCCATGGGAACACCCAGAACGCTCAATGCCATGCGATCACCTACGCCAAATCCCGTTCGATTGGAAAAGACTTCACTCACTATCACGCCATCTCCGGCCTTCATGGCGTCGTAGGCGTCCTGAGGATTCCCTTTGAGAAAAAGAAACCCTCCATGGCGCTGCAGCCGATCCAAGTCGATCCCTTCCAGGGCGCAGTCCACACCACGGTAACTCATGGCGATTCTTCGATAGGCCACCACATCGACATCGGGAATGTTTCGAAGAAAATGAACCAGGTGCGCCGGCAGCGGATCCCTATAGCCGTTCATGTCGGCCATCATGGGACGCACAAAAAGATCCCCGCTCACCGTCTGATACACCCAGGCTTCCACCGTCTTTCGAAAGCTGGAAATCATGATGACCAGAGCCGTAAAAAGTCCTACGGCGGTGATGAGGGCGCCGACGGAGAGGGCCACGCGCGCGCCGGCCCTTTCCAGCTGCCTGAGTGCCAGCACGCACGGCTCACCGCCCAGGCGCCGCACGAGAGGGGAAGGCAGCTTGGAAAGGCGCTTGAGCACTCCTGGAGCGAGAAGGGAAAAGCCGCAAAAGAGAAAAAAAACCGCCGCATACCCCGCCACGGGAACCCCCTGTAGGGGCGGCATCATGCAAAGAGGCAAGACCGTGGCGAGCAGACCAAGGCCCGCCATGGTCAGGCGTCGAACTTTTGTTTCCGATTCCGCTCCCGCACTGCGAGGGCGAATGGCTTCCTGTGGAGGCACCCTCATCATGGAGTGAGCCGGCTGCCAAGCTGCCAAGGCCGCAACCCCGGTGGTGAGCACCACGGAGACCGCCACGTCCCAGAAGTTTAAAGACACCGTGCTGACGTCCACGCGCGCAAAAAGCAGGGTGACCGTCGCGCTTACCGCTTGCAGCAAGTCCCTGGAAAAGGCCAAGCTCACCGGAATCCCTATGGCCCAGCCCAGCAGGCCTAAGACCAGCCCATCCAAGATAAAGACAAAAAAAACGAAACGGGCCGACGCGCCCAGTGATCGCATCACGGCCACTTCGCGTCGTCGAGAAACACTGTTGAAAGCCGTGAGGCTGTAGACCAGAAACATGCCCACAAAAAGGGACACAAAACTGAGGACCGAGAGGTTTTGTTCGTAGGCCGCCACCATGGACCGCGATGATCGTGTCCGATCCACGACCCGATCCAAGGCGTAGCTCGAACCTAAAAGGTTTTCCAGTTCCTGGTACCCCGTTTCGCTTCCACCTTCGACAAAAACTCCTTCCACACGATCCACGCGTTCAAACTGCCCGAGGAATTCCTGAACCGTCGCCACATCCGAAATCAGCATGAGGCCCCCATGAGCCAATCCCAGGCCTTCATCCTTGAGAATCCCCAAGACCTTGAGGGTCCTGCGGCGGTCCTGATAGTGGACCGTGATGGCCGATCCGGCCTCTAGGCGTAAGGCGCGAGCCAGGGTCGATCCGACAAAAACCGTATCGGGATCGCTCATGAGGCGCATCCACCTCTGCGTCTCTTCCGGCTTTTCGAGACGCTGCACCGCCCAGGGCCTCAAGGGGCGATCCAAAATGGGGTCTAGACCCACCCAGCGCGCCACGGCGGCGCCCTCGGCCCCTCGATGTGTCGACTGGACGCGAACCATAAGAGATAGAATGGGAGAGGCGGTTTCGATGTGCCGCATTGACAACAGGTCGCGCACCAGGTGAGACGGGACGCCTTCCCCCGGGCGGGTCACCACAAAGTCAGCCCTTCCCGACACGGCGCCCATGCTTCGTTCAAAAGAACGCACCGACGTGGTCGTGGCAAAGCGCACCGCCACAAAGATGCCGGCCCCTAGACTCAGACCCACAATCACCGCCGCAGTGCGCCACAGATGCCGCCGAGCGTAGCGCAGAGAAAACCAGCCGTAAATGCGCAATCCTAGGAAGAAAGACATTGATCGTTCACGATGGTCCCATCTTGTAGACACAGTTGCCGCGTGGCCACATCATCGGCGATGGAGCTGTGCGTGGCCATGATAATGGTGCGGCCGTGATCGCGATGCAATGAACCCAAAATATCCACGACGCGAGCCCCGTTGCGACTATCCAGATTGCCTGTGGGTTCATCGGCGAGAATCACGAAAGGATCATTGATAAGGGCGCGAGCAATGGCCGTGCGTTGCGCCTCACCCCCCGAAAGTTCCCCGGGCAGGTGATGCAGCCGATCCTGCATGTCCAGCCATTGAAGCCAATGCAGGGCCTTGGCCCGGGTGGCCTCGTAGGAGGCTCCGGCAAGGAGCGCCGGCAGACAGACGTTTTCCAAAACCGTCAAGGTGGGTAACAGATGAAAACTCTGGAACACAATTCCCACCACTCGGCGCCGATATTGGGTGAGTCCCCGTTCACTCAAAGCCACCACATCAATCCCGGCCACATGAAGCTGTCCAGACGTGGGCCGATCCAAGCCACCTAACAGGGCCAAAAGGGTGCTCTTACCGGAGCCGCTGTTGCCCTTGAGGAGCACAAATTCACCGGAAGATACCGTAAAGGTCACGTCCTTGAGTGCCACGACGCCCACAGGGCCCAAAGGATAAACCCGTGTAAGGTTTTTGGCTTCAATGATGGAGGAGAGGTTCATGAAAGGGTCAGCGGTTCAGGTTTCACGTCTTTTCGGCGTTCAGGCTTCGTCTCAAAAACGCGTTGACGAGGAAGAGACTTGCCCCAGAATTTTTTCAATGAGCCCCGACGTGGAATAGCCTTTCAGGACAGGAATGCGCACCACCGAGCCTCCCCGGCGCATGACCCAATCGGCCCCCACGATGCGATCCACCGGCCAGTCCGCTCCCTTGACCAGCACATGGGGGTTGAGGGTCTGAATCACGGCCAGAGGATCCGGAGCATCAAAGAGCACCACGCAGTCCACGCAGTGCAAGCCCGCCACCAGTTCCGATCGCGCCTTTTCGTCTACCACGGGCCGATGAGGTCCTTTGATGCACCGCACGGACGCGTCACTGTTCACGGCGACCACCAGATAATCGCCCAGGGCGCGAGCTTCTTCCAGGTAGCGAAGATGTCCTATATGAAGCAGATCAAAGCATCCGTTGGTGAAAACGACTCGCAGGCCTTGATCCCTAAGGTTTCGGCACTTTTCAGCGGCTACCTTTAGCGGTATGACTTTTTCCCTCGCCCGCATTTTTGGCATTGTCCTGAATCGCGTTGGAATTCCGCGTCATCTCGCGCAACAGCCGCTCCGCTTCTTCTCGAGGTGACTCGGACGTCAGGCTCACGTGTTCACTTTCCAAAGCGTTAATAATGCCCTCCAGATACATCTTGATCCAGAAAGGTAGACTGGCCTGGTCTGCATTGGTCACCCTAATGACGCGCCCGGGGTCTTCCACGAACACCTCGCCGCCAAAAATCCTCTTCAGAGACAACAGCGCCTGTCGCCCTTTGCCGCGTCGTTTTGGGCCTTCCACTTCCAGATGGTAAATAGTGATCTCTTTGGTGCCGCGAGAGGACAAGGATACACTCAACTCTCCCCAAAAGGCTCCAGGTTTGCGAAACCGAAGCACTTCCAGGGGACCGTGCCCCTTGAGAATGGTCAGGAGATCCTTAATGGTCAGATCACCATGAGCAGCTCTCCAAATGATGCCTTTCCATTCGATTTCCGCCACTTTCTTTTACTCCAGATGTTCGACACAGTCGCAGGGATGAAGTGGAGGTGGGCGTGGGTTTGCCTTCGCCCAGCTTCCTTTCCGCTTCTCGAATGGCACGCCTGAGGTCGCGCTCCCACATGGACGTATTGTGAGCGGAAGATTTGGCAATGACGAAAGAACTTAAAGGAGGATCTTTTTTCGAGCAGTCCCTGCTCTCAAAAAAAACCACTCAGTAATGGGTCCCTCGGCCCACCACCACGGTATAAAGGGCCATTTCCTCGATTTCAGGACACAGTTCGATCATTTTCACCACAAGGCTTTCTCTGGGCAGCATCTCCATGGAATCCCTTTGCTTTACGGTCTGACGACCGCGTTCCGGGTGAGAGACCCAATTATAGGGATAGCGCCGCCTGTGGCCGACTTGGCGCCAGCTGTCCTTTGATTTGTCTTCGTGCTTCAAAGAGCGCGATGCCCACCGCCGTGGCAAGATTGAGGCTGCGCACATGGGCACTATCCATGGGAATCCTCAGCGCCCTGTCGGCATGGGCTTCAAGAAGCCACGCCGGTAAACCTTGCGTTTCGGAACCGAACACAAGACAATCCCCTGGCATATAGACGAATGCATCGTAGTCCAGGGATGCCTTTTTGGAAAAGAAAAGAAGCCTTCGCCCCTCCATGTGGCGAAGGAAATGCTGCAGCGAACGGTGAACGGTCACGTTCACGTAGGGCCAATAGTCGAGTCCCGCTCTTTTCAAATATCGGTCGGTGAGGCGAAAACCCAAAGGTTCCACCAGATGAAGGGGCACATGGACGGCGGCACACGTGCGCGCCACATTGCCGGTGTTGGGAGGTATTTCCGGCTCCACCAAGGCCACCTCCAAAGGCGCTTGGATCGCCTGAACCGACGGTCCCTTCGTGCCGCCAAAGCCCGAAGCATCTCGTGAACTCACGCCCCTTGTGCACTCCCGCTACGGCCTGAGGGTTAAAACGCCCCTGATGAAAAAAGTCTACTGCCTTTGCCCCCGAACGGCTCGAACAAAATGGTTGGCGTATTTTTGTTCCACCACATAGAAATCGCCGTAATAAAAATCGGCATAAACCGACTTATGGTGGCCCACCTCCGTGCAGCTCCACACGCAGCGCTGATCTCCAAAGACGGGGTCGATGTAGAGACCAGTGGAGGGATTTTCCTCTGCCATTAGCAACGTGGCCAATTCCTCTTGCGTTGGATATCGCCAGTCGTCAAATCCACCCCACCCGCTTCGGTTGAGCTGTTCAATGTAGGCAAATCCTTCAGGCCACATGAGCCGGTCGAGGGACGCTTCCCGTTGCCACATGAGCCCTGTGTGACGATCCATAACGATCACGTCTTTGAGCAGGGTGAACCGTGCCGTCATAGGCCTCTCCTCATCGTGAAAACCGAATGAATGGGTTGCCTGAAACCGCAAAACATGGGAAAAGCAGTCGGTCTGCAGCCCGTCGTTCATGGTGCCCCCAACCATTGTAGGTGCATCGGATCGTTCCAAAATGGAGCTTTCATACACTAAAGCGCCTCAAGTGCGCAAACGGCAAATGAAACTCCGAGAGATGTTGAAAGGTTAGCGCAAAGGAAAGGAGACGCCACCATGCCCCTGCTCAACACCCCTTCCGTGCAACTTTACTACGAAGTCCATGGAAACGGTCCGAACCTTCTTTTCGTAAGCGGCCTCGGCGGCGGCACCTGGTCCTGGTATGGACAGATTCCTTACTTTCGTCGCCATTACCGCACCATCGTCTTTGACAATCGAGGCGCCGGCCGCTCCTCCATGCCCCCAGGGCCCTATGCCATGAAAGACTTCGCCCATGACACCCTCGCCCTGCTGGATCATCTGGGCATCGACCGATGCTTTATGGTCGGCCTTTCCATGGGGGGCATGATTGCGCAGGAAACAGCCCTGGCAGCTCCAGAACGCTTTGAAGCGCTGGTCCTGGGCTGCACGCACCCCGGAGGCCCGCGCAAAGTCTCTCCGTCTTCTCAGGTTCTTGAACGCTTCACGGACAACCAGGGGCTCAGCCAGGAAGAGATCGTGACCAAAAACCTTCCCTTTTTCTTCAGTCCTGAGGCCTTGCAGCATTGTCAAGAGGCCGTTGAGACCTACAAAGCTGTGCAAACACAGGCGCCTTGGCAGCCTCAAGAGGCCTTTTCCAGCCAACTGGCCGCCATTCAACACTTCGACGCCTCCCATCGGCTGCCGGACCTTTTCATTCCCACCCTTGTGGTGACGGGCACAGAAGACGTTCTGGTCCCCCCGGCCAATGCGCATCTTCTGTCGACGCTACTCCCCAACGCTCTTCTCGTGGAACTGGAAGGGGCGGGTCACGCCATTCACGCCGAATGTCCTGCCACCCTGAACGCCCTCATTCACGGGTTCCTTGCCGATCCCGTGAGAGAGTCCAGAAAAAGTCCCAGACACCGACGTATTTCCTGTTCTCGACCCCAATAAAAGTGGTCGGCGTTGGGGCACAGGTCCACATGAACGGAGTTTCCTTGCGCTCTGTGGGCATGCGCCCACGCGTCAACGCGGTGCGCTTCTGCAAAAGCATCTGTATCTCCGACCATGACCCAGGTGGGACACGAGGGGATCGAAAGGTCGGTAAAATCCAAAAAATTGATCGGGGGAGACACGAGAGCAAGACTGTGCGGCGTCATACCCAGGCGGCAGGCCTTTAGCGCCACCCATGCGCCAAAGGAATACCCGGCCAGGTGAACACTTTGAACGCCAAGATCCTTGAGCCATTGCTGGACACACACCATGTCCTTTGCTTCTCCGTCCCCATGTCCGTAAGTGCCCGTGCTCGCCCCTACGCCGCGGAAATTGAACCGCACGGTCGTCCATTCCCGATCCCGGTAGGCTGCTTCCAAGGCCAAGACCACATTGTTGTCCATGGAGCCGCCGTACAACGGGTGAGGGTGGCCGATGAGAGCCCCGTCTTTTGAGGATCCCCATTGCACCACGGCTTCCAGCCGATGCGTTTCACAGTCGATGCGAACGTGCTCCATCGAAGCCATCACCACGCAATCTCCTTGCGCACGAGCCCTTTTTCAAGGCATATCTTCTTGGCACCAGAGCCCGAAAGGGCCACAACCGAGCCGCGCTACGCATGAAGGAGGGATTATGACATGCTGAAAACCGCTTTGGTCCTCAGCGGAGGAGCCGCCAGGGGCATTGCACACCTTGGTGTTCTTCGCCACCTGGACGGCGAAACCTTCCCCGTCCACATGATCCTCGGCACCAGCATGGGCGCCATCATCGGCGCCCTCTACGCCCATCACGGCTCGGTGGCCATCGTCGAGGAAAAAATCCACACTTTCGTCCACAGTGCTATCTTTCGCGAGACCCTATCTTTGGCTGTGGATGAAAACAGCGCCCTGCCCTCCGCCTCGTCGCTCTTTGACCGATTTGCCCAGCAGCTTCGAAAGAGTTATCTTTACACGCGCCTCGTGACGCGATCCAGCCTCATTCCTGAAGACGATTATTGGAAACTCCTTACGGGCCTCGTTCCGGACATCCGCATCGAGGACCTTCCCACACCCTTCGGCGCCGTGACGCTGGACATCCTCACGGGCGACGAAGTGGTTTTGACAAGCGGATCCCTCATCAAAGCCCTCGGGGCCAGCGCTTCCATTCCCGGCATGGGTCCGCCTGTGCGCTACCGCGGCCGACTGCTCGTGGACGGCGGCTGGATCGACAACGTGCCATGCCTTCCCGCACGGCGCCTCGGGGCTCACTTCGTGCTTGCCGTGGACACGTCCTCGGAAGTGGCCGACATGCACCCCCTGCCCAGCTGCGCTCTCGAATATGCTCTGCGAAGCAGCGAGGCGTCCCGCATGGCCTTGAACAAGCTGCGCTTACAGCATGCCGATACGGTCGTTCGGCCTCACGTATCCCATATTCGCTGGTCCGACTTTCATCTGTTCGAACAAATCCTTCAAGCGGGCCACGAGGCCTGGGTGGCCGCAGCTTCGTTCATTAAGAAAACCTACCGAAGCTACCGCATCAATCCGTTGCGGCGCCTGCGTGCCGCGCTGCGCGCCCGCTTTCTCCCTTACGGCCTTCCACTGGTGTTTGTGTGAACCCTCTGCTAAGATTCCGCCCGCTCCACAACCCTTTCCACTAGAAGACGATCTTCACCACGCTACCGAATACAAAAAAATGGGGGCCTTTCGCAGCCCCCCTTTTCTTCGCTCTCGCCACCACTCCTCGTGCATCAAAGCCCTCATGGCCCGGCAGACTCGGGTGTCCTTTGCAGAGCTTCCAGTTGGGTGAGGTAGTTGTTCACCAGTGCGCGCTGGTCCTTTTTGGTGATTTTTTTGCGAATGCGTTCTTCGGCTAAGGCGACCGCTTTTTCCACCACCTCGGCACGAAACTTCTTTTTTGCCTCTTCAAATTCCCGCGCCGCCGTCTGCTGGGCCTCTTCAAGAATCTGTCGTCGAAGGCGTTCGGCTTGGGCGAGGATCTTCTCTTTTTCTTCCTGGCCGATCTCGTGGTAGTAAGCCTTGATGCTCTCGATCTTTTCGTCCAACTGGGCCAGGAGCTCTTCCTGTTCGCGGCGGCGGCGATCCAGGGACTCCTCTTTTTCTTTCAGCTGGTCAAAAACGCCGGCAATGGCGTCGCGGCGTTCCTTGACGAAGTTGACCAACGGCCCTTTCAGGTACTTCATGAGAAAGAAGACCAGAATGCCGAAATTGATCCATCGCCATGATAAATCCCATAGGGCTCTGTCTATCCCGAAAATGGTCGATGAGGCCGCGTAGGCTTGTTCGGCCCACACCACAGCGATCACCGTCAAGCCCCACCATCTTGTCCAGGCTCGCACCATGCTCAGACTCCAAGCCCTCTAGATTTTCCGTCCAACGACTTTGGTGGAAATCTCGTAAGAGAGCACTTGCGCAAGTTTTTTCAGCCCTTTTCGAGCCTTGACCAGCTCTTCTTCCACATCGGCCCGCACCTTTTGGCGCAGTGCCACGATCTCTTCCTGGGTCGCCATGAGGGTTCGATGGGCTTCTTCCGCGGCTCTGGCCCTTAACGCGGCACGTGCGCTTTGGGCTTCCTGTTCCGCGGTGCGAAGCCTCTTTTTGTATGCCTCAAGCATCTCTTCCAGGTCCCGCGCCGCAGCATCCAGCGCTCGTTCCTTCTCCTCAATGACCCGCTCCCGTTCCAGAATAAGCCGATGGATTGGCTGAATCATGAGGCGGTTCAAGACGAACAGCAGCACGAGAAACAAGGTCACTTGGACGATAATCGTTGCATTTAAGCTGATCATGGCTGACTCGTTGTTCGGGCTGGGGCGCGTTTACTTCACCACAAACAAAAGCAGCAGCGCGATAACCAAAGAGTAAATCCCGGTCGATTCGGACACGGCCTGGCCCACCAACATGGTCCGCGTCAAAAGCCCCGCCTCTTCGGGACGGCGCCCGATCGCTTCGCAGGCTTTTCCTGCGGCAAAACCTTCTCCAATTCCCGGACCAATGGCACCCAAACCCATGGCAAGACCGGCGCCAAGAAAGGCCATTCCTCGAATGAAATCAACTCCCGAAATTTCCATGTCTCTCTACACCTCCTCCCAATTAGACCATCATAATCAACAACAATGACACCACCAAAGAATAGACGCCGGTGGACTCCGCTACACCTTGTCCAACAAGCATGATTCGCATCAGGATGGTCGCGTTCTCGGGATTGCGGGCGATTTGATACGCCGCTGTCTCGGCCGCGAAACCCTTTCCCAGGCCCGGCCCGTTACCTCCAAACCCCACGGCCAAACCGGCACCCAAAAGAGCGCAAATGTGAGGGAACGTGGCCACCTCCGGCAACCGCTTGTAAAGCAATAGCTGCGCAATAAGTAAACCATAAATGACTGTAGACTGAGCAACTCCAGAGCCCACAAGCATCAAGGTCGTTATGGGGCCCGAAGCCTCCGGCTGCCGACCTATGCCCAAACAGGCCCCTCCAGCCGGCATGCCCGCCCCTATGCCGCAGCCGATCGCCGACAAGCCAATCGCCAAACCAGCACCCAAATAAGCCCATGCCGTTAGTATCGGCTTGCCGGATACGGAGCTGAAAAGCATGAGCATGGCAACCACTAATCCGAAAATGCCCGCGGTTTCGGCGATAGCCTGGCCGACCAGCATGGTTTTCAAGATCTTGTCGGCTAGCCTAGGTCGGTACGAAAGTATTTCGCTGGCTTTACCCGCGGCATATCCTTCCCCAAGGGCAGCCCCGATTGCCGAAAACCCAATAGAAATTCCTGCCCCAAGGCCAGCGGCCGCTCGGATCCAATCCACCTGTTCCCATGCCATGATCACTTTACCTGCACCGAGATGTAGACAAGAGTCAGCATCGTGAACACGAACGCTTGAACTGTTCCGACAAAAAGCCCAAAAAACGCATATAGGAAAGGAGGAATCAGTAAACCGTAGACTAAGTGTGTGACGACAAGGATAATGATAGATCCTCCCATGATATTTCCGTAAAGACGAAAAGAGATAGATACCACCTTCGCCAACTCACCGATCACATTGAGTGGCATCATGAAGAAAACGGGTTGAAAATACTCTTTGGCGTAGTTTACGAAACCTTTTGTTTTAATTCCGGCGTAGTGGGCTAAACAAAAACCCATAATACCCAACCCAAGCGGTGTGTTCAAATCCTTCGTTGGCTCGTTCATATGCGGGACGACACCAATCCAGTTGGAGAGCAGAAGGAACATAAAAAGTGAACAGATAAGCGGGAAATATTTTTTGGCAAGCTCTTCATCCAGAGCTTCCTTCGTCAGTTCCCAAAACGACTGGACAAAAATTTCAGCCACCATTTGGCAAGGATTGGGTATATATTGTGTCTTACGTCTGGCGAATAAAGCGAAAAGGATCAAAATACCCATAATAATGAGGGTCATAACGATCGTCATGGCATTGAACACCAGACGATAACCTGCCAGCTCCAGAGTCCATTGCCATATGTGGGTGAGTTCTTCCATACTTGACTCCGATTAACCTCCCAGGCCCTCTAGCGCTACAAACCCAATCCTGCCGGACAACGACAAAGCACGGAACGTGCAGCATCACGGCGCACTCGGTACGTCTTCACCACTCCACAACTCATGGGCCACGGCTGTCGCAGGGCGGTCGGACACAAGAGCATTTTGGCAGCCGGCTAGGTGGACCGCAGCCCAAGGCAGTGCTTCAACAGGACATGATCAATGAAGATGGCCACCTGGACAGTGAGAAGTCCCAAAACAACCGCCCAAAACTGAAACTGCTGATTCCTTAATGCTACAAACAATGGAATGGCAAAGAGGCCCATGCGCAACACAAAGGACAACATCGCCACAGATGTGGCCTTTTTTCTCGTCCCGCCGGCCCTTATTTGATAAGGCAAAACGCGGGACATGATCACAAAATTCACGACACTAAACAGAGACCCTAAAACCAACCCCTTGGCTACGGCCACATACCCCAGACCATACAGTCCCACGGCCACCGCGACCGCCCCGGTAAAAGTCACGCGCGTCAGGCGCCTTTGGTAGTCATAATACGTCCTAAGGTCGCTACTTCGCGGGTCCACATTCATTTCTTCGGAAGCCCCATAATCTGACGGTATACCGTTACCGCCCCACCAACGATCCCCAGGACAATAAAAATGACGAGAAAAATGTATCGCGTGCCCAACCACTTATCCAAGTAGTAGCCGACCAGGAGGCAAAACAGAATGCTGCCCGCCATGGTCAACCCCACCTGGGTGACCAAGACTAATGACTCCAGGGTGTCCCGCTTCTTGTGAAAATCCTTCACAACACCTCTGCCGGTCCCTTTCCGCTTGAAGACCTTGGCCATAGCCACGTATTCTCTTAGCAGATGTCCATCAGATTGTGAAATGTTTTTTTTTGTATCGGCCTGGGCAGTTTTGTCCCCTTCGACGCCACGATCCTCTCTTGGCAGAAGGCCCACGATCGTGTCAAATAGGCACAGTAACCTGTTCGGCTTTTTGCGAAACACTCAAATCCGGGAGCGTGCCTGCAGTGATCATGTTGAAAGGGTTCGCACAAAATCGGTTTCATCAAATTCTTTCCCTGGCCCTGGTGATCCTTTGCGGCGCTATTGTCTGGAACAGCCCGCGGGCTCACGCAGAAGAGTCTACGGTGGAAGGGGCCTTGGAGCTCATTTTGAGCCACCCCGAAGCGGATGGCACCCTTTATGCCGCCTGCCAAAAGCTTCCTTCGGCCCGAGAGCTGGTCGATTTTTATCGGAACCGCCGGTATGCGCCGGCGTGGCTGGACGGCTCAAAGCCATCTCCGTGGGCCAAGGACCTGGTGCGTTTTCTTCGAGAGGAAGCCCCCAACCATGGCCTCAATGCCGAAGACTACCACCTGGCGTGCCTTTCCGCCCTCCTTTCGATTCTGGACGCCGCACGGGAAGCCCAACGCCCCGTTTCACCCACCCTTTTGGCGCACCTGGATCTGGTTCTCACCGACGCCTTTCTGATTCTGTTCTCTCACCTGTCATCGGGTCGCGTGGATCCGTCGGCACTGGACCCTCTGTGGGTGTCTCAGGCCCACCGGGCGGATCTTCGCGCCGGGTTGGAAGAATTTCTCATCCATCATGATCTTCGTCGCACCCTGCGCCGTTTTGCGCCGCCGGACGAAGACTACTGGCGCCTTGTGGCCGCGGTCGCTGCGCAGCGAAAAATGGCTTCCATGAAAGAGCCCTGGCCTGTTGTGCCTGAGGGCCCCAGCCTTCGACCCGGCCAGAGGGATTCTCGAGTGCCCCTCATACGCCGTCAATTGTATCGTCTTGGAGATTATGACAACCAGTCCGACAAGAGCTCCGACACCTATGACGCGAAACTGCTCGCGGCCGTTCGGCGATTTCAAAAACGCCACGGGCTTGCCGTGGACGGTGTGGTAGGCAAGCAAACGACAAAAGCCCTCAACGTGTCCCCTCGGGACCGCCTTTTGCAAATGCTGGCAAATCTGGAACGCCTTCGCTGGCTTCCCCGCTCCTGGGGGGACCGTTACCTTGTGGTCAACACGGCGGACTATTCGCTGACGGCCTACGAGCATGGGGCCAGCGTGTTGAAAATGCGGGTCATTGTGGGAGGAAGCGCCACTTCCACGCCCGTGTTCAGCGAAGTCATACGTTACGTGGAACTGAATCCTTACTGGAATGTGCCTCAAAGTATTGTAGGGAAAGAATTGCTGCCAAAAATTCGTAAGGATCCGACCTTTCTGGAGCGTCATCATTATGAATTGCTGGCCACTTTTGGGGATCAAACCCTCGGCGTGGATCCCAGGGTCATCGATTGGCAGCGCGTACGGCCGGAAAACTTTCCGTGGCGGATCAGACAGTTGCCGGGTCCATGGAACGCTCTAGGCCGCATCAAGTTTGTGCTGCCCAACCGATTCAATGTCTATCTCCACGACACGCCGGACCGGCATCTTTTTCAGCGACCGCACCGCGCTTTAAGTCACGGGTGCATTCGACTGGAAAAGCCGCTGGACCTGGCCCTGTTCGTTCTTCAAGACGATCCCAAATGGACCCGGGAATCCTTGGAAAAGCACATTGCCTCTGGCAAGCGTCACATCATTGCACTGCTCAGGCCCTGTACGGTCCATCTGCTTTATATCACGGCCTGGGTCAGTGAAGACGGCACCGTCCACTTCCGGCGGGACATTTACGACCGGGACAAGCTTTTGGTGAAGGCTTTAAAGCTGGAACCGTTCACTTCGGAAGCTACCAATACCGTACGGGCCCCACATCCAGGTGGATGAAATCCCTGTAGGTCCCCACACCGCCGGCTTTGAAGTCGGCAGCGGCGGATCCCAGAGCATCTAGGGAAACCCCTTCGATGAAGACATCCGCGGCCTTGGCTTTCATGTGGTAGCTTTTTTTTGCCACCCCCCGGCCCTGACGGCGAAGATGTTCATTGTAGGTCGGGGATCGGTACCCGGAAACCAAAAGATAAGGCCGCCCAGTGGCTCCAAGACGCTGGCGCACCGCATCCAACAAAAGGTAAAGGTGACGGTCTACAGGGCGCACGGTGTTGGTAAAATGGCACCGAAAAAGGTAATCCAGACGGCGCAGGGCTCGGTGATCCAGCCGCCCGCTTTGGCTCATGTAGCGCACTGTGAGCCGTTCGTGGGTGTGAAGGTTGTAGAAGCTGAGAACACCGGAACACCTTTGAATGAGCGGCGCGGCGAGAACGGAATTGACGCACAGAAGGCCCATGCTCGAACTGAGGCCCGCTCCGAGGATACCCTTAAAAAACTCTCGTCGCGTCATCTTCAGCTCCCTCAGGTCAACCATCGCCCTCGCCTGCGCTCACAACCCCGGGCAGTCTGGGCGTCAACGTTTTTTCATGACAACACCAGATTCGCGTCCTCCCTAGCAAAGCACGGCAGGCCTGTCAATCCAAGAGCATGCTGTGATGTTTCCTGGAACGACACGAATCCCGAAAGGCACCATCAGCCTCGCTGAGCCTCCATAGCCGCGCCGTGTTCCAGAAGCGCTTGGGCGGTGTATTCGGCCACATCCGCCAGGGCATCGAGAGGCATGTAGGACGCAGCTCCACCCCCGAAGAGACATGTTACCGCTGCAGGAAATTCGTCGTCCGCCTCGTGAACGATGTAGTACAGAGGAAGGCGCGGCAGAGGATACAGGGTAAAGGAAAAATCGCCTGATGGAGCATCTGTGTTTCGGTGTCCTGAAAAAATGTGAAGAAGGTTATCCAAGTGCCTTTTGATCATTGGCACATGCGGCACCAAGACCTGTTCGGCATGGACCGCAAATGCCGCTTGATAAGGGCCGCTGTTGGGAATTTCCTTGAAGGCCTTTAGCGGATGCAGCGCCGCAGCCTGTTCGGGCACATGGGCCATGTAAATGGCGGTAAGAACCGCCCTGGGCCCCACATCCGCGATGCCGTCAAAGAAGACGCGTTCCCGTTCGACGGTACATCGCCGCCCAAAGGCCTGAAAGCTCAAAGCGCCCGAAGCCTTCGAGACAGCGGGCACGGCTCTTTGAAGCACATGTTCCGATCGCGCCCATGCCTTGTCCAAGTACCCTCGAATGATCTCTTCATAGCCATTCATGCCGCGCGCCTCTTTTCCATGATGTGAGCTCTGATTTCCCACAGCCCCGTTCATACTGAAAAAAATCGCTCCCTACAAGCTCTTCCACGCCCCTTTGCCGCTTGACGGCGCTCATCAACTCGCTTATAAAACAGTACTGTCGATGACAAGCGATGTTGAATGTATTTCCCGCTCCAGCGCTCACGGCGCATTTTGCAGTGAGGGGGCGAAAAGGGTTCGACGGAGGTCATGAAGCTTAAGAAGCATGCCGGGGGTCCTGGCCGCCCGTATTCAGGTCGGGGTTAAAGCAAACGCAGACGACTATGCGTACGCTGCAGCCGCTTAAGCCGGCTGCCGTTCCTTCGGTCTAAGCCTGTACGACCGAAAGGAGCGTCGACTCTTCAGGCTGGTTTTCGAGGCTTCGCCCTAAGCCGAGAAAACGAGAACCGTCAGGGCTAGCTTTCAGAGGATCCGGCACACGGGGAGCCCGCGAAAGCGAATGTTAAAACCGTGGCTAAGCATGTAGAAGCTTAAGCGGAAGGCCTTCGGACGCGGGTTCGATTCCCGCCGCCTCCACCATTTAGAAAAGACAAACCCCCGTCTCTCTCGGGTCATTCTCCGGGGATGACGGGTTTTCTTTATCCCCTTGCTGCTAAAGGATTTTCGCCCTTTTTAACATCTTTCCAAAGCATCTCTTTGCACCATTGATTTTCCTCATGTTCCCGCCTTCTTTCTTTGCTTGGTCCCTGATTCTTTGTTTTCTCCGGACCAAGTTCGAAGTTCGTCCGGAAAGCCACATCCTTGATGATATGGGTTTGCGGCTGATTGCCATTTTGGGCGGTTGTCATGTGTCATCGTTCGATGCCGCAATCGGACGTTTTTTTCGAAATCGACCGTTTCGGCCGTGAAAAGAAACGCCGTCAAATCCGCCTTTCTGCCTCCCAAAGAAAAAAAATCAACGCCGATGGTCGGCTCTCTGGAGTGGTCTCCGGTCCGGTCGCCAGTCGGTGGCAAAGCCAACCGGCGGCGCGGCTCGGCCCAGTTCTCAAAAAAGGTCTGGGGCAGCGTGGCCGGTGATTGCCCGTTGGGTTCCTCGCCGTTAATGAGAGCTTCAACGATGTCCGAAGGCAGGGTCGTGAGTTTGAGGATGTGGGCCACATACGAGCCATCGACGTCAAGGATACTGGCAAGCTCGCTGATGGAATTGATCTGGCCGGATTCGTGAATGTCGGCCCAGGAAAAGGCCCTACCCATTGTCTGCAGGTCGCCAGACGGCACCGGTTCCTGCGCTCCTGTGATTTCTCCATCCAGGGTCCGGGAAGCGATGACCGTGTGGCGGCCGCGCATGCGCCGGATCCGTATTGGCATATGGATCTGCAGGTTGCCGTTGTCGGCAACGGTAAGGGTCAGCTTCATTTTCATCGACTACTCCCCCGATCCGTGCTTTCGCATGCCAAACCGGCCAGCTCGGCCATGAGCTTTCCCAGTCCGCAGGTAGCAAGCTCCATGTCGATAGCGCATCGGTCTGTCCGTGCTTATCACCTATCGTTTTGCAAAACCATAGCGGGCAAATGCCTGTGTGCTGTATTCTGAACATGAGGGATACATGGGACATTCACCACGACGGATCGCTTGAAGTTGATTCAGCAGCCCCTTTAAAAGCTTATTACCCCTTCATAGAGAGATACACCGCTTGTCTTCGATTCTACGTGACACTGTGCGGTGTGGGCGCAAGCATACACGGCGGTTACACAAAGTAACAGAAGCAGTCCTGATTTCACGATTGACTTGGTTTTTCGCTGCTCGGCGTGTGTGTCACCCCGAATTGAATCTATCTCAGGTCGAGAGCGCCACCGCCTCCGAAAAAAATCCGGTTACGGCTGCTAAAACCCAGCTACAACTTCCATGCCTGCAGCTCCCAACGGGCAGGTGAGCTGACCGCACCACGGGCAATTTGAAGCGCTGACGAAAAAAACCCAATATGCCGTTTTTAAAACGGTCATGCGCCAAAACATGAACGTCCTTAAGTCGACGCTGGACGTTGACCAGTGATTATTTTAGGATCATCCATTCAACTCACTAGTGCAACAGTTGGGTTGATGCCGAAAAAATACCTGGTTGGGTGTTTTCATGCCATGGCATTTCCTGGGTTGGTTATTGCGTTTTTTCATAACGCGCTCTATGTCCTCGTCGGTGATCGTGGTGAAGTCACCGCTCTTGGTGAAGTCCCGGTGAATGAGCTCGTTCGTGTTCTCGCTCGCTCCCGCGAGGCACAGGGGTGAGCGAAACCGCAGTCGATAGCGAGTGCCTGGGCCATGGCTTCATGGCGTGCAAACTCTTTACCGTTATCCGAGGTGATGGTGTGGACGTGGGCGGACGATGGCGAGAGCATTTTGTGCACAGCGTCTTTCACGCCCTCGGCTCACCTGGTCGGCACTTTGGCGATGAGCACCAGACGTGTTGTGCGCTCGGTCAGGGAGACGATAACTTGCTCATGTCCATTAACGATGATGGCCTCAAGATTCCCATCACCGATACGCCGCGACGCGCCACGATGACCGGACGCTCATCGATGGACACGCGATTGAGAAGCCAACCTCGCCGGTCGTAAAGGCCACAACGCATTTTGCGCGCCTACTAACAGCGCAGATGACGGGGCTGGTCGCCGCTACGCCGCTTGTCCTTAGCACATATTTACAGATCCATCCGTGGCTGATGGATAAAGGTCCCGCCTGAGCAGGCCACACGTTGATTTGTTCGGCGCTTCAGTCGTCGCGTATCAGCCGTCCGGCCAAGCGCCTGTCGCCACGGCTCATGCGTCCAGGTCTTCTGGCATGACGGCGTCTGCGTGCGACCTTTTGATTCGACTTAGGCCGATCACATCGCAGACCACGGTGACGCCGCAACTCCCGGCGTATTGTGGACGTGTGGACACCGTTGATGGCGGCGATCTTGGATTGGTTACGCCCGGCTATCATCAGGGCGTGGTTTTGGTGCCATTGTTCTTAGGTAAGTTGTGTGTCGCCTCTCATGCGTGCTTCCAACGGTTTTTGAAAAGAAGGGCCAGAATGCTCATTCAGCTTGGAGACCCCTATTCCAAAATGTTCAGTTTCACTGACGGAGTGGAATCCGCCCCAAAAAGGATAATGCATTGTCATGTCGATGCGAACATTCCACCTAGCCTGCTCTTACTTATAACGATCCCTCTTCCTTGATGACCGCGTCGCTTTCCCTTGAAAAGCCGCAGGTTGCAATCGATTTCGTCGCCCTCCCCTTTCAATACCTTGCTGCGCGCCAGATGGCCGACTTTTCAGTCGACAGGATCGAATTCACAGCCCCGTTCGAGGACCGCATCGACACGCTGCCTCTGATTCCCCCACCTGGACACACCCGAAAAGGCTGACGAACTGCCTCCTCTGGTCGAGCACAACCCGGACATGGATAGCGCCAGCCCAAGGGTCCTTGTTGTCGGGCAACCCTTAATTCGTGACTTTGCACAATTCCACCATAGCTATCTGGAGATCCTCGTCCGCGTGGGTGTGATCGGCACGACTTTTCCTTGTCGCAGCCTTTTGGGTCTTTCAAGCGGCACGCCATGCCTTAAAAATCAGCTGCATTTCCACATTCTCATTTGTCTTCCTTCTGGACGTACTGGTCATTCTCTTGCCAAAAAACGGGTCGATCCGCACCGTCTCCTTTCAACATGGGTGGCCTTACCTGGTTTTGTTTGGAGGGATTGCCTATGGCTCTCGATGGACGGCATGTGCGTACCTTCAAACGATAACCCGCCAACGCGGGCTACCGATCATGCGCTGGCGTGTTCCCCTGCCACCGCTCCACCTGCGCGGGAGCGTTCACCTGCATGCGCGAGATCACCTTGGACGAGGTGCAGGTGTGAGCCCAAGACGCCCTTTGGGAGACATCCCGTGGAAAGTTTTGCACATCGAGGCCGGCCGCCACCTTTACGGCGACTCCCGTCAGGTGCTCGGCCCGTCAGGTGCTCGAGCTGCTCGAGGGCCTGGCCGCCCGCGGCATTGAAAACATCCTCGCTTGTACTAAGGGGAGCGACATCGCGCGCGAGGCGAAGCTATGGGTTCGAGTCGTCGAGATGCGCATGGAGGAGGTGCTCGACCTCATGTTCACCCAACGCCTGCGCCAACTGATGGACGAGATTCGTCCCGATCTTGTGCATGAACACAGCCGCCGCGGCGTGGATGAATAGGTGGGATTGCCGCCCGCCGCGCGGGCATTTCCACCGCACTTCCACGCCGGGGGGACGACTCAGAACCACGTTGGTTCGCATACCACTAATATGGCCTCTCTGCCAAGATCATCATGATTTGTGAGGGCAATGGTCAGATTTTTTCTGCAGGAAGGCATTCCCCCCGAGCACGTCGTGAGCGGACGTAGCGCCGTGAATGCATCCCCCTTTCTCTACGCCTGCGAATGCGATGCCTTTTGAGAGTCCTTCGGACTGCCTGAGCACCCCCCTCACCCACGGCATGATCGCTCAGCTCATTCCGCGCAAGGGGCACCGCCACCTGCAGACCATCCTGCCCCAGATGGTACATAGGCATCCCGATGCGCGAGTTGTGTCCTTTGGCAAGGAGCCTCATGGCGCAGCACTTGAACGACACGTCAGACAAGAAGGACTCGCGAGCTATGTTCTGTTCGCGGGTTTTCGCGAGGATTTGGCCCGCTGGCTTCCTTGTTTGGACATCAACGTCCATTTAGCGTATATGAAAGGATTGTGGATATCGCTGGTACATGGCGCAGCAGCCCGCGTGCCTATTGTTGCCACGTGCGTTGGTGGCATCCCCGAGGCCGTCGAAGAGGGTTGTACCGGCATGTTCATTAAGCCCAAAATCTTAAGGGGCTTAACGAGGGCACTGTCTTTTTGCCGGCGGATCCTGACAAACGGCGAGCCATGGGCGAAGCGGGTCGGGCGATGGTGCTGCGCGAATTCTCGATCGAGGCAAGGTGCGGCGGCAGCCTCGTCATCTACCACAAGGTTTTGGATAACGAGCGATGAAATCCCTGCACATGATCGGTAGCCCGCGGATGGGCGGTGCCGAGCGCTGGTTTGTACGGTTTATTAACGCCATGCTGCGCCACGGCGAAGAGGTTGAGGTGGCGGTGCGACGCGGTTCTGAACTCGCCCGGCATCATTTTGCCGGCAGGGCCCACTATGAGCTGCCGTACAGCACGGTGTGGGATCCTTTTTCGCGTTATGCCGTCTCGAGGCTCATTGCCCGCAGTGAAGCGCCCATCGTACAAACCTATATGGGGCGCGCGACCCGACTGACCCGCATACAACCCGGTCGCGGTAAGGTCCATGTGGCGCGCTTAGGTGGCTATTACAAGCTCGATGCCTTCAGGCATGCTCATGCCTGGATCGGCAATACCAAGGGGCTGTGCGACTGGATGATCCGGGGCGGTTTGCCCGCCAAGCGGGTGTTTCACATCACCAATTTTGCTGAACCACCCCGCGCGGTGGCGGCAGAAGCGCTGGCGGCGCTGCGCCGGCGTATCGCTGTGCGGCCGGAGGACTGGACCATTCTGGCTCCCGGGCGGTTGATCGACGTTAAGGGGCACCGCTACCTGATCGATGCGCTCCGTCGCCTGCCTGCCGAAATTAATGGCCGACGCTTGCGTCTGGTGGTGTTGGGGGATGGGGAATTGGCCGGTCCGCTGAAAGAGCAGGCGCGCCAAGCGGGTGTGGCCGAGCGCATTCTATGGGCGGGGTGGCAGCACGATCCAGCCCCCTGGTTCCATATGGCCAATATGGTGGTGTTCCCTTCGCGCGAGGCCGAAACTCTGGGTAACGTCATCCTCGAAGCGTGGGCCTACGGCAAGCCGTTGGTTGTCACTGCCTTTCGTGGCGCACGCGAGATCACCCGCCCCGGTGAAGATGCCTGGGTCGTTCCATGTGACGATGGTGCTGCGCTGGCGGCCGGTATGGAACACGTCATCCGCAATCCTGACCTTCAAAAACACATGGTGACCAACGGCCTTGTTCGTATTGAGCGCGACTTTTCCGAAGCTGCCATTATTGCGCAATATCGTGGGCTCTACGCAAAGTTGCTGGACCATTGGATATGAGTCGGGGAATCAACATCCTCATGTATCACCAGGTGGGTGAATTTGCGCCGATGAAGGCGCATCGCTCAACCTATTGTGATCATCGCCGCTTTGCCGGCCAGATGGCCTATCTGGCGCGCTTTGGTTACACCGTCCTGTCGATGGATCAAGTCTTGGCTTGCCTGCGGGGTGAGGCAGAGATCCCGCCGCGTGCGGTGGCGCTAACGTTTGACGACGGCTATGAAAACTTTTACGAGTACGCCTTTCCGGTGCTGAAACGGTATGGTTTTCCGGCCATGGTGTATTTGATTTCAGGCTTCCTCGGTCGGCGAGCAAGCTGGTTTGCTATGGATGGCCGCGACACGCCACCGCTGATGAGTGCCGAGCGTCTTCGCCAATTGCATCGTGAAGGTATCGACTTTGGTTCGCATTCGGTCACGCACGTCAGGCTGGCCAATGAGAAGACACAGCGCATCCGCGAAGAAGTTACCCGCTCCAAGCACAAGCTGGAAGATGTGCTTGGTGTGCCAATCATGCACTTTTGCTATCCCTACGGCAGTCACGACCGGCGCGTTGTGGAAGCCGTGGCTGAAGCCGGTTACCAGAGCGCAACCACCTGTGTGCGTGCGCCCGCGACCATCGCTGATGATCCGCTGACGCTGCCGCGGAAGGCGGTGTCTTGGGGTGATAGCCTCATTGGCCTATTTTGGCGCCTCCACGTGAAGAACACCCCTAAAGAGGCGCCAATTCGCCGTCCGGGGCACACCTTTGCGGATCAGCGCTGAGCGGACGGTTCTTCAGCCTCATCCATCATCGCTTCCAGTCGCGCCTCGCTAGGACATGTGACCAAGCGCTTGCTTCAGCGTGCTGGGGTACTCTTTTGGTCCGTCAGGGGGCACGGCACGCGCAGCCATCAGAGGTCTTTGCGCAAAGAAAATGCGGATGATGCCGGCACCACCTGTGAGGCAAAACGGCTCCATCAGCACCGATAAAGCGCAATAACATCAACCCGTTTGGCCCGCATCTTCAGTCTTAGCAGCAGCCGAACCGGGTATTCCGCCTGCGAAATTGGCTCGCGGTTTCAACGTGCTCGTGCAACGGGTGGGTCAGTGTCGAAACAGACCTGGTTGGGTGTTTTCATGCCAAGGCATTTCCGGGGTCGGTTGTTGCGTTTGTCCACAACGCGCTGAATGTCCTCGTCGATGATCCCAGCGATCTTGAGCTGGTTATGTCCGGCTTTCATCAGGGCGTGGATTTGGTCTCGTTGCTCTTGGGTAAGTTGTGCGCAGCGTCTCGTATGTGCTTCCCGTGCTTGTTGGAAAGAAGGGTCACGATGCCAGCTCAGCTTGCCCCCCTATTCCAAACTGTTGCGTTGCACTTACGAGTTGAATCCGCCGCACATGTTCGGTGAAAAATATATGAGTCCCGGCCTTGTCGATCTTGATCTCAAGTTCCGTCGTGTTGCGGGTGTTATCGAATCGCAGGAGATGCAGCTCACCGGAGCGCAGACGGCCGCCATGTTTGAGGGGCTGTCCGTTTTGTTCGAAGATGTCCATGACCTTTTCTTCCACATGTTCGATGGATCCCCAGGTTGCAGATGACATGTAGATCATTTTCATGGCCGCATCGGCGTATTTCCCGTCGACCTTGGGGAATGACCACTTATAGAGGCCGGGATCGATCTTGAATGCTTCTGCCCATTCAAAGGGGTGCTCTTATTGAAGGATCACTGTCATGCTTCGCCGGCTTATGGGCTTGATTGTGAACAAGAAAAAGGCCCATCGAATCATGCCGCGCCATGGTTGGACCTTGTCTCAATGTCATCGAGGCATGCGGCTTCGTGTTCAAAAGAAAGCCTCGGTGGCGGAAGGTCCCCGTGAGCGTTGGGCAACGGATATGACCCACTTTTTCTACTCGAATTCCTGCCGGTGTCATGGGGTTGCGCTGATCGATTTTTGGTACCGGGAGGTTATGGGTTATCGCATGAGCCGGCCATATAACGCCAAGGTGGCGAAAAGGGGCTTTGGAAGATGCGCTCATTCGCCGCCTTAACAGAATAAAGCCGCCTCCCGGGGGCTTGCCCTGAGAAGTGACAACGGGCTCGTCTTCACGTCGAAACGTTATCTCGAGCTGGTGCGTGCTTTGGGTCTTCGCCCTGAAGACATCACCCCTGGAATGATCGAGCGGTTCATGAGAAGGCTTAAAGAGGAATGTATCCGGCTCAACCTGTTTTTGTCCTTTCATGAGGGCAAGGAGAGCATCGAGGGGTGGATTCAAGTGGACAACCCCGAGAGGCCGCCCCAAGAGTTGGTTAGGTGAGCCCGGTTGCGTGTCGTCATGAACTCGCCGCTTAGCCGGCGAGCCGAACGTGGTGGGTCTATCGCTTTTTCCTTAGGAAACCGCCCCAGTAAAGGCATTGGCCGGAGCGCAACGGCCTGGACAACCCAAAGGGCGTGCCAGCTCTCGGTCTGATATAGAGGAAAAAAGACAAGGGCTAAAACCCAACGCCTTTTCCTCAGGGCAACCGCCAAAACCGCCTTCCACTCTTCAGGCCCAAAGCCGTTTGTCAAGGCCTGGAGCGGATGCTGAAGGGTAACCACTCGTTGCTCTTGATGCGGACAGACAAGCCAAGAGCACCGCGTACACAATAACGCACATTTTGGCCTTGATTCCTAGGGGTCGTTACATGTGTGCCGGGCGTTCGAATGAGTATTGGAACGCTCGATACACTGTTGTTTCATGCATCTATATTTCCTATTCGTTATTAAGGCTGTCGTTGAAGTAGTCTGAAAAGTTGAGGACGTCAGACGATGCAAGATGTATGATGATCCATGATATGGTTTTAGCTTGAGAAATTTATGTTTATCGAGTGGATGGACGTTTCGACTTTGTCATAGGCCAAGTTTACGATGGCGTATCGGGGGACAGAGGATTTATTCGAGTAAGGATCAAAAAAATCATTTTTCTATCCCTGGTCGCCTTGATCTCTGGAGAATGTGTCGTGTTCGCGATGAAAGACGGCGCGAGCATGGATTCGATCAAAGCCATGCTTTTTGTGGAGACCTCGTGGCTTACGCAGAACTTATGCAAGGTGATTGTGGTCGATGCGCGTCCCGAGAAACATTATAACAACGGACATCTACCCGGGGCGGCGTCTGTTCCTTGGCAATCTTTTGCCGATATGCGCGGCAAGCCGAGACACCCTCGATGGGGCGTGCTGCTGCCCCAAGAGCAACTGTCGCCGAAGTTGGGAGCCTTGGGTATCGATGGTGAAACACCCCTGGTGGTCTATGCCCAGCCCTCGGGGTGGGGCGAAGACGGACGTTTTGCATGGATGGCCCTGAAGGCAGGAATCCGCAACGTCAAAATCCTCGATGGCGGATACAAAGCGTGGAAAGATGTTTCAAGCGGCTGGTTTGAAGCCGGAAGATGACATTGTGGTCTATTGGACAGGCGGCATTCGATCAGCCTAAATGGCTCTCGTCCTAAGGATGGTGGGCTTTGAAAAGGCGCGCAACGACGGCGCATCCTTTTATGAGTGGCCGGAAATGAAGCAAGTACCCCTGGAATAAAGGATCAGTGTGAAACGCCGAAAGAGGTTAAAAAGCCCATGACGAACAACAGAGGCCCGCCACGGTCGAAACGGCATCCGAAGCACGGTAGCCGAAGGGTCCTTTCGCACCATTTGCGCTAAAACCTCGAAAGCAGCGTGTTTTTTCAGTAAACCATGATTCACATGAGGAGATAAGCCTTGAAAAAGAAGCTTTTCATTCTTTCTATTGTTTTCTTGGCCGGTGTTGTCGGTATCGGTCTGGCGCATGCTTCCGGACAATACAACTATATCTCGGCCGAAGATCTCAATGCGCGTCTTGCGGCCGGGTCTCCAATGATTATCGTGGACATTTGCCCGGCCGAACAGTACGCCAAGGGCCATATTAAAGGGGCGATCGAAACCAACGCGTATCCGGTCAAAACGGAGGCAGAAAAAGCGCGCTTGGCGGAACTTTTGCCCAAGATTCAATCCTCTACAGAGGACATTATCATCGTTTGTCCCAGAGGTGGTGGTGGGGCCAAAAAGACCGTGGATTTCTACAAATCAAAAGGGGTTGAGGAAAGCCGGTTGCTCATCCTAGAAAAAGGTATGGATGCATGGCCCTATGAGACGGAAAAGAAGTAGATGCTAAAATCTAAACGATTTCTTCTGGTGGTGGGGATGGCCATCCTGGTCGTTCTGTTTTTCACCACCGGGCTTCATCGGCAGTTCACACTGGAAAGTGTGAAAGCGCATCAAGGGCGCCTACAGGATGCCTACCATGAACATCCGTTGAGGGCGGTTGCCGCCTTTTCGGCCGTCTATATTCCGGTGATCGCCCTTAACCTGCCGGGTGCCGTTGTGCTGGGACTTGCCGCGGGGGCGATTTTCGGCACCCTGGCAGGCATCCTTGTTGTGTCCTTCGCCAGCAGTATCGGAGCCACCCTGGCCTGCCTGCTTTCCCGGTACCTGCTGCGGGATTGGGTCCATCGCCGGTTCGGCGACAAGCTGAAACGGGTCGACGCCGGCATTCAGGAAGAAGGTGCTTTTTATCTGTTCGCCCTCCGCCTGATGCCGATCATTCCGTTTTTCGTCATCAACATGGTCATGGGGCTCACTCCCATGCGCCTGCGGACGTTCTACTGGGTCTCCCAGTTAGGGATGCTGCCGGGCACGGCGGTATTCGTCAATGCCGGCAGCCAACTCGGCCAAATCGAATCGCCAGGCCAAATCCTCTCGCCGAGGCTCCTCTTGTCCCTGGCGCTGCTGGGGATTTTTCCCCTGCTGACGCGCCGGGCGCTGAACTTTTGCCGCAATCGGTTGCGCAAACCCACAACGGTCGACCCATTGCCTGTCCAAGTCGGCGATGATGAAGGCACGTCCCCGAAGATCGAACCCTACGTGCGCGACATCCGCGAACGGTGCACGGAATGCGGCGCTTGCGTCAAACAGTGCGCTTTTCTATCGCACTACGGCACACCCAAGGCCATTGCGGCCCTGAATTTCAATTCCCCCCGGCACCAAGCGATGGCCTACGAGTGCAGTCTGTGCGGTTTGTGCCGCGCCGTCTGCCCTGAAAAACTTGATCCGTTTGAGCTGTTTTTGGAAATTCGGCGCCGGTATGTCACCGACGGGCACTTCGATGCGTCCGTTTACAGGCCGATTTTGAACTATGAGAAAATCGGCATCTCACCGGCCTTTTCATGGTACGGGTTGCCCGAGGGCTGCGACACGGTGTTTTTCCCGGGGTGTGCCCTGCCGGGCACCCGGCCGGAAGTGACCGTGCGCCTGTTTCAGGATCTCCAAAAGGACATCCCGACGCTGGGGGTTGTTCTCGACTGCTGCACGAAGCCGTCGCATGACCTGGGGCGGCAGGCCTACTTCGACCACGTGTTCGGAGAAATGATCGGCTATTTGTCGAATCACGGTGTTCGGCGGGTGCTGGTGGCGTGCCCCAACTGTTACAAGATTTTCAGCCATTACGGCAACGGAATCTGCGTGGAAACGGTCTATGAATTCATCCACACCCATGGGTTTAGGCCAACCCCGCACCACAACGGTCTGGAAGTCAGCGTCCACGATCCGTGCTCGCTGCGCGAGGAGGCGGCGACGCACCAGGCGGTGCGTGGCTTGTTATCCGACACGGGAGTCAAAGTCGTTGAAATGAAACACCGAGGGCGGCGCGCAATCTGCTGCGGGGAGGGCGGCATGGTCGGCTTTGTGAAACCCCAGTGGGCTCAAGGCTGGGCTGAGATCCGCCATCGCGAAGCCTCCGGCCGAACCATCGTCACGTACTGCGCCGGATGCACCGGATTTTTAAGTCGCAAGGGGCCGGCCATCCACATCACCGATCTCCTGTATCAACCGGAGAGGGCGCTGAACGGCAAGGTGAAGGTGGCCCGGCCACCCTTTACCTATCTCAACCGGCTGCTTTTGAAACGGCGTTTTAAAAAAGAACTGAACGCCAAGACCAGCCGGGTGAGACCTCGGCAAAGGTTTGGCGAACACGGCTCATAAAAACATGCAACCCAATGAGACAACCCATCCGGCGGATGATCAGCGCAAGCGTTCAAAGCTTCTGGACCACCCGCTTGGGGCAACCAATCCCTTTAGGGCGATAAGCTGAAAACAGATGTGCTCTATGGGATGACACAGCCACGGATTGCCATCTTCTTGCTGTTGGCTTTCAACTCTGAGTCCAAGTATGGGCCTCTGGTGCGGCCTGCGCCTGAAATGCCGGTGTGAAATAGGCCTGGCGCTTCAGCGGCCATTTCCGGACCGTTTTGTTTCGGATTAACGGTTTGATCCTTCAGGCACCTTTTTCATCACGAGGAGGTGGTGCCAATGACGTTGGATCCAACGCCCCATCGTCGCCGCTTTCTGCGGCCGAAGGGGTACAACTACCGGCAGGTAGGGGCATGTTTCGTGACCATCTGAACACGGGGCCGCGCGTGTTTGTTTGGGGATGTGGTGGGTAGGGAGATGCGGTTGAATCCATTGGGTGATTTAGTACGGGCAACGTGGCGCGATCCACCACAGCATGTGAACCACCTCCGATTGGATGCGTTTTGGTCATGCCTAACCTGTTCATGAACTTATGGATCGTCGATGACATGTCTGTAGGGGCGGGTTCTGAACCCGCCCCGACAAAACCCGCCCCGACCACCCCTTGGAAACGACATGGATTGGCGGAAATCATACGACAATTCAAAACATTTTCGCCTGGCGCATAAACCAAATACGAAACACCCCCGGTATTCCTGTATGGCAACGTAATTTTTATGAACATATTATCCGTGACGAATCGTCTTCAAACCGCATTCGTTAACACATTGAGGAAAACCCCGTGCATTGGCACTGGGATCGGAAAAATCGCGATGCCCTTGGGACCGATCTTTCGTGGAACGATGAAAATAGTGGCGGCACGCGGAGCTGGACCAACTGAGCAACATCATCAAGGTGTTCAATGAGCCGTTCGGCAACATCCGGTGAAAAGGCCACGATAAAATTCGCCACGTCATTGCCGAAGAGATCCCAAACAAAGTGGCGGCGGACCCAGCCGACTAAAACGCCATGAAAAACAACGACCAGAAAAACACCCGGGGCTTGACCCCTAGGACTCAAAACCACAATGTTCGTTATCGTGACCGCGCTGCTCTGGGCTTGTCTGTCCGGATCATGTGGGGGCAGGCCCTTGTGGCTGCCCCTTATTAGGGCAGGCACAGGGGCCTGCCCCTACGTGGTGCCCCGGTATCAATGGGCGCGCGCAAAAGGCAGGCACGAGGTGGTGGGGGGGGAAACATCGGGGCAGGCGACATTTTCACCCCCTGCCCATACCCACGGGTTGTGACCGTTATAAACCTCTGCACCGCATCCGGCAGCGACATCTGCAGCCCATCCGGCAACTACATTTGGACGACATTCCGAAACAACATATGAACCCTACATCCGGCCGGCCCCTACCCGAGGCAACCATGCCGATTGCCAGGAAGTTCGGCCGTTCGACGCTGCATTCATTCAGATGCGCCATAGATCCTCGGGTTCCAATGTGGTTGCCGGTGGATTTTCGCGGTCATTAGACCCGCGTTGGGGTTTGTCCAGATGACATCGTGCTCGCGTGCCACATTCGCGATGGTTTTGTGACCCTTGAGAATCTCCAGCACCATCTCTCTTTGACGATTGGCCCTCCATCTTTGCCTTCGAACTGATTTAACGACTCCTTCTTCCCTCACACACCCTCTTTTGCTGACCAAATCGACGGCCTATGGCTGGTCCATTCCAGTGCGGGGTTACTACTGTTTCCTTTTTCGTTAGGGATTTTTATCCTGCTCGCCAGCTAAACTAGGGCCACCATGAGCGCGAAATGTGGTCTTCAAGAGCGGGCGTGTGAAAAGGTGTCAAGAAATCAGGGGGAGAAAATCGTTTCTCTGATCGGGTTGTCAGGAAACTATTGTGTGTGATGTCTTCGGCATTTATAGTGTAAGGAACGGAGCGCGGGCAGTGACATTGACTCATGGGATGGCATCGTTTACCAGAGGATTCTTACGAGGCGATGCGCTGCTCGGCCAAAGAATGCATTGCGGCCCAGGGCGCTCCTATGTAAAATGCTCTCACGCGCTGCCCGTCGGGTCGTCAAAGCCAGGCACACGTGGCGAATGCGGGTCGAACCTGCGCAGCCGCACTGAAGTGTGGGGGTCTAGCAATGGATCAAAAAAGAGAGTTGACGTTTTCGGACTACATTCATCTTCAATTGCAGGAGATCCTTAAGCACAAATGGATCGAAAGCGAGAAAGCCGGAAGAGATTTGGGCCAGGAAGCGGTCTTTGACTGGATTGAGAAATACGCCGAAGGGTTTCGTCGTCATTACGAGCCTCTGCTCAAGGATGACTGATCCGACTGTATCCCTTGCCCTTTTGTGCCCGCGGCCGATCCTTCGCCCTTCTCCCTGTCAGAACCCGCTACGCACTTCCTCTGATAATTCAGATCCTTCGCGACCAGCCCTGTGTTTTGTGAGACGTCTTGGTTGATGTCGATGTGCATAGACTCGAGCCTTGTCGGAACTTTTTATGCGGACTCCGTTGACAGAACCTTTCGGCGAACTGATTTTACGAAAAAGGCATGTCCAGCGGGCGAGGCCGAATCAAAAAACCAGTAGATGGCAGGGAGGATGAAGATCATGGCTCGACCGGAAGACTGTTATCGGTGTGGAGGTCCCACGTGTGGATACGTGTATGATCCCGATCGCGGAGACAAGCGAGGTAAGATACCCCAGGGCACTCCCTTTTCGGACCTTCCCGACGATTGGAAATGTCCTGTATGCGGTGCCGGCAAAAAGAGTTTTTGCTGCTCGGCGGAATCAAATCCTTCTGGGTGATTGGACATAATCGATCCGAATTAGTGAACAGACCAAAAGATGAAAGGAGAGGGTAAACCCATGGCTGTGTTTCAATGCACCAAATGTGGTTTTGAAAAGGAAGGTCGTTGTAAGCCACAGAAGTGCCCTCAATGTGGTGAAAAGAAAACCTTTGAAAAGAAATCCGAAGGAGGGAAAGCCTGATGAAAGTGCTCATCGCGTATGTGAGTCGAACGGGTCACACGGAAAAGATGGCCAACTATATCGCAGAGGGTGTGCGGTTTGCCGGCCATGAACCGGTGCTCAAGAAAGTTTCCGACATCAAGAAAGCTGAAGAGCTTCAAGGCTATGACGCTTACGTCTTTGGATGCCCCACGTATCACCGGGACATGACCCAGAGCATGAAAACCTTTCTTTTCATGGCTCAAGAAGCCGGCTTGGAGGGCAAGGTCGGCGGCGCTTTCGGATCCTACACTCATAGCGGTGATGCACCCAAGTACATCTATGACACAATGGAACACGTCTTCAAGATGCGTATGACGAGTCTGGGTTCCTTTAACCTGTTGGAACATAAGGTGAACACCCCCGAAGGCATGAGGGCATGTCAGGACTACGGTCGAGTTCTGGCGGAAATGCTCAATTAGCGCCTTCTCAAGCACACTTCGCTCCTGATGAGGGAATGACCAAATGCCTTCACTTCGTGCCCTGAACCGTTCATGCAAAAGGGAGTTGACAGGGGCGGGCATCGGCTGCTATAGGAACGCGCACACGTCGCTGGGGCTGTAGCTCAGTTGGGAGAGCGCTTGAATGGCATTCAAGAGGTCAGGGGTTCGACTCCCCTCAGCTCCACCAGGAATGATAAGGGTTAGCTCAACGAGCTAACCCTTTGTTTTGGAGAATGTCGGCCTAAGCGTTTGTCGGCCGGCCCATGAAGGCTGCAAAAGAGGGCGAAACAAGGGAGAACGTCATGCCGTCCAAGACCTATAAGACCCGGCTCATTCGGAAAAGAAAGGACAAGCCCAACAAGGAAAACCGCAAGGCCGATCAGAAGCGGATGCAGAAAAATCTGGAAATCCTCGCCAAAGTGACGCAGGCCTGAAAAATATTAGGTTTCCTGCCCATTGGCCTGAGCACCGCCTGTTCTTTCGGGGGCGCGTTTCCTTTGCGGCAAGGAAATCCGCCCCTTTTTTGTTGGCTCGTCGTCTTGGTTGCTCATGCCCTACGTCATTTTGTCCAAACCGTCCCCTACAGCTCGATGACTTTGACCATGTTGGTGGTGCCGCTTTGCCCCACAGGCACGCCGGCCGTTAAGACCAGGACGTCTCCACGGCGAGCCACACCGTGGTCCATGGCCCATTGCCTGGCCATGGCAAACAGAGTGTCCGTGTCATCGCATCGAGGCACCAACACGGGATACACACCCCAGGAAAGGCACAGTTGGCGCACGGTGGCCGGTGCATGTGTAAAGCCCACAATGGGCGTTCGAGGCCGAAGGCGACTGACCAACCGAGCTGTTTGTCCGGAAGCGGTGGAGGCAATGATGGCGGCCGTGGGTAGCGCATTGGCGAGGCTCAAAACGGCTTCGCTGATGGCGGCGGACATGCCCGGCAAGGCCGCCGACGTCAGGCCAATGTGATGGGTGGTATCAAACATATATTTTTCTGCAGTCACGGCAATGCGATCCAGCATGCGTACGGCTTCCACGGGGTAGGAACCCATGGCCGTTTCTTCCGATAGCATGACCGCATCGGTGCCGTCCAAAACGGCGTTGGCCACGTCGGTGGTTTCCGCTCGCGTGGGCCGAGGGCTGGAAATCATGGAACGTAGCATCTGAGTGGCGGTGATCACGGGCTTGGCGCGATCTCGGGCGGCTTGGATGATCTTTTTTTGAATGACCGGCACTTCGTACAACGGGGTTTCCACCCCCAGGTCCCCTCGAGCCACCATGACGCCATCGACACTGTCTAGAATCGCATCCAGGCGATCCAAGGCCTGCGGTTTTTCAATCTTGGCGATGACCATGGGTTTGGGGTCGACGGTCTGCAGCATCTCCCGAACAGGCGCCACATCCCTTTCATGCCGAATGAAGGAAAGGCCGACGAAGTCCACGCCATGTTCCAGACCGAACAATAGGTCTTGTCTGTCCTTTTCCGTAAAGGAGGGAATGCGCAGACTGCTGGACGGCAAATTGACCCCCTTGTGGGAATGGATCACCCCGCCTACCACCACTCGGCACTGAAGAGCATCGCGGTCCTTGGCCGTGACCTGCAGTTCCACCAACCCATCGGCCAGAAGGATTCGCTCGCCCACGGCAACATCTTCCAGGAGGTACGGATACTGCACGGCCAGGTCCGCGCCGCTCCCGATCTGTCCGGGAATCAGCCGAACCACCTCACCCACCGCCAAAACCCTTTCCCCTTCAGGCACTTGTCCCAGCCGAATCTTTGGACCGCCAAGATCCTGAAGAATACCGATGTCCTTACCTTCCTCTGCCGCCACATCCCTAAGGGCTCGAATGGTCAGGGCATGGCTTTCATGGTCTCCGTGGGACAGGTTGATGCGAGCCACATCCATTCCGGCGCGCACGAGCTCTCGAAGCACATCCTTGCTTTGGCTCGCCGGTCCGATGGTACAGACGATCTTGGTCCGTCTTTGTCTCATCATGCAATCAGCACTCCAATCAAGTCCATGACATTGGTGCGCGTGGGGCCGGTTATGACAAGATCTCCCAGGGCCTCGAAGAGCGGATAGGCATTGTGGCCGTCGAGGGTATCCTGAACCTTCCATCCCAGGCCGGCTGAACGCACCACTGTGGTCCCATCCGCAAAGGCTCCCGCCGCATCCGTGGGACCGTCCGTGCCGTCCGTGCCCGCGCTCAACACGGTCACTTGAGGCCACCCGTCCAGGGCCAGGGCGGCGGCCAAAGCAAGTTCTTGGTTGCGTCCTCCCTTTCCCGGTGAAGGGCCAAGGGTGACGGTGGTTTCTCCACCTAAAAGAAGGCATGCCGGCAAAGGAACGGGCCTTCCAGAGACGACGACTTCCTTAGCGACGGCCGCAATGACTTTGGCCACTTCTCGAGCTTCCCCTTCAAGGCATGAGGTAAGCACCAGCACGTGGTACCCTCGTTGCCGTGCTTCCTGAGCCGCCGCCGTCATCGCCGTCGCATTGTTGGCTACGAGAACGTGCGAAACCCTGCGAAACACGGCATCCTCAGATTTAGGTGTTTCCGGGCGACGGCCTTCAAGCCCTTCGCGGAGGACCTGGATAACGCAGGCGGGGATTTTGTCCTGAAGATGGTAGCGTTCAATGACGTTCATGGCATCGCGGTAGGTCGAAGAATCCGGCGCCGTCGGTCCGGATGCGATGACATCCAAAGGATCGCCGATGACATCGGAAACGATGAGCGTCACCACCTGAGCGGGGGCCGCAGCACGGGCGAGGCCCCCGCCCTTGAACTGTGACAAATGCTTGCGCACGGCGTTGATTTCCTGAATGGTGGCTCCTACGCTCAACAAAAGCTCTGTGGTCTTCTGCTTGTGTTCCAGAGTGAGCGGCGCTACGGGGGCCGGCGTCAGGGCACTACCGCCTCCCGAGACGGCCACCAGAACCAGGTCCCTTTCTCCAGCGTGATCGGCCAGGCGCAGCAATTCCTTGGTGGCCTCCACGCCCTGTGCATCGGGCACGGGATGGGCCGCTTCCAACACCCGCACCTTTTGAAGGGGCAAGCCGTGGCCCGTTTTGACCACGATGGCGCCTTCGCTCAGAAAATCGCCCAGCACCTCTTCCAACGCCTTGGCCATGGGGGCCGTGCCTTTGCCGGCTCCCAACACGAAAACCTTGTCAAACCGTGATAAATCCAAGACCAGGTCCCCGATGATAAGGTCCGTTCCGGACCGGCGCACATGGCGCCGCACGGCCTCTTCCGGGTCGACGGCGGCCAACGCGGCACGAAAGATGCCCAACAAATCTTCTCGAGCCCTGGAATCCATTGTTGCCTCCGCAATCAAAAACGATTAGGAACAGTCATGGTCAGCGGATGCTTTCGTGTGCATCAACTCTTTTGCCCACAGCAAGGAGGTCCTCCCCGTGGAACTGGCTCCCGAAATGTTCAAGCGCTTTTTCCCGCTTCCCGTCACGGTGGTGACCACCGTGGACAAGAACGGCACCCCCAACGCAGCACCATACAGTTGTGTGATGCCCATTCTTCGGCCTTTGCCTTTGATTGCCGTGGCTTCTGCATTGCCTCGAGACACTTTGCGCAACATTCGAGAAACCAGCCAGTTTGTCGTGAACGTCATCGGCAGGCCGTCCTTTCGAGAAGCCATGCGAACGGCTCGACCTTATCCTCCCGGCGTGAACGAACTGGACAAAGTGGGCCTTGAAACTACGCCGGCCAAACGGGTGGCCCCGCCGCGCGTGGCGGCGGCCATCGGGTGGATCGAAGCGACACTGGAACGGGAACTTGCCGACGAGCGCTACGTGCTGCTTGTCGGGCGCATTTTATGCTCGGAAATCAACGACCGCTACATTGCCGCCGACGGAAAGCTCACGGAACACCCCCTGACCCTTCTCATGCCCCATTTTCGAACCCTCGGCGATGTGGTGCTCAACCGTGACGCTTTGGAAAAGGACCTCTCGCTCTCATGACTCACATCCTATTGAAACCCATTGGGATCGTGCGCACCGAAGCGGCGACCGTGCCGCGTCACTGGACTGTCTCCGATGTGGAAGGAACACTCGTCATCGACGAGGCTTACCGCGACGGCCTCAAGGACATTCGACCCGGCCAGAAAATTATTGTTCTTTTTCACTTTCATAAAAGTCAACCCTTTTCGCCCCACGACCTGATTCAAAAACCGCCACATCGAAATGAACATTTGGGCGTCTTCAGCATCTGCTCGCCTCGACGCCCCAATCCCATCGGGCTTTCTGTGGTGGAGGTGCTGGATGTTCAGGGATGCACGCTGCGGGTCAAGGGCATCGACATGTTCGACGGAACACCCATCCTGGACCTTAAACCCTGGATCACTCCAGATTCATGAAGTCGCTTTCATGGCTAAGAGCGTCACTCGGATAGACCCCGCCACCCTCTCGAACCTTCTTGAGGGGGTGCCTATGCTTCCGGACACGGCCTTTCGCGTCATGGACATGATGCACAAGCCCGACACGGACCCCAAGGCGTTGGCCCGCGCGGTCGCCGAAGATCCGGGACTTGGAGCCCAGACCCTGCATCTGTGCAATTCCCCCTATTATTCCCTTCCCGTGGAAGTGACGTCCATCGAACACGCAGTGCGCCTGTTGGGATGGCCCACGGTATGCGGGATTGTCATGGCCGCTTACCTTTACAGGCTCATGGCCCGTTTTTCCGGCGACGGCGCCAGGCTGTGGCTCAGAGGAGCCCGTCGGCACGTGCTCCACGTGGCGGACTGCGCCCAACACCTGGCCGTTCATGCGGTTCTGGGACTGGACAGGAGCGAGGCCTGGACGCTTGGACTGCTCCACGATATCGGCAAGCTCGTCCTGGCTCAACTGGACGCGGAAGCGGCTCGGGCCGTGGAAGACCGCCTGGCCGTTTCGAACATGACTCTGGTGGACACCGAATGGGAGGTGTTGGGAGCGGATCACGCCGAGGTGGGATCCCTTCTTGCCGAGCGGTGGGAACTTCCCGACATGATTGTGGATACGATTCGATGGCACCACCGGCCGGAGAAAAGTGAGGGGCCGACGGCGGGGCTCGTCTTTGCGGCCGACACTTTGGCCCGAGTGGCCGAAGGCCTGGAATCATGGTCGGCTTTTATGGAAGATGAGCCACGACTGAGCCTTGTGCTTGAACGGCTTGGAATGGACCGTGATGGCTTCATTTCTGTGGCACGCCTATGGCTGGAAAGCGCCAAAGGTCGTTGAAAACTTCTTCATGATCGACTATGTGAAAGCCTGAGATTGTTTTCATTCACTGTCCATTTTCTTAAGGGATAGGCGAACATGGCGGAAAACACAGAATCAAGCAAGCAACGCAAAACTAAGGCATCGCAGGCGGTGCAGGAGCCCACGACAGCAAAGCCTCAGGAACTCGAAGCCTCCGAGGTGGCAACGTCCGAAGCTGAGGAGCGGGAAAAGCCCAAGCGGTTTTTTGATATCGCCATTTTTTTGGGCTGGTGCAAAGGATGCGGCATCTGCGCCGCATTTTGTCCTCGAGAATGCATCGCCATGGGTGAAGACGGCTATCCCGCGGTCAAGGACTCGGACCGGTGCACGGGATGCGGTTTTTGCGAAATTCATTGCCCGGACTTTGCCATCAGTGTGCGGGCCCGTAAGAAGGTTTCAAGCCACGAAGACTAGGGGGACGAGAATTGTGAGTGGTCCAAGTTTTTGGGGAAAACAGGTGCTGCTGCAGGGCAACGAAGCCATGGTAGAAGGCGCTCTGGCTGCCGGCTGCACCTTCTTTGCCGGCTATCCCATTACGCCGGCGACGGAAATCAGTGAAGTCATGTCCGTGAAACTCCCGGCCGTGGGCGGCACTTTCATTCAGATGGAAGACGAAATCGCCAGCATGGGGGCCATCATCGGTGCGTCCCTGGCGGGAGCCAAATCTATGACGGCCACAAGCGGCCCCGGATTTTCACTGATGCAGGAAAACCTGGGTTTTGCCTGCGTGGCCGAAGTACCCTGTGTTGTGGTGAATGTCATGCGAGGTGGTCCCAGCACGGGTCTTCCCACCAATGTGGCGCAGGGAGATGTGATGCAAGCGCGTTGGGGCACCCACGGGGATCATCCCATCATCGTGTTGGCCGTTTCCAGCACCGCGGATTGTTTCGACATCACCGTGAAGGCTTTTAATCTGGCGGAAAAATATCGCACGCCGGTTATCATTCTTTCCGACGAAGTGGTGGGGCACACGCGGGAAAAAATCCGTATTCCACACCCGGAAGAAATCGAAGTGGTGGACCGCATCCGCCCTAACATGCCTCCGGAATGGTACATCCCCTACGAAGACAATAGCCGCGGCGTGCCGCCCATGGGCATCTTTGGCGACGGGTATCGGTATCACGTGACCGGATTGATTCACGATGTGCGGGGCTTTCCCACGCAAAGGGCCGATGAAATCGTGCCTTTTTTGACCCGCATTCATCGAAAGATTTCCCAGAATTTTTTTGACATTCTCATGGTGGACACGGAACTGGCCGACGATGCCGAGCTCCTCGTCATTGCCTACGGCTCCGTGGCCCGTTCGGCTCGGCGCGCCGTGCGAGAGGCGCGGGAGCGCGGCGTGCGTGCGGGGCTGCTGCAGCTTATCACCCTGTGGCCCTTTCCCCGGCAGATACTGGAACCCTATCTCAAGAAGGTCAGAGCCGTGCTGGTGCCGGAAATGAACATGGGCCAGGTGTCCCGGGAACTTAAACGCATTAATCAGGGCATGACGCGCGTGGAAACCTTAAACCGCATCGACGGCAACCTCATCACCCCCGCCGAAATTCTGGTGCGGCTGCTGAAGATGTGAATCGAGGCGAAAAACGGCCACTGCATACATGAGAGGCGTTCCATGGCAGAAGTCACAAAACTCATTCATAAGTATCTGCGCCACGACAAAAAATTCCCCCACGTATGGTGTCCGGGATGCGGCAACGGCATTCTCTTGGGAGCCCTCATTCGCGCCATCGATCGCACGGGATTCGAAAAGGACGACATCGTGCTCGTCTCCGGCATTGGCTGTGCGGGAAGGCTTCCGGTCTACGTGGATTTCAATACCTTGCACACCACCCACGGTCGAGCCCTCACTTTTGCCACGGGTGTCAAACTGGCCAACCCTCGGTTGCAGGTCATCGTCATCATGGGAGACGGTGATGCGATGGCCATTGGAGGAAATCATTTCATCCATGCCGCACGCCGCAATCTGAATCTTACGGCCATCATCGTCAACAACAACATCTATGGCATGACCGGCGGGCAATATTCCCCCACCACACCCTATGGGGCTCTGGCCACCACGGCGGTCTACAGAAATATCGAACATGCCTTTTCCATCGCCGAACTGGCCGTCACGGCCGGAGCCAGCCTGGTGGCACGAGGCACCGTCTATCACGCCACCATGCTGGACCGCCTCATCGAACAGGCCATTCGCAAGCGTGGGTTTTCCGTGTTGGAAGTTATCAGCCATTGCCACACCCAGTTCGGACGGCGAAACAAGATGGGAGGCGCCGTGGACATGCTGCGCTGGCAAAAGGAAAACGCCGTGCGTGTTGAAAAAGCGGCGGAAATGAGCGAAGAGGAGATGGCCGGCAAATTCACCATCGGTGTCCTGGTGGATCGGGATTTGCCCATTTACACGGAAGAATATCGAAAGATTCGCGAAGCCGCGCGACGCCGGCTGGGTGCCGTCAAGTAGGATCGCGCAACGAAGAGGCGAGAGGAACGTCCATGGGTTATCGATACGAAGTTCGATTGAGCGGATCCGGAGGCCAGGGACTCATCATGGCCGGCATCATTTTAGCCGAGGCCGCCGGCATTCACGACGGCAAATACGTGTGCCAGACTCAAAGCTACGGCCCGGAAGCGCGAGGCGGGGCCAGTAAATCCGAAGTGGTCATTAGCGATGAAGAAATCGATTACCCCAAGGCTATCCAGCCCGACGTGCTTCTGGCCATGAATCAGAAATCCTGTGATGCGTACTTTTTTGATCTGAAACCCGAAGGAATGCTTATTGTGGACAGCACTTTTGTCAAACAGGTGCCGACGACGCGGGCCGTGGCCATTCCCTTTACCCAGATCGCCCGATCGGAATTGAAAAAGGAAATGACCGCCAATATCGTCGCTCTCGGAGCCTTGGCCCTGTTGACCCGATGCGTGTCCTTGAGTTCGCTGGAAACGGCGGTCTTGAATCGCGTCCCTCCGGACACGGTGGAACTCAACAAGAAAGCGCTGGAAGCCGGAATCAGCGCGGCCAAGAGTCATTTGAAAGGAACCTGAAAGACCCATGCGCATTCTCCTGACCAACGACGACGGCATCTTCGCCAAGGGCATTGAAGCCTTGCACGAAGCCCTTAGCCGTTATCACGACGTGGTGGTCATCGCTCCCGAAACGGAACGCAGTGCCGTCGGCCATGCCATCACCTTTCTCGATCCCCTCATGGTCAAGCCCGTCAAGCGCAACGGCGCCTTTTTCGGTTACGCCTGCACGGGCACACCAGCTGACTGCGTGAAGCTAGGCATTAGTGAACTGGTACGTCCTCTGCCCGACGTGGTCGTTTCCGGTATCAATTTAGGCGCCAATGTGGGCATCAACGTGCTCTACTCCGGGACCGTGTCGGCGGCCACCGAAGGGGCCATTCTGGGTTTTCCGGCCGTGGCGGTGTCCTTGGATGCCTTTGAAGCGCAGGATTTTTCTGGAGCCACCTGGGCGGTGCTTCATCTTCTTGACCTGATCGAAACACGGGGCTTGCCCCGAGGCGTATGCCTCAACGTGAATGTGCCGAATCGTCCTCGAGAAGAAATCCGCGGCATACGCATCACGCGCCAAGGCCACCTTACGTACCAGGAAAACTACGAACGCCGCATGGACCCTCGAAACCGTGTCTACTACTGGCTTACCGGCTCGGTCGGCGAAGCGGAAAACGATCCCGATGCGGATGTGCAAGCCTTGGCCGACGGCTACATTTCCATCACGCCTATTCAGCATGACCTCACCCATCACGCCATGCTGGAAGAACTCAGACGCTGGGGCTTGGACCAACAACCCTCAAGGGGCCTACAACTGGCGGCATGCCGAAAATGATGCCGGGATTTTTCCCTTGCCCCGCAGAGCCCATAGTGGTATGTAGCCGTCGTTTGGCAACCACGCGCCCGTAGCTCAGCTGGATAGAGTGCCGGACTACGAATCCGTAGGTCGCAGGTTCGAATCCTGCCGGGCGCACCAGTAAAATTAAGGGGTTACACCCAGGTCGGTGTAACCCCTTTTTATTTTCGTACCTCGAGTCCATCTTTGGAGCATCAAAGCGATCACTGTCCAGATCAGGCAACTGGGATAGGGCTTATCAGCTTCATCTTCTTTTATCGCTTCACCATGGAAGAGACGAAAGAAGTCGTCGCCGAAAGACAGATGATCCGCTTGTGTCTCTTGGTCGGCGTGATCGGTGATGTGGAGGCAATCCTAACGGATGGCATCCCTACTGTCTTGAAAATCCTCAAGACAATGTCAATCCTTTTCACCAGAAAAAAAGTTCCCGCGCAACCCTTTTTGCCTTGAGCCCGAAAACGGTCCGGATGGCTTTCAAAAGGGCGGCCTGCATGGCCGGGGGACCGCAGAGGTAAAAAGCGTGGTCCGAGCGAAGGTAGCGGCGAAGAATCTCGGCCGTGATATGGCCTTGTTCGTAGGACACATTGAGGCCGTCCTGGGAAGGGTCGCCCAAAAACTTTTCGCGACTTAAAACGTGAACCACTCGAAGGGGCATGGTGCGGCTCATGGCCGTCAGTTCTTCCCGGCCGATGATGTCCGCAGAAGTCTTGTTGGCCCAGAGCAACACGGTGGGCACAACCAGTCCCGTGGCCTTCATGTGCCGCAGTAGGCTAAAAAAGGGCGTGATTCCCACGCCTCCCGCAATTAAGGCCAGCGAGGATCGACCGAGTGCGTCGGCGCAGAAAACCCCGTAGGGCCCTTGGCATAAGACTCGGTCTCCGGCGGAAAGACCGTGGATTTTTGAAGTGAACCGTCCACTGCGTTTGATGGTAAACCGCAGGGTCTTGTCTTCAGGAGCGTTCGAAATGGTGAAGGGATGGGGTTCACTGTACCCTCGGCCTTCGGGAAGGCGCAAAAGGGCAAACTGTCCTGGCCGCCGCTTAGCCAAACGCCCTGCCCCCTTGACCATCTCAAGGAACACCGAGACCGTATCGTGGGTCTCGGAAACGACCCGCTCCACTCGGCACAGCACCCGATCCCGGCCTCCAAGTACCGAAGCGAGCCGCATAAAACCGGCTCCCGTGAACGCCATCGCGACGATTCCCCACACGACAACCTGCGGCATGTCGGCCATGGTGGTTCCCCGAACCAAGGCATGAACCAGACCCAAGGGCACGGCCGCATAGGTCAAGAGATGCACAGGCTTCCAGAAGCGAAAAGGGACTCGACCGGAGCGACCCACAACAGCTGAAGCCGCCGCCAAAAAAAGGAGCAGCAGGGCCAGGCGCCCCATCGTCATTTCCCAGAGCTCCGCTGAGAGCAGCGCGGAAGCCACCATCGATGCGCCGCCTAAGCTGTAAAAGCGAATCGCCTGCAGCCCCACATGAACCAAGAGACAACAGAGAGTGACGGCCGCCAAAGGCCTGTGGGCTCGACTCATGCGGTCCAGCCCCACAACACGCTCCACAGGTCGAGCTCGGCTTCCAAGGATGACCAAAATAGCCAAAAAGACCAAGGCGTTCTGGGCAAAAAGAGAGCTGACGGCTGCGGCCGCACTCGCCACACCAAAATCCTTGAGGCCCGGCAGGGTGCGCCACGCCCACCCTGCCGTCAACACCGCGGGACCCAAGCCCGAGAGAAAAAGCAGAACTTTTGAGGCACGTCCGTGCATCGCCTGCGCGTCAGTGAGGAAACCGATCTGAAAGGGGTCTCATGACTTCCGCGCAAAGAAGTTGTCCAGTCATTTCTTAAAGGTCCTTACCAGACTTGAGGGATGTCAGGTAGTCGACGATGATTTGCTTTTCGGTGTCGGTCACACGAGCCCCGTTCTTTTGCATGCGCGACACGTAATCATACCAGGCTTTCTGATCGTTCTTGCCGATGTAATTTCTGACCCGCGTCAAATTATGGCAAACCGTGCACCGGTTCTGAACCAAAGACCGTGCTTCCGAGTTCCCTTGGGCTTTCGCAGGGGTCCATATCATGGCCAAACCCAAGACTGCCACACATCCCATCACCGCCAGCGCGCTCTTCATCATGGAAGCTCCTTTTCTGTAATGAAGGGCTGAAAACCGAAGTGGGGCCGCCGATTTTTGAAGAGCTTGTCGAAAATGCCTAAAAGTGTCAACAAAAATGGGAGCCCCTCGATGCGCTTCGACTTGACGATTCCACGGCTTAACGGAAACGCCACGGTTCACGAGCTCTCAGGCTTAAAATCACCTTTGGCTAGAGGGCCAAGCAACCCGAAGAACATCGACAAAACAGTCGCCCCATAACGCGCGAACGGGCCATGTGTGATCCCCGCCACAACGGGCCCCATGTGCAAAAACCGACACCCTAGCCGCATGCTCAAGGAATGGTTCATCCCCGCGAAAGCGGGAATCCATTTCCCGCACCCCAATAAGTTCACTTCAAATGCTCGATAAAGAACTCCCTCATCCCCGCGAAAGCGGGGATGCGTTCCCGACGCCCTTTCAATGCAGGTTCGAGGAGGCTTTGCAGCCGCTTCCTTCTTGTTTTTCACAGGCCTCCATTCACCTTCTCAAGAACTTCCCAGACCTTTTTGACCTCGGGGGCCAAGTGCCATTCTTCCGGGCGGGTGACGTAGTCCAGGGCCCTCTTGGTCAATCGATAAAAGTGGACCGTGCAGCCCCGGTATTCTTCGTTGTCGCCGTTCCAGCGCACGAAGTTTCCGGGAAAGATTCCCGCAATCTTCCAGCCCCCCTTGAGGCACCAGGTCTGCGTGATGTCATGCCAGGTTTCGCAGAATGTGGTGAAGTATTCAGCGTTGGAGCCTTCGGCGACTTTTCGAACAAAGCGCCGCAGTTCATGTGTAAGCCTTTTCCTACGAAAATGCGGAAGGGTCGCCACCAACGAAAATTCCACCTGAAGATTTCGTTCGAACTTGGTGAGCACCGAGCCGGAAAGGACCTGTCCCGTCTGCACCTCTTCCAGCACCGCCATACAATAGACCTTGGATCGCGCATCTTCGTCCCACCGATCCCACAGGGCAACCCATTGTTCGTATTGTTCTGGATCCAGCAAAAATTCATGGGGCGACCCGTAGAGTTCGGGGTATCCCAGGCGCCAAAGGCGCGCGGCCGATTCCACAAGGTCTTGGCGCAGAAGGCCCACGCGGTATTGGCCGTCTTCCAAAAGGACGGGTTCCACTCGGGGCCAGATGATTTTCTTTTCGGTCACGGAACGCGTGCGGCAGGTGGACCCCATTTTCCGATAAGGTCGGCTCTCCTTCATGGAAACGCTCATACGCCCCTCCTCCAAGCCTTGGGCTCAGATCATGTCTTATGCCACAGGGGTCACATCTTAACCTTTCAGATAGCGTGCAGGCATTTTGTTCGAAAAGTCCCTTGATGGAAACGGGACGAGCCGCCGCGCCTTCTCACGCCTTACGGCGCCCCGCCACAATCCCATGGGGCAAACTGACCGTGCGACGCCCTTATGCTGAAGAACCCCAGGGGATCATTGGGCCTCTTCTTGGAGTGCGGCGTAGACGATCTTTGCGAGCTTTTCCATAGTGTAGGGCTTGGCCATGAAGTGGGAAATACCCAAGGCTTCCGCTGCCGCCAGCCGATCTTTGGAAACATCTCCGGAGACAATGATAGCTTTCTGGTCCGCACGGCGCTTCAGAAACTCTTGGTACACCTGAAGACCATCCAAGTCATCCTCAAGCCTCATGTCCAGAACGAGAAGGTCGAATTGTTGATCGGCTGCCAAGCGGATCGCTTGAACTCCACTGGAGGCACACGTGACCTCGTAGCCGAGATCGGTGAGCAGAGTCTTCACCAAGTCTCGCTGGTCATCCATGTCTTCAACCACAAGGACCTTCTCCCCTGAACCTCTGGGTAACACCGCCGGCATTGGCGAGCGGGCGGTCTCTGCCGGAGGTTCGGCTTCGGGCAGATACAGACGAACGCTCGTGCCCTCGCCCGGCATGCTGACCACGTCTACAAAACCACCCATGTCCTTCACCGCATGCCAGACAATGGTCATGCCCAGTCCTGTGCCACTGCCGCCCATCTTCTTCTTCGTGTAAAACGGCTCGAAAATATGGGGAAGGTCCTCTTGGGAAATGCCGCTTCCCGTGTCTTCAACAGAAAGGCAAATCCAGCGCCCTGGCGGGATCGTCTCAAAACCAGTGTAAGGTTCATTTAATTGGACCACCTGAAGTCCCACAGTGACGGTGCCCGTGTCGGCGATGGCTTCAGCAGCGTTGCGCACGAGGTTAGCCAAAGCCTTTTCCAAATGAGGCCTGGATCCCCGGCAACACAATCGGCGGCCTTCTACCTTCGTTTTAAACCGAACGCGCACATGGGTGCGGCAAAGGGCGGCATATTCAGCGGATGACAGAAATTCACGGACGACATCGCCCACATCAATGTCTTCCATAGATTTGACTCCGCGGCGTGCCAAGGTGAGAAGATCCTGAACAATGGCGCTCGCCTTTAGACCTGCGTCACGGATGCGGTTCAAGGGTTGGTAGAGGGCATGGTCGGGTGGCAGGCGGCGCAAGAGCATGTCCGGGTAACCGACCAGTGATGTAAGCAGATTGTTAAGGTCGTGGGCAACGCCTCCCGCGACCAGCCCGACCGTCTCCAGCTTCTTGGCCCGATCCAATTGGGCTTCTAAAGCCTTTTGTTGCCGAAGGTCCGTGACCACTTCCAACAGATGAGGACGCTGTTTGAAGGTCACTAATGTAATGCTCCGAAGCACCGGAACCCCCCGACCGTCGCGCGTGGGCATGACGCATTCGACATCGCAAACCTCTCGCCCATGATCCAAAACAGGGCATTCTCTCTCTTGAGACGGACAGACTACGTCTTTGCACGGTACATGGCGCACCTCGTCCAAGGATCGCCCTATCAGTTCCAGGGCTTTTTTGTTGACCCAGGAGACCGTCCTTTTTTCCGCATCGATCAAGATCATGCCCGTCGGGTGGTTTTCGAGAATCTTTTGGGTCTCCTGCAGATACCGGTGATTGTCATCTATGGACCGTTGTAAGGCATGAACTAACCCGTCGATGGACCTATCCAGAGCGACGATCTCGTCTGAACCTCTCTCTTCCGGCATACCTTCTGATGATATGGGCAGTCGCCGAACCTTAAGAAGGAGGTCGCTGATTCTTCCAAGCACGCGCCGGTCCATGAAAAACCACAACAAACCCATAGCAAATACAGCCAAAAGCGCCAGAGCCGAAGAGAACACAAGGAAAGAACGAACGCCTTCGCGCCGAATGGATCGTTCCAGCGTCGTTTCCACGACGAGTCCTACACGCTCGCTGAGATCCGGCACAAGGAACCTTCCGAGGACACGATCGGGGAAAAACACCACCGTGGGTTCGAAAACAGAGGCCGACCCCCTTTGTAAAGGAACCATTTCGAAACGAACAGGATGGCTGGCGGCCTGTTGAAGAAACTTTGTCATTTCTTCGCCCAGCTCCCGAAGCACCACCAAGGTTCCTTGCCTTGGGCCCTCGTATTTACTGGTAAGGATTGGGCACGCCGCCGAAAACATCACACGATCACCATGAACGAGCATCCCGGAGAGGCATTCCGGATCGTCGTCGGCCAAAAATATCGATGGTGTCGATGAAATTCGATCGAGGAAGTCACCGGGCAAGGGATCAGGTTCACCGGTTTCGAGGTCATAGGCCGCCTGATATCGTAAATGGCGTTTGGTATCGTAGAAAAGCATGGCTCTGACATGCAGGTTTATAAAGGTTTCCTTGTTGAGGTTTCCGTCGATGTATGCTTCATTCAGGTCATCGACAAACCGGTAGGTGTCGTCCCAGAAGGCCCAATTTTCCGCCGTGCGCCGGAGTTTCAACAGTTCGGCGTCGATGGTCCTTTGAATAGCCTGCATGGCGCTATGGACTGACCGGTGCTCGAGCCCCTCTAGGGCCCTCATTAGCGTATAGCGCGCCACGAGAAATGGTGACCCCATAATGAAGAGCACAACGCCAACGAAAATCAGGAAACTTCGGCTTCGAAGCATGCAATACCTTTCTTATTTCATGTGCAACTCAGAGTGCCCATGGCACACCACGTTAATCCAACGGCAATCGCTCTCTTGTATCGGCAAAAACTCGCGGTCTCATCAGCTCATTATTTGGGCTCAGATCATGTCTTATGCCACAGGGGTCACATCTTAACCTTTCAGATAGCGTGCAGGCATTTTGTTCGAAAAGTCCCTTGATGGAAACCGGACGAGCCGCCGCGCCTTTTCAGGCCTTGCGGTACTCCGAGAGCATGACGCCTTCAGGGGCATTCCGAAACGCTCCGCTGTAACTCATCTACGATGGATGAAGTCCCAAAAACACGGCCCTTTTGTCGCCGTTCTTGCCGGGTTCATGGCTTTCGGCTCGTGGCGTCCTTCTTTTGCCAAAGCCTTCCGCAGTTCGGGCATTGCCCGCTTTCTTGCCCCTGGATCACCGGGAATGGAGCACCGCAGTGCGCGCCGTGGCGGCTGACCTTGGGTTTGTCTTTCTTTTGTGGTCGCAAGAGAAGGATCAAGCTGCTGAGAGGTCCCGCCATAAAAGCCTCACGACGTGTGGGTCAGCAGCGCATGCACCTGCCGCAGTTGCTCGCTGGTGCCCATGAGCACGGCCTGATCACCGGGCTTCATAACCTCTTCGGGGCCCGGATTGGGCACGAGTACACCGTGACGTCCCAAGGCTAAAACGGTCACGCCCATGTTCTTTCGAAGACCCAACGCCCCGATGGTTTTGCCGGCTACCGATGATTCCGGGGACACGCGAAAGGCTCGAATTTCCACACCGGGCAAGGCCGCCGCAATGTCGCACCAGCTGAGCGGCGGCACAACCGTATTACTTAGAGCCTTATACCCTTCCGCACGAATCTCTTCCACCACTTGTTCCACGTCTTCTTTGGGTATCAAATACTTGCTTAAAACGCGGCTGAAAATCTCAATGGACGTCTCCAATTCCTCCGGCACCACCTCATCCGCCCCCAACCGCACCAAACGATCCATATCCGACACAAACCGCGTGCGCGCGATGAGGTGCACCGCGGGAGCCTGGGCCTTAACCGCCGCCGTGATGCGCCGCACCGTGGACGAATCCGCCAGGGAAATCACCACGACTCGAGCCGAATGCACGTTGGCGTGTTCCAAAATACTGGGCTGTGAGGCATCGCCAAAAATGATATTCTCACCTTTCTTTTTCTCGGCGGCAATCGTGCTGGGGTTCATCTCCACAATGCAGTAGGGAATCTGGCCGATGCGAGCGGCACGGGCCAAATTGCGGCCCACCGGTCCGTAACCCACAATGATGAGATGATCGGTCAGAGTCGTTTTCTCTTTTTGGGTCGGTTTGGCCGAGTCGGCAAGCAAGCCCTGACGAATTCTTTGGGGCCATGGCAACGCTTCCGCCTTGTCCGCCCACGCCGGCGCTCGAGCGATCAGAAAAGGGGCCGCGAGCATACTCACCGTGGAAATGGTCAAAAAGAGCTGAGCCTGAGCGCCGACGAGCACGCTGTTGACCATGCACACGGTACAGAGCACAAAGGAAAATTCCCCAATTTGCGCGAGAACAAGACCGCAGGCCACGGCCACGCGGATCGGATACCCCATAAGAAGCACCACCACAGCGCACACGATCCCTTTAAAGATCATGGTTGCCAGAGTCAGTAGGGTCACGAGCCCGATGTTTTTTGCAATGAAAGAGACGTCCAAAACCATGCCGATGGAAATGAAGAAAAGACTCGTGAACAGGTCCTTAAAGGGAAGCATGCTGGCCAGGGACTGATGACTGTATTCGGACTCCGAAAGCATGAGCCCGGCGAGAAAGGCGCCAAGGGATAAAGAGAGGCCGGCCATGGAGGTGGCCCACGCCACACCGAAACAAATGAGCATGGAGGTGAGAAGAAAAATTTCGCGACTGCGCGTCATGACCACGCGATGAAGCACTCGAGGAAGCAGCCACCGCTGGCCGGCAAACACCAAGAGCAAAATGCCCGCGGACTTCAGCACCAGTATGCCGCCTTCCTGCAGCATACTGTCCCCGCGCCCCGCAAGCAGAGGAATAAGAAGCATCATCGGCACCACGGCCATGTCCTGAAACAGCAATATACCGAGGCTTATTTGGCCGTGGACGCCCTCCAGCTCCATTCTGTCCTGAAGGATTTTCAAAACAATGGCCGTGCTGCTAAGAGCCACCAGAAAACCCAAAGCCAGGGCCAACTGTTCATTGGCAACGATCCGGCGAAAGACGGCCCAAACGCCAAAGATGGTTAAGCCCACCTGCAGTCCGCCGCCCAGCAGGACAATGCGCTTGATGCGCATCAATTCAGAAAGAGAAAATTCCAGCCCAATGGAAAACAGCAACAACACCACACCCAGTTCGGCGAGAAACTCTACTTGTTCGCTGGAAGGGATTAAACTCAGCCCGTGAGGGCCCGCCAGCGTACCTGTGAGAATGAAGCCCACCACACTGGGAAGTTTTAGGCGGTGACAGAGAAGGCTCACCGCGACGGCCAGCCCAAACACCACTAAGAGATCATGTAAAACATGCATAGACATTTCCCCCAAATTTTTCTTCCGTACGAAATAAGCGGGCACGACGCCCGTGTTCCCACAAAAGCGCTCGTTCACACGGCCCTGCGTGTTGCCGCTTGTTCGACTATCGCCTTGCGGCGCCACTCTGCGGGAACGCCCTCGTCACGGGATCCACGGAGTTTGCATCGCTTGCGCCGGCACTCACCTTGCCAAGCTCTTTTTTGTGGGAGCGCCGTCAGGTTCCCTTCCACCTTTGTTGGGTGGGTCGTCGGGCTGTGGTCCATGTGGTGTTAAGCGGCGGAGAAACCCTCGCCCTTTTCCCGCGCTTTGACGGGTTTCTTTTCAGGGCAGGGATTTGAGACATTCGTAACCGTTGCACAATGAAGCATCCTTTTGCTTCACGCCCGCGCACGACGCCCCATTACCGATAGGTGAATGGAAACCACCGAGTGGGTTCACGCATCACGCTTTCCAGGACGGATGACCATGAAGGTTGGGCCAAAAGAGACGCAAAATGTCTCTCGGAAAGACGACTCCCCTTCACATCTGTGAAGACCCTATCCACCTCACCTTCCAGGAAGGTGAAGGACTCTAGGTTTTCCCTAAATAACCACGCCGCATGGAGCAAGGCCATGGGCCGGGCCGTCACCCCCAACTGGGCGCAGAGCTCAAGACCCCGGCGCCATGCCTTGGCTTTTTCTTCCTTTCTTGAAACCCATCGCCCTACGTTCCACAGCCAGAGCTGCCATGGGTGCTCCGTCGGCGTCCCATCCAGCTTTCCGCGGCACCACGTCTCGTAGTTGGAATGCACTAAACCTGTTTCGGCCAAAAACCGGGCCAGCGCCGCATGCTGGTAAGAACTTAGGCAGTCCGGCACCACCGCCTGCAAAGGCCCTCCAAGATACCTTTCCAACGCCTCATGGGCCTTGTGCACATCCCCTGCATCCAAATACGCACACACCAGATAATGGTACTGGCGAAGGCGTTCATTGGCCAATTCGGGCACCTTGTCCCCGCCAAAGGCATCCCAGGCCCGCGATACGGCGGCAACGCAGTCGTTCAGATATGCAGGGCCGCAAAAGCCATAGTTCTGCGCAATGGTCCCGTAGAGTTTTCCCAAACTCGGCATGGCTGGCTTGAGCCCATCCACGGCCTGGGCTTCTCGAAGGGATTCCAACCGGTCACGAATGGCCGTGACCCATTTCGGAAGGTCCGGCTCAAATCGATACAGACTGTGATACTCCATGATGAAGCGCCGATTGAGACGATCTGCGATGCGGTAAATGCCGTCGGGATACACCGCAAGGCTTTTAGAGGAATAGTTGCGGCAACAATGATCCCAGCAACGGGCTTGCTCCACATCACCTCGCTGCATCGCAACGGTCCAGTGCAGATAAGCCAGCCGGTAAGATGCGAGGTAGCTCGTTTTGGCAAGTTGCTGCACCGCCCTTTTATCGATGGGAGCCAGCAGGGTCTGCAACCAGCCCACATCCTTCGAGGCATCGGAAAAAAGCTGCTCCAAGGCGTCGACGAAGTTTTCCGCATCATGAGGGTCATGCAAAACCTTTTGGACCGTCTGGGCATAGGTGGCGGCAAAGCCGCTCCAACCACGAATGCGCGGGTCCAAGGAACGAAGACCTGACACCAGTTCCTTGGGCGAGCGCAGCCGGTTGAGGTCCTTCATGGAGGCCTTTGCCGCTCCCAAGGCTTCCATTTCCCAAATGTATTCGGCAGCCTGCACGTCCCTAACGTCGATCAGGTGTAGTCCATCAAAAGAACGAGACGCTTCCTGGGAACCGCAAGCACACAAAAGCCCAAAGAAACCGGCCTTAGCCGCTGCTTTGGCCTTATTCTTGACAGAACCTACGGGGAGAATTTGCCCCTGGCGGTCGATATCGCCTGTGGCTACAAGGTGACCGCTTTGCCGCCGTTCCGAAGGGTTCAAATGAGCCTCCCAGGCTCCAAGATAGGCCGGCAGGGCCCAGGACGGGCCTCGAATCCAACGGTTGGGCATAGCCGAGGGAATCAGGGGTAGAAAGATCATAGCTTGGCTTGTCTTCAGCAGGAAAATGTCATGGGCCCTTTTCAAGGCTTCCTGTGCCTGGGTGTCCATCATTGGCCAAAGCCACGAGGGCCCCTGGAGTGTTGTCTCTCCTGGAATGGATCCCACAAGAGCCCATAAAATCGTGGCTTTGGGACCCTGAACCGTGGGCAGGGCCACAAGAGCCCAACCGGCCTGTCGCATGGCACGCCAATCCATGGTCAAACCTAGATCGCTCGGTGTTCCAAACCGCTCCACAAGGACCATCAGATCCCGAGCCTTCTCTTCCCACGACCGGCCCAAGGCGGCCGCCACACAGGCCGTCAGCAGAGAGCGCCACACGGGTGGGCTCAGTTCCCTCTGCAACACCGTCAAAGCCTTTTCTGCAGCACCCGAATTTTCAGGCCAGCGGAAAGCCCACGGGTTCTGCCAGTGTGCCCTTCGCTCCTCAAGGCAACCCCATTCGAGCCAGACCCTCATCTCTTCCAAGGACCAAGAAAAGGCAAACTTCATTGGTCCACCACCATGATGCGAAGAGTCTTCGGCGAAGCCGAAGGTTTTGGAACTCTCGGGAAAACCAGCCGAAAGTATCCCGTGTCGGCGTCCAAGTCGACATGATCGGGCCATAAGCTCTCTCGGCTTGAAACCAGCCACACGGCATGCATTTCAGCCGCTTGAGAGAGTTTGCTGAGCACCCTTCCGCCCACGAGAAATCCATCGCGTGTCGGTTGGCACACGGAGAGTTCACCGGTTGCGACTTCCAAGACGGGCACGGATTCCCGAAGGCGCACGATCCTCACGGCCAGCGTCTCTTGAGCCGGGGCGGCCGCCATGGGAAGGCTCTCATCGGCCCACGGCGCCGTAAGCAATGTTTTGAGAGAAGGCTCGGCCTGCGCGTCCAATCGAAGCCATGGGCTAAAGGCCGTTCGAAAGGCTTGAGGATCTGTCAACACAGATTCCAAAGCTGCCGTGACGGGGTTTTCTTGAAAGACCATGAGGTCTTCCAGAATGCGCTGCGCAAAAAAGGAGGCCACTTCGATTTCCAGGCGGCGAAACGCCGAAAGAAAGGCCTGTTGAGGATTGTTCGGGAAGGTGTCTTCAGCGTGAAGGCTCTCGCAGGGGGGTTGGGCTCGCTGCTGCACCTCGTGCAGAACAGAAGCGGGTACGCTGAGAACTGGGCACTCCCCATGCACATTCCGGCAGGCAAAGGTGTTCCAGGGTTCGGCAAAGATGCCGGGAGCCACCGCCACGTCCAAAGGACCCGCAAGATCGGGAAAATCATGCACCAGAGCCACTCGAAAAACGGATGGGAGTTCCGGCAGGGATTCCAAAACCAGCACCAAAGGCGCGTTATAGTACCGATTTTTAGGTCCCCAATCCGAAAGGCTGCAGGCCAGTCGCACCACGTCACCTTCCTTGACCTCGTGACCCGAAGCCCTAGAGGATGTATGGCCACAAATTTCTTGAAGCTTCGGCATGGATGTACCGAAAGCTTTGAGATCCTCTCGGTCGCTTTCGCACCACGGGCACGAGTTCAGATGGCCTTGAAGGGTGTCTGAAATGGGGTCGGCACAGAGGACGTTTCGGGGCGGACAGCCTCGCACCCTGAGAGCTTCCTCCCATGCTACGCGCAGCCTTACCGCATCGTCGAAATCTTGGACCATGGGAACTTACCTTATCGAAGGCGCCTTGAATTCACCCTATGCGTTCACTTACCTCTACGGCTTTCCCAAGCGGATTTACAGACGTTCAGGACTTCTTCCAAAAAGTCCTGAAGCAGCTCGCGGTCTTCGTCAAAAGAAGACAGTCCCGACCAAAGTAGACAGAAATCCTGAACGCGCCGCGTGAGCTGTTGGAGAAGGTATTGAGCTCCCGACGGGCCTCGATGCGTAGAAATTTTGGCAATATCGGTCAGATTCCACCCTAGGGCATATTTGGCATAAAAAACCGCGCGCTCGCGTTCATCCCAACCGGCCACCAGTTTTTGGGCAAGCCGTGGCACGTTTTGGCGCAAAAGGGCTCGTTCCTGGTCGGCTCTCACCGGTATCTGTGCTTCCAGGTTCCGGTCTTCCTCGTCTTCAAGGCTTAGTTCACAAAAGAGCACTTCCCGTTGTGATGGCGCCACCGGCACGTGCGTTAAAAGATATCGCGTCAGTTCGCGCACCGGCACCCAGCACGGTTTTCCCAAACGCCGAACGACCTCCCGCCAAAAATGGCATGCGACACTTACGGCCTCTTCCCGACTCAAACCATAGGGGCTGCCGGGAAAAGACGGCGGCGCAGGCCACTGGCTGTAGCTTTCGGCAGGCACCCACGTCTCGTCCACCTTCATATCATCCACAGGATGGCCACGGGCGCATGCATAGACGGCGTAGCGGCCTATGAGGCGATAGGTCACGGCATTGTGGTTCTGCAGGCACTGGCGAAGACGCCGATAGAGGGCCTTGGCAGGGCTTACCTCCTGGGTTCTGGCCCGGTCCAAAAGATGCCGGATGTAACGTGAGGCCACAAACATTGCAAGGCGTTCCTCACCCTGCGCACACAGGGCGGCAAAGGCATGGTGCTGTTCCCAGTCGGAAGCCTTTTCCATGGCATAAAGCCACAGCGTGTTCACCATGGCCTGGATCGAACTCGCCCTGGCCTCGCTCAAACCTCGAGGCGGCGTGCCGTTCGGCTCCGGAAGCAACTTCTGCGGAATACCATATCGCTCCGCCTGCTTTCGGGCCATTTGAGCCGCCCGTTCGAAGACGGCATGGCAGCCGGGTGATGCGAGCCAATCCTTCCAATTCATGGAGCCGACACAGATTCAAGACACGTTTCGGGCACCTTGCCCCAAAAACGGAGCGGTTTCCAAAAAGCAGGATCCTGAGGAAGCAAAAAGCGAAAGGCTTCGATGAGGTAACTGCGTCGATTCAAAACCTTTCCCGTGCCTTCAAGGCGACATCCCTGCCGAATGAAGCGGACCGCCATGCGCCCTTTGGTCGAGCACGGGCAGACTTCAATGCCGTCCGAGCCTGTGATCCTGAGCACATAAATAGGGTGCGTCCCCAAAGAATGACGCCGTCGCTCGGGGAAAAACGACGTTTGCCGAAGGAGTTCCCGGTCCGAGGCGCCACCGAACATCATGCGCTCTTCCCAGTAGGATGGGGGCACTTTGCGCACCGCCTCCCCCAGGATGTCCCACAAGCTGGTCGGCTGTTTCACGGCGCCCTTCTTGGTTTCGGCTGCTCCCATGACGCTCCTTTCGGCCCCAATTGGTCTAAACAACATGCTCAAACCGGCGCGGGCATTTTATCGGTTCAGAAGACGTTTTGGAACTATTCTTTCAACCTCGCGTGATGTGGCTGAAATCCAAGCCGTAGATGCTCTGCGGCAAGGTCACCGCCAATAGAACCTTTTGAAAGCCCTTCAGTTTTTCTTCAATTCTTTTGAAGTCCTGTCTCTCCTGCTTCTCGTAAGCAAACAGGCACAATACATTCACCTCCTTTTGAAACCATCCGCCAAGGCATCTTAGCGAAGCCAGGAGGCTCGTCGGGGCCGCTCAGCCCGTGTTCACAGCAGCTTAAGGAAAAGCTTTTTGCCAATATTTGATCAGATGTTTACCGACCGAGGATGCTTCTATCGTTTCCATTTCTTGGCGCATTTTTTAAAAACGCCCATTCTCCGGGGGTAGAGCTGAAAAAACCATCTCCATTCGAGACGCGCCGACGCAGGTAAGGAAAAAAGGGGGAGGAAGAGAGCCCATGGATTGACAGCATTGCTCTCACACACGAAAGTAAGCATCGTCTTGTGCATTGAGTGGAGAAGTGCCTCAGTGGGCGCACAATGTCCATCCGAAAACTTAAAGGTCCGAAAGGGAAACCATGGTGACAGCCTTGCCGCCAAGCTCTTTTCTCTATTGGGCCGGTCCAGGTTTAGGCTACGACGGCGTCGTTTTGGTGCGCACAGATGACGGTTACTACGGAAGCGGTGTGCTCCTTTATGATGGTGGCGCCGTCCTGACGGCGGCCCATCTGGTTGCTCGGAATGGGCTTCCGGGAGCCGTGGTGGACCAGGCCGAGGTGGTGTTCCAAACGACTGACGGCGAATATTCCTACATCAGCCAAGAAATCAGCGTGCCAACAAGCTATGACCCCGAAAACCTTAACGGCGATCTGGCTCTGATCTGGTTGCCGTCAACGGCACCCGTTTCCGCTGAACGCTACGAGCTCTACCGCTCTCACGACGAGATTGGTCGGGTCATGACCTTGGTAGGCTATGGTGTACCAGGTGATGGGTTCTATGGAATGTATGAAAACTGGTCGGGGCCGCCTCTTCGTCTGAGGGCCTGGAACCGCGCCGATGCCGACGCCGGCACCGTCAAGGAGGGTTTGGGCTACGTCATGGATTGGGACCCGAAAGAGGACTCGCAGCTGGTCGCAGATTTTGACGACGGCACCATGGTGCACGATGCGATGGGGTCGCTGCTCGGTGTTTGGGACCTGGGTTTGGGTTACTATGAGGGAATGATTAGCTCCGGGGACAGCGGGGGTCCGGCCTTTATTGAAGGGAAAGTGGCCGGGATCGCCACCGCACACGCCTCACTCGGTTTCTGGAACATTTGGCCCGATGTGGACATTTTCAAGAACTCCAGTTTTGGTGAGATGGGTTTTTGGCAACGAGTCAGTTCATATCAAGAATGGATCGATCGAAGCCTTCGATCTCACTATCCTAACGCCCCAAGCCGCCCGGAAGACGTGCAAAAGCGTGTCACCGAGGGTGACGCCGGGACCACCTACGCTTATTTTTTGCTGCAGTTCAACGGCGTGCGTTCCGACCCCAACGCCTGGGTAAGCGTGGACTACGAAACGCGCGACGGAACTGCCACGGCCGGTTTGGATTATGTTCCGGCCAGCGGCACCCTGATTCTCTATCCGGGAGAAGATTACGCCGTCATACCTGTGGAAATCATCGGTGACACCGTGCCCGAACCCGACGAAACATTCTTTCTCGATGTTTTTAATCCTGTGGGCGGGAGTTTCGGCGAAGGCGTCACAAAGCTCACGGCTATGCGAACGATCGTTGACGACGACGTAAGCTTTTGGGCCTAGGACACCTTGCAGCCTCGGACGCCGAGCAAGGGCAGTCCCCTCGGCGCCTCAAAAGGGGACTACCGCCGAAAAGAATATCGACATCGATTTATAAAAAATGGCGTCGCATGTGATGGGCCAGACTTTCCGGACGCATGATCATGATCTCGTTTTTGAGAAGCTTTTGAAAGTAATAGTCGTCTGTGCGGTAGTGGGGCGCCACATTTTGACGGTTCACGATGCGAAAAACACAGGCAAAGGATCCGTCGTTTTCTCCCAACGGGCCGCTGTAACAGGAAAAGTTAAACGTGGAAAAGCCTAGGGTGTGGTAGCCGGCAAGCACGCTGTGCAGCCCTCGGGCCGCCGACTGCGTGTCCTCGTCCGTCCATTGCAAGAAAGAGGGCAGGCCGGAAAAAACGGCTAGGATTTCGTTCACACCCATGGGCGAAAAGGAAGCCAACCAATGGCTGCGGCCGACTTCGGCGATGTGGCGTTCACCCGCTTGTTGCTCCGCTTTCACCAGATCGTCCCAGTAGCACCGTCCCGTGCGCTCAAAGTAAGCTCGAGACGCGTCCAGAAGGAGCCCATGATGGGTTCCCGGCTCCACGCTACCCAGGATTTGCAAATGGGGGTGAATGACGCTGGCCCCTGCAGGAAAGAGATAGTTGGCATTGATGGTGAAGTAGCGAATGTCGGGAGTCTTTTCAAAACAGGCCCGCACAAAATCCACGGCGACTCCCAAAGCATCCGCCAAAAGATCTTCTGGAAAGTCATTGAGATGCCGATGATGACGTTCCCCCACCATGACCACGCCATGGTAGGCCGAAAGCGGAAAGAGGTTGGGAAAGAGCACCACATCGCCCCTGACGATGCGCCCGCCCGGAAGAAGATTTTCCGGATAAGTCGGGGTCATGGTTTGCCACTTTCCGTCGCACAAAAAGCAGGTCTCCCGGGACGCGGCGATTCGCTCTTCCAGGTAGGCCGCATCCGTCGGGGGAAAGAGGATCGTCGTTTTGCCTTCCAGCGCCGCATTGTAGATGCTCTGATGGCCTGTGAGCGGGTCACGGCGCACCTCGATCACCTGCTCGTCCAAAGCCCCGTTTCGCAACGGGCTATGAAACCGTGCCGTCTCGGTCCAGGACTTCCACTCCAGCATACCCGCACGCTCCTTTTCCGACGTTTAACCCATGCAGAAAACAGCTTTGACCATTTTCGACCGCCCTCTTAATCTCCACAGGTTCATTCCCATGGGTGAAACCTCAGCAGGCGGCCTGGACGGATCAACGGCGCCCCTTGGCTGAAAGTTGAGACCCTGGGATTCAATTTTCATTTTACGCCTAATTTGCCAGAAGGCCCTGATTTTTAAGGAGCTCTACAACGTCCTCCAGATCCTTGAGAAACCGGAATGATTTCTCGGCCACATCCTCTGGGGTGTCACCTTTTTTAGTCCAGGCATGATCCATTCCGTTTCTATAATTGAGGAGTTGGTGCAAAAAGGCTTTGATGCGGTCCACAGCCCCGATGTTTTTCAACTCCTGGTAATACGGCATTAACTTATCACGAATCCGCTCGTCGTCCCCGGTAAAGCAATGTTTCTTTTCTTCAAACAGTAGCATCCGGATAAACACCTCGGCTTTGTGGCGCTGGCTCCTACCCCTGCTCGTGTGAACGGTCGCTTCAGAAACCTTGATCAATCCAAAAGAACCGATCAACTCCCGCATGGCCGTCAAGGCTTGCATATAGAGCTGATGTTCCAAAAGAAGACGAATGATTTTGATCTGCCCGTCAAAGTAGGAGCGATCATATTTTTCTTTTTTGTCTAAAGGGGCCGCCAAGTCATCAAACTTGCTCAGGAGAAGGTCGAGCAAGTCTTGCTCTACGGGTAACGCTTTATCCTGAATTTTCTTAACGGCCTGCACGAGGTCATACGCCGCGGCCTTCATACGGTGTACATCCACATTGCGGATTTTTTCCGTCAGCTTTTTCGCCACCTTCGAAAGCTCGTTGTCTCTGAGAACTTCAAAGGACACCTTGTGGCTTTTTTGCGCCAAATCCACAAGCTTTCGAGCGTCGGCATCTTCCACAAGACGATTCACTCCATCGGCCCATTCGTGGATAATGAAAAAATCCTTCAAGTCCACGATGGGAGGGGCGTTGGGATCCCTTTCATAAGCCCCGTAGTACACCCCTTCCAACACCACTTGGCGCACCCTTTGGACAAAGTTGATGGCGTTGGTAAAAACGATGCTAAAGGCCCGGTACCCGTGGGTCACGTCTACCGTCAACAAATCGCCTTGGCCGATATGTTGGACAATTTTCTGAAACCATTCCCATTGGCTCTGGGGGGTAAAATCATCCTTTATTTCGATTGGTTGAACATCCCTTAAACCTTGGGCTGCCATCTCCGCCCTCAGCGCGTCGAAGTGACGCTTGCGGGACTCCTCGGTCACGACCACCAGGCCGCGGTCGAATGTCTTGGGCTTCAAGAGCTCAATTTCTGCTGCCTGAACGTATTTGGTCGGTTGGGATTTTTTTCCGTTAAACACGTAGGTGGCAGGGTTGTAGTCGTAGTCTTTTATGTGCGCCTGCCAAGACCCTTTTCCCAGAAAACTCAGGTAAAGCACTGCCACGGCGTTTCCTTTTGACCCTGTATTCATTTCCTCAAAGCGTCCACCGCTGAGCGACGTTTTTTCTCCTGTTTTTCCCTCTTTTTCTTGTTCACGCCGGGATCAGCCCACCCCACTTGCTCATAAACTCCTACAATAAAATCGGCCAGCTTCGCTCGAACATGGCTATCCTGAATTTGCTGTGCCGCTTCTATGGCTCGGTTCAGGTCCCTGTTGAGGGCTTCGCGCTCCTTTTTTCTTTCCGAGTCGCCGAGCTTACCGTAGCGCTCAGCGGCTTCTTGAAGCTTCCGCTTGATCTTTTCATCTTCCGGCAAAGCGTCCCACTGGGCTTGACGTCGAGCCCGTTCGGCGTCCTCCGCTTCTTTGCACCGCCGCTCCTCCTCTTCACGTTCTCGTTTCCGTTGCTCTTCGGCTTCCCGCTGCGCTCTCTCTTTTTCTTCCTTTTCCTTCTGCTTCTCCAGCTCTCGATCAGGCCCCAGGACCCCGTAGCCCACAGAAGTCTTGGCGCCAAAACCGAGCCAGGCCTCAGCATAATCAAAGGCTGCATTCAGAAGTTTTCTCCAATTCCCCACGTCCTTCCACAAGTCGCCTATGGATGGTGACGGCTCGACCCGAAACACGAATTTGGTGCCGGGGGCCAACACCAGAAAGAAAACCGGCACGGGTTGTTCGGCATCATGTGGGCTTTCCTCACCACTTCCCTGGAAGTAGTCTTTATGGTGAGGGTTAAGAATATCCACCGCCATATTGCACCCTGGCTGAGGATAGGCGTCGAGAAACCTGAGAAGACCCTGAAAATGTATGGCGCGCCGAACGGTTACAGATTCCCTAAGCTTTTGGAGAAAGTCCGCTTGATTTTTCGGACGCCTTTCCGGATCAACCCAGATTTTGATTAATTTTTGCAACAAGGGATCCGGTGTGTGCTGAACGGTTTGCACCACCTGATCATACGCTTGGGACCACTCCCCGGCGTCATTTTTGGTAAAGTAGGTACTCTTTTCGTCGAAGCCGAAAAGTGCCCATACTAGGGGAAGTGTCCACCCGTGGGTGTCGTCGCACAGGAGGGCAAGTTCCTCGGCGGCTCGGCGCAGCACGCCCTTGATTCCCGAACCTGCCAGGTATGGAACACCGTAGGGTGAAAGAAACGCGAAACCATTTTCCACGGGATGGGGGTTGCCCGAACCGGTAAACAGGGGAGCATACAGCTCTGCAGGCCGTTGCCAGCCCCGATCGCAAAACACCTCAGCTTGCCGGGTCGTGAGGGCTTTTAGAACTTCCTGAGCGGCCTTTCCCACCGTGGCGACCGCCTTCAACGCCTCAATTTTCTGGGTTTTCAGAGGTTGCCATGGATCGTTGTCCACTCCCTCCAGGGCTTGAAAATACAGCAAGAAACGGTGCCCTGGCGGAATGGAGTCGGCAACTTTTTCCGACCTTCGGAAATCCGCACTCCGACCATCTAAAAACTTGGTCACATACGCCGGCACAGCCCGTCGCAGTCTTTGATTAGGTGGTGCCATCGTCCCTTCCCCTTCAAGAGCTTTCCTTTTCCACGGCCTTTGAATGACTGTGTCAGCCACCTGATCGGCATCAAGCCACCGCATTGGCCAGGTAACGAATCCATTTCAGAACCGCCAAGGCCTCTTCCGTGGCCCGCTGGTAAAGTAGACTGTCACAGCCAGATAAGGCTTTCATGGCGTTTGCAAAATTTTCACTATCTTTGGCGCGCAGCACGTGCGCTTCCGGACGACCTAGCCAATCCAAAAGATGCCCGAGCAGTTTTTCGTGCTCATTGATCTCACGGTTCTTGTCCTCTTTTTTTCCGGCCTTACCCTGCAGAAAGGCCAACGTCTGCATGAGGCCGTTGCTCATCACCAATGCCGGCAGGCCCTTGGCCAGGTTTTTGTACTTTTCGTCCACACCCTGCACGCACGCCCACGCGTACTCAGCTCGAATCTGATCCAGCGTCTTCATGACGTCCCCTCCTTGAAACGCACCAGCACCTGCCCTCGGCCCGTGGTCGCATCCCCGCCGATCTGAAGACAGGACGCGTCAAAAGTGTTTCGCACCTTGTCCATAACCTGTTCGGCGCTGAGACGGTCGTTAGGGTTGCTTCCGTTTTTCAACCGTTCGTCGGACGCCATGGCAAGGCTCACCATAATTGCTTCGGGTGGAAGGTTTTCCGTGAAAAAAAGCCCACCCTCATCGGCCGTCCCCGATTCGTCGTTGATGCGCACATGGGGTTCCACCACCGTGGCATTTCTGGCAAAAAACGTGAGTTGTGTGTCGGACAACAGCACCAGATCTGTCGCCAGTTTGTTTCGAAAGTATGCGTACCCCTCCCCTGAGGGCAAGGCGTTTTCCGATAGCCATTGCGCCAATTCCTTTAGAGCACCGGAATTGTCCGTCACCGGCTTGAACGCGTAAGATTCCAGGATCAGCCGACGCTCATCTTGGGCACGACACAGTAAACCTTCGTTCAGCACCACGACTTCATCTTCTTGAAGCAAAGGACACGCACAGATGGGCATGGGCACCCCTGCCACGGTCGCCAATCGGGCCAGTCGCTGCAGGGCCAACGGAGACGTGGCGTAAACGTAGACCCCTTTCAAGCTTCGAACCGGAAAAGCCACCAACTGAGCGTCGGCAAAACTGATGGCCCCCGCGTGATCCGAAGCGTCCTGTTCCGGACCGAAAATTCGATCCAGAATGCCTTCTTCCTGGGCCCAAAGCCCTCGAGCTGCATGGCGAAAGGCGCCCTTGATGCCGGAAGCTGCAAAGGACGGGTGTTCTGTGTGGCGCTCCCGTTGAATGGGATTGTCGATAACCCCCAGAGCCTGCCCGGCCCCCATGTGAACCGGTGTGATGGCGTAGAAGAAAGTGAGGCACTTACAGGTAAACATGGCTTGACTCCTCCTTAGACCCACTGCCCAAACCACACATGGTTCCAGCCCTCGCGTTGTCGTCGACGGGCCGGATGCTCCGCTTCCATAAGATCCCACAAACCTCTCTCGTAAAGTGGTTCAAGGGCGGCCGAGTCGCCCTCTTCCACTTCAAACCAGTAGCAGGCTCCCGCAGGCACCACAGTCTGGGCCGGTTTGGGCGCCTGCTTGGCCAAATCCCATCCGGAAATGACCTGGGGACGAGGGACGACGGCCGCCAGAAGCTTTGCCTGCAACCCGTTCAGCCGCAGCCTGTGTGGCGCGCGCTCATCCACGCCCGGAGGAAGCCAGCCCGAGGGGAACAGGCCCGGTGTCGCCAGGATCATTCGAAAACGCCTCCAGCCCGGCTGAGGACGCCCAAAACCTTCCAGCTTTTCCATAATGTGCGTGTGGGCCTCACGAATTTCTGCCGCTCTGCCGTCCCCTCCCAACCGCACCAGACCTTCGGTGGGTATGTTGCTTCCGGAAAAGACAGCAACGAGATGCGTGTCCGCCTTTAGGGCCACCGCATCGGTGGTGTAGATAGCTCCCTTTATCACCGTACGCGATCGACCATCCAGAGCGATCCCCAGCCGATGATCTACAGCCCAGAGCTGACGTGCTGTGGTCACGTGGACACTTTGAGGGACTTTGCCTTGCAGGTGCTCTTTCCATCCTTCCAGTTGGAGCCAGACGGATCCGGCGAGCTTTTTTCGTTCTTTGATCTCCAAGATGGGCAGCATCTCAAGGGGATAACTGCTGCATAATCCCTCAGGAACCTTGCGGGGTTTCAACGGAAGCACTTCGGGACCCGCCTCTTCGTCTCCTGTGATGACCAGGTCTGCCGGCGCCGGGCAATAGAGCCTGTTACGGCTTAGGATCCATAGGCTTCGCAAATGAAAGTCCCTTCCCAGGGCTTGTTGAACGAGGCGCTCCGCTTGGTCAGGGGCCGCCGTCACCCGGCCCACCAGGTTTTGATCCACCAGAGCCCTGGAAACCACCGCCCCGGTGACGACCGAGGGCCAGGGAGGCATTGGAGCCTCTCCGTGCACAGCGCCTCCGAACAGGCGATTGCCCCGGAACATGAGCACGTCCACTGGAGTGATGGACAGGACCGTCATGGGACCTCCTCCGCTTTTTCCATTTGTTGTCCTACACGCCCTTCCCGAGCCAGGAACTCGGCCGTCAGCACCATGTCCCGAAGAAAGCGGTTGGGCTGAGCCCATTCGCCGGATCGGGAAATCTCCACACCATTGCGGGAAACCGCGCGGCGAGCAAGCCGCTCTGCCAAGTCCCGAGCTTCCGTTCCGGACACCTTGGCCTTGCGTCTGAACTGGTAGTCCATCACCGCCGCCAAGGCCTTTTCATCCGGTGGCACATCTCGAAAAACCTCGCTCAATTCGTAGGCCGTCCGGCGCGACACGTCATAGGCCAGAAGATGACGAAGGTCCAAAAGGAGCCCCATGTCGCCGTCACGCCAGCCGCCCGTTAGGTTCCATTTCCCCACCAGGTGCTCCGTACCGCCGGAACGCTTACATACGGTGAGGCAAAAGGCGTCTCGTTTCCCCTCTTTTTTAGCCCTTTGTTCCGCCGCTCGTAGCTCTGTCAAAACCCGAGGAAGTGGCGCTTGATGGTGTGCGATGACGGCACCCATGGAAGCGGAGGCGGTCTCTCCCATAAGCCGATAAAGTTGTCGGTCGCCAGACGAATCGACCAATCCGTAGCCGAAATGAAACTTCACGGTTCCGTCATCCGTACCCAGCTTGCGCCAAAAGCTCTGGTTGTCCTCCCCGGCGGGAAGCTGTCCGGAAAAAGCGCATCTCAAGGCGAACATTAAGGCCGGCAGATCGTGCACAGCCACCATAGCCATGAGGTCATCCCCGCCGGCGTATATGAGTTTGCCCATGAAGAGGTCTTCCACAATTCGGCGGCTCACGTGAATGGAAAAGGCATTAAGCGCCGAGGAAATGGACTGGTGCCAGGCGGGAGACGCCGGTCGGCGGGCATTCAGATAAGCCCTGAGCGCTTCCACGCTCCTGAGATCTTCCAGACATTCCGAATGAAACCTCTGCTCAAGCTTGGGGGTCTTCCCAGTTGCAGAAAGCCATTGCCCCATCCGGTCTCCGTCCATGAGCACCAGGGCATAGTAGGTCTCCGGCGCCGTCCCAAAACACCGTTTAAAGGCCCGGACGGCTTGCCGCTGCTTATCCTCACTGTCCAGAGCATCCAACAACGCAGGAATGCGCTTCAATTCCCGGATTGTGTCCGAAGGCCAGCCTTTGCGTTTTAGTTTCCGATGCAACTTGGCGGGTAACAGCACAGGGCGCGTGTCCTGCGCCTGGCCGGCCAGGCGTTGCAGTTCTTGGCTCAAGCTCTTTAATGCCCGGGTGACCTCCGGGCTCAAGATGTTGTTGGGCTGGCTCTCGGCCCAACGCCACAACGACGTAGCCACCGCCATGCCGTGGGTGGAAAGAACCAAGCGGTCGGGTTTCTCCGTGCCCAGCGCACGACCGACCTCTTCGGTAAAGAGCCTGGGCCAGGTGCGCTTCAACGCGCACCAGCCGCACAGATGCTCGCCATCTTTGGCCAGCGCTTGACTCTCGGAGGAAACCCTTTTCCACAGGGTGTCATGGCGCCTGCCCGGAGGGCTAAAGATGCCGGAAGGGCCGGTTGGTTCTCCTCGACGATGGGCAAGCCATTCCCTCTCGCCGCAGAGGCTGCATCGATAGCCTTCTTCCACGTCTCCGGACATGGCCCGTGCACCTTTGGCCGCGGCATGCAACCTTTCCAGCGCTTCAATAAGCCCGGGATAGGCGACACCCGGGTTGGGCCGGTAAAAGGTAACCCCGTCCAGGACAAGCGGGTTTTTCAGCACCGATTCCAGCGCATCGTCCAGGTAGGATGGGCTTGCCCCCAGAACTTGCAGGGCTTCTCTTAATCGCTGATCATCTAGACGGGTTTCCCCGGCCAAAATCCAGGGAACCACGGCCCAGTAAATTTCTGGAAAGTTCTTCAATTGCCGATCCAGCTGCGCGTGAGCATCGAGCGCATCCTGAATGCCCGCCACTCGAAGCAACTCTTCAAGGCCCTCAAAGGCCTTGTTCCTGACCCACCGCCGCACTTTTTCCGCGATATCTTTTGCGAGCTCTTCGGCTTCTTGGGCCGGCACCAAAGCCACAAAGCGGTTGGGAAGAGCGGCCACAAAAAGCGGATTCGCGTCCGTTTCTCGACTCATCCATTCGGGATCCCGAATCTTTCCCTTGAATGCATCAAATATCTCCCTCCAAACTGGGCCCAAGGTCTCGTAAAGCCACAGGTCCACCTGCGGCACCCCGTGCAGGTTAGGGAATAGGACGGCGTCCGGGCCGTAACGATCGCACACCTCTTTCATGGCGACCCACGCCAGGCGAGACAGTAAATGGGATCCGGCCCAGAGGTCGGAAACGCTGCGCGCTTGGGCGATAAAACCCTGAACGGGGCCAAAGCTCATGAGAAGCAACGCCGGACCGTGGGTTTCACCCGCTGCCAAAGCGCCGGCAAAGGCCGAGGTGAGGGAAAGGTGTTCCCAAATGGAGTGGTCAGGGCTGCGCGTGTCGGCGGGCAATTGCGACCACAACGCCCCCAAAGCCTTCGTCGGCGCGCAAGGTGCAAAGCGCCAAAGTGAAAGAAACGTTTTTTTCCAATCCAAGCGACCGTTTTCTTGGACGATGAACTTGTCGTAATGGGCGAAACTGTCCGCTTCCAGATCTTTCGGGGGCAAATCCAGTTCCAGGCTTTGCAACCGGACTTTCTCTCCCGACAAGGGATGGATCAACTCTGGATTCTTATCAAAGTTCACTCGCCTCCCTTGTTCCTTAGGAAGGGAGGGTCGATCGGCTGCGGAAGCCCACCAATCTCCCTTACGGACGAACGCTTCCAGCTCTTTCGCATCCTCATCCGGTAGGTCATGCGCTGCCTTTTTTAAACGCTCTTTCAACATGGCGACAGTACCCGCCTCGTGCCCCTTGCCGCGAAAGAGGATCAGGGACTTTTCAGCGGGATCGTGGATGAATGCGAAGACTTTGGCCTGCCAATGCTTAGTGGTGCTCATCATCCTCACCTCATGTCACGGCTCATGACCGTTTTTCAACACGCCACCCGGTTCAAAAAACAGCATTTTTACGGCAGGCGGACGACGCGCACTTTGGAACCGCTATCCAGGTATGCATGCACCTTGGACCACACGGTTTGTTCCATCTGTTTCAGCTCACGAGCGGCCGCCTGCTGTTTCACAGCTTTTTTCCTCAAGGGTTCGGGTATGGCATGGGGCAGATGAACGATGATCCCCTGATAACCGTCCGAGACTTTGAGAACCTTAAAAAGCAGCTGGTTTGCCGAACGCGCCTTGTCGCCCCATTTGCCAAACGGATGATTGGTCACGGGATAGGCAAGAATGTGGCGATGATAAAGCTTCGTAAGCGGCCCGGCTGCCTTGAACTGAAACTGCGTGCGGAACCCAATTTTTATTTTGGCCAATTCTTCCATGACCTGGTGCCATCCTTTTTTCGGCTCGGTTCGCCATAACAACAGCCCTGTATCGTCACACCCCACAGCATGGCACCAGTCCAGCTCCAGAGCATCGGTCCACTTCACGGCCACTTCGTGCAGCCATTTCCTGGCGTCTCGGTTCCCTTCATCCAGAACCGCTTCGTCAAACAGGGGCTGAGGGGCTTCATGGTCGCTGACCAGCTGAATCTGCAGGGATCCCCATCCGTTTCGGCTCCTGCCGCCCAGGCAACCGCAGAAAGCCATAAGCATCATGGCCCGTTGAATCTGCCTGTCCATTTCACCTTGCGGATAGAACAGTTTGAGTTCGCGGGAATCATCGCAGCGTAAAGCCGATTCCCTTTGAAGTTGTGCGCTTCCTGAATATTTGTTCCAGTTTATGAGACCATTCCCCAGGTACAGGAAGGCTCTGACCCGCTTTTGAACCTCTAGATCACGAACTGGGGGGAGCTGAGTTTGATTGAATTCACCACGTGGTAACTTTCCACCGCGCCAGTCATGGATTCGAAGGCGAAGGCGACTGGCCCCCGTACCCTTGTCGGCCGAAGTGCCAAACCATGCATTTTCTTGGTTGCGAAGAGCCTCGACGGACCTCGAACTCTTGGGCTGCTCATTCCACCAGACAATGCGCCACCACTTTCTAAGCAGCGCCTTGAACGGGGGGACGCGCCACTGGGCCGACTGGTCGGCTCCTCGCAGGAACGCAGGAGTCACAAAACTCACTTTGTAGGTACGTTGGCATAAATTGCGTCTCATGGGTTCATTCTCCTCACATGCCTTTCGTCCACCAACAGCCGTAGCCTTGAACAGCGCTGCGCAAGCCACTGGAAGCCTTCAGGCTGTCTACCCAGCCCTACGGCACTGGAATAGAAATTTTCAAAAAACGTTTCGTGTTGTGAGTTTTTTCACCTAATCCATAGCCAAGCGTCGAGGCTTTTGGAAAACCTCCGCGTGACGTGGCTCGCCTTGGGTCGCGCAAAGATTTTCTGTCAAGGTCCCGCTACAGGGGCAGTATTTCGTAAACGCTTGTTGGCATCATATTCGAATGTCGGCGAAAAGGGCGGGTGGGCTCTATGAGTCGATCCTCACCGATTGAACGGACAGCGCAAAGGACGGATTGCCCTGGGGTTAGGTACAAAAGGTCGCACAAGTAAGGGGAGGTGCTTACCCGTCGGTGCCCACGTGGAGCGCCTCAGGGCGGCACCTTGATATAACGATCCTATTCGTCCACTGTGACCAGTTCAATGGGAATGGGCGAGTGCAAAATTTCTCTCATGACGGAAGGCGGAACGTAGATGGCGGCGAGCATGATGCGGGGAACGGTGCCCGTTTGAGCTCGATAGTCTTCGGCAGAACGGTGGAAAAGGGCCACATCGGTCTTTTTCACCCTTGACGTTATTTCCAGAAGAATATGTTCGCCATCCCGAATGACCACATCCACTTCCCTGTCGCCGTAGTAGCCTTTGGAGACGACGTAGCCCGCTTTGTCCATGAAATTCTTGACGGTCTCGCGAAACACCTCTTCCGTTTGCAGGCCCCATCGGCTCCCAAGGGCAGCGATCAAGTCTCGCAGTTCCTTGAATCCGCGGAGCATCGTCTCCTCGGTTCGCTTCTGCGCCTCCGCAAGCTCTTCAACGCGCTGTTCGGTTCGCTTCTGCGCCTCGGCGAGCTCTTCCACACGCTGCTCGGTCCGCCTTTGGGCCTCGGCAAGCCGTGTCAGTTCCTCCTGCATCCGCGCCTGAGCCTGCGCCAGTTGATCAACGCGCTCCTCAGTTCGCTTCTGCGCCTGCGCGAGCTCCTCAACACGCTGTTCGGTGCGCTTTTGCGCCTCCGCAAGTTCTTCCACACGCTCCTCGGTCCGCCGCTGCGCCTCGGCAAGGCGTGTCAACTCCTCCTGCATCCGCGCCTGAGCCTGCGCCAGTTGATCAACGCGCTGCTCGGTTCGCTTCTGCGCCTCGGCGAGCTCTTCCACACGCTGCTCGGTCCGCCTTTGGGCCTCGGCAAGGCGTGTCAACTCCTCCTGCATCCGCGCCTGAGCCTGCGCCAGTTGATCAACGCGCTCTTCAGTTCGCTTTTGCGCCTCCGCCAACTCCTCCACGCGCTCTTCAGTTCGTTTCTGCGCCTCCGCGAGCTCCTCCACGCGTTGTTCGGTGCGCTTTTGCGCCTCCGCGAGCTCCTCCACACGCTCTTCGGTCCGCCGCTGCGCCTCGGCAAGGCCTGCCAAGGCCTCTTGCAAGCGATTTTGCCCCTGCGCAAGCTCGGCCACCGCACCGGTCAAATTGACAAAATCATCCCTTCTCACCACTTCGCCCAGGCTTTTGTCCAAAACCTTAAGGACCTTGATAAAGGCCTGCCGCAGAGAGGGATCAAGCTCATCCAGAGTCTCTATCAAATCCACGTTGAGCATGTTCTTGCCTTTGGTCTGTTTATGGATTTGTCTCCCGTGCTGACCGTTCCGTGGAGATTTCTTAGATATGGCAACGTTAACAAAGGCCTTGGCCTCCGTCAAACCTTTCGAAAAGTCGTAAAGATTTCTGCCGCAGTATCGGGTACCTCACCTCGTACCTTGTCATGAACCCAGTGCAAGCCAAGGCTCGATTCTTGCGAGCCATCGGCACCTTTTGTTTTGTTGGCTTGTATTCCCCGAAAAAGCCGCACGCACAAGGCCATCGTCACACATCGTGTCGTGAAACGATCCGTTTATATGATTCGGAAAATCCCCTCGAAATTTGCGAAGATCTGATCCATGCATAACAAAGTTCAAGGGCCGTCCTGTGAGAAGAGCACAATTCAAGATGTGACCCCATGATTTTTGCGCATCAAATTTTGTAAAAAGGGCAGGTTGGGGCCGTAGGGCACCATAGATCGGGTTGGGTGGGTTGGGTTTGAAGCTTCCAGGATTTTGTGATTTTGTCGATATCAAAGGAAGCGGCATGTGTAGGTCAAACTAACCGTGCGAAAGGAGAAACACGGCTATGGCCAGGGTTTTTTTAAGTCCACTGGGAACCAACAAGTATGTGGAATGTTATTACGTGGTGGACGGGACGCGGTCGGAAAAGCCTGTTGTCTTCGTGCAGGAGGCTCTCTTGGGCGCTATCTGCCGGGACTGGACACCCCAAGACCGAATTCTTATCGCCTGCACTAAGGAAGCCGAAGAGAAAAACTGGATTGACGGTGCCAATTTCCCGCAGGGTTTGGAAACAAGAATCCGTCAACTCGGCCTGAAGGTCCCTTGTCACAAGGTCCCCCTTCCAAAGGGGCAGGACGAAAAGGAAATCATGGATATTTTCATGATCCTCATGGAGGCCCTTGGGGAAGGCGACCAACTCTATTTGGACATTACCCATTCCTTTCGGTCCCTGCCGCTTTTGCAGACCGTAATCATCAATTACGCCAAGGTCCTGAAAAACATCGAGGTTCAGCGGATCTTTTACGGTGCCTTTGAAACACTGGGACCCATTCAGCACGTTAAAGAGATGCCGCTGGAACGGCGGGTGGCTCCCGTATTTGATTTAACCCCCTATGATACCCTGCTCGACTGGGCCAGAGCCGTGGATATCTTTCAAAAGGCCGGGCGGCCGCAAGAGATCAAACGCTTGGTCGGCCGGAACGTGGGTCCCATTTTTGGCAAGAAAGACAGCAAGGATAACGTAGCTTTGGCCAGGGCCCTTTCCGAGCTGAGCAACCAACTGAATGCGCTGTGCTCAAATTTGGCCGCGGTTCGAGGCCCAAAGATTGCCGTAGCTACGGGTTTGGACGAAGCCATCGACGCGGTGGAAAACCAGCGGCTGATTCCTCCCATGCAACCTCTTTTAGAAATCGTTCGACGTAAGCTTCAAGGATTCAACGCAGCAGATCCTGAAGCCAAGGGGTTTGCCGCGGCGGCTTGGTGTTTGGACCATGAGCTGGTCCCTCAGGCGTATGTCTTCCTTCGAGAAACGGTGCTCAGCGGGCTATGCCGGGCCGCAGGTCATGATCCTTATGATGAAAATGTGCGCGAAAACTTCTGGTGCGCCCTGCTTCACCTGTTGGCCACCAAAATACCGGAAAGCGAATGGGACGGTCTCCTTGCGCACAAGCGCGCGGAAGCCCGGGCCCTCATTGAGGCCGGAGGCAACACTTTGATCTCTCTAGCCTGTGCCTTTGAACCCTTACGGAAACGGCGCAATGATCTTCTGCATGGAGGTTGGAAAAAAGACGCGACATCAGCCAAACGATTGATGGACTTTCTACGTCGAGAAGGCCTGAAGAAACTTCAAAAGGCCTGGGAATCGTACCGAAACGGGCGGGAAAATTCCCCTGTGGGCGCGCCGGGGGAAAGCCCCGGCCCTCGCCGAGCCTTTTTGTTGCTGTCGCACAGCCTGACTTCGGCCCAGGAAGAAGAGCTCTTTAAGGCATGGCACGTACAGTCGGTGGTGGGCTTGCCCGAGCCGCTATTTTCACTATGGGGTCAAGTGCCGAGCGAGGCATCGTCGGTGCAATCGCACCTTGAGCCGATCCTGACGTGGTTGGAGGAGGAATCGGCGCCGGGGGACGTGGTCGTGGTTCAAGGAGAGTTTGGAGCAACATTCTATATCGCTTCGTGGGCTTTAGGGCGAGGCCTTCAGCCGGTTTACGCGACCACGGAAAGAATCTTGGAAGAGAAGGTTCAGCCCGACGGCACGGTTTTGCTCAGTCGCGTCTTTCGCCACGTTCGTTTTCGGCCCTACGAACCTTTCCCGGGGTAAGGGCACAAAGTGGGTTCTTCCGCCGGCCCCCTGAGGCCCATCTACGATGGACACGTAAGGGAAAGCGGTTTTTTGGACTCAGTGAACTAGAGAACACACCGGTCACTTTTCTATCACAAAAGCCTTAGGGCCTGGCGAGATCAGAGCTTCGGTGGGCGCCGAATCGTTTGGTAAGGGGGTTGTCCAGCGAAATTGGTGCAGTTCTGCACCGGCGCGCACCGCTTTGGGCCGGGAAAGTACCGTGCGAAAGGCACAACCCGGCTGCACGGGGACCATCGAGGATGCTTCTTTAATGATGGTGCCATCAAACGGAGTATGGAGCAGCGGGGGTTTTTATCCCGAGAAAATTTGTGGTCGCCCCACAAGGCGTCTCAACGCCGCTGCGATGTGATGCCCCTCATGGGCGCATTGGTGCGGGGACTTAGGCCGTTTTTAGGGTCGTCCTTGAGCGGGCAGGAACCCTGCCGGCCCTTCACGACGGGTTTCAGGGGATCGTGAAAGGCCGTGGCAAGGGCCGCCAAAAGTCTCAAATGCCCCGTTCGCTGAATTGCCATAACGCCTCGTTCCGGCCCACCAAATGGGCCAGGGCGCGGCACCCCAAAAGGGTGGCCGGTACTTGCATGTGAGGGCTCATGGTCCTTTGGCTTTCGTTAACGGACAAGACAAGCGACTTTTAGGGTTTGCTCGCTTAGATCTGCGAAAACCATTCTGGTGGATGGCTTATCACATTCGGCGGCATTGGCCCAGGGGGCTAAAGTTCCGAATCCGCCGCACGCGGACCTCACGACTCCGAATGTGGTCTGCTTCCTACGGGGCTTCGCCGAGCATGCAGAAGGTCAAGATCCTGTTCAATGTGCGGCCCGTCTATGGCAATCACCTAGAAAGAGGCTCGCTGGGCTTCACACCGTGCGTGGCGAAAAGGCTAGGTAACGCTGTGCGGTTTTGAACGGTGGCTAAAAGAATCCACCAGCTCCGAGGTGGTCCATCGAAAGATTACCGGAACGATTTCCCCGTTTCGACCCGGTGAGGTGATCAACACGCGGGCCAGGGTTCTCTTTGTCGCCTAGGGCTACCGACCCGCGCTCAATGAATTTGGGAATGGAACCGCTTTGCAGGTCAAAATGGTGGCCACGATTGGAATGGGTATCTTCTCCCTTCGGCCGACGCTGCTTAACTTTGGCGAAGGGTTGTCGTGGGGCCAATTAAAGGATGTGCATGTAACCAAACCGTTCGCAGCTTCGCGGAACGTATTGACCTGAAAGTTCTACGCCAAAGCCGCCTTTGGACGATAAATCAGGACACGCCGTGCCGGCGTTTTTTGGAGCCAGCGAATTAAGCGTGCTCGCCCTGGGAACGAGATTCCACAGGCTTTCATGTGGCACCGTTCGTCTCTCCAAGTTTCTCATGCTCCTTGGCCAGACGATCCACACCCGCCTTTTTGTAGGTTGCCGCGAGCTTTTTGTGTACGACAAGTTTAGCCTTTTCGTCCGGCGCCACGTCCAAGGCTTTGAGCCAGAATCGTCGTGCTTCGGACAGTCGCTCGGCATGGAAGGCCAGTGTGCCCAAGGCCATGCGTTCGTCGAAGCTCAGGCGCTCGATCAGCGTCCGATTACGCTCGAAATCCACGGCTATGGCCACGCACACATCGAGATACTTGGGATGCTTGGGATACCGTTGAAGTCCTTCAACGAGACCTCCCAGGGGGGTATAGGGGCTCGCCTTATTACCCTCCCCTTCAGCCACCCACCTGCGATGGGCCTGACGAAGGTTGCGCACGGCATCGTCCACGTTCCCCTTGCTGAAACTTGCCTTTCCGGCGGCGACAAGCCACGCCGACGGCAGCGTGATGTATTGGTGTAGGTGATTCACGAGGGGCTCCATGGCCTGGTAATCGCCCTGTTTGAAGTAGATTGCGCACAGCCGTTCCTGGGCACGAAGATTCATGCGGAACCGCGCTGCACGCGTGTAGTACTGGACAGCCGATTCCAAATCGCCTTGCATTTCGGCTCCCAGTCCGCAGTAGTAGAGCGCGGAGGTCGCGTCCGGCTTCATGGCAAGGGCTTCGGCGAAGTACTCTTGAGCCTTTAATGGGTCGCCTGCCCGCAGGGCTTTTTTTCCCAGAGCCAGCATTTGTTCGTAAGGTGACGGCGACTTCCGTCTGCCGATGATGGCCCGAAGACGATGGGCAAGCTTTTCCGGGACGATAGGTGTGAGCATGCAATCGTCAGCATCCCGCTCCATGGCGGCGAGGACATCATTGGCCGTTGTCTCGGGTGTGACGACCACCACGGGAAGCGTTTCGATTTCCGGTGTGCTGCGTATTCGATCGAGGAGGTTCAATGCGTGCGGGCCGTCGTGGTAGAGGAGGACGGCATCGGGCATCGGTTCGTCAGCACTGAGCGTCAGCCGTCGCCATAGGTTTCGGAAGTCGTGGGATTCCACATGACGGACATAACCTGTTAATTTCACGGTGGTCGAGAGCATACGCCGTGACGAAGAGGTCTCAGAAGCCACACATACAACCTGTAAAGAACTTGCCATTCGTTGATCCTTTTAAACCATGGGCTTTTTCGGAAGCCGGCCGCAAGAACGGTATCTCGCCGGCCGCCATAATCCGCAACGCGTTGAAACGACCCTTGTTGGCGACCCATGACCAGGGGTAGGCACCAGACAGGACCTTTTTCTTGCCGCTCGTGTCCTGCGCTGTCGACCCGCTTAAGCAAGGGCAACGATCCCTTCGCCCTGACCGACGGATTCCTCTTGCATCGGCGCCTACCTGCGAACTTTTTAAGCGCATCGGCTTTTTGTCGATGCGCTCTGGTCTCAATCCCCTCAAATCGGGGCCTGCCTTCGAACCACAAAAGAGCTCGAACCACCCGGTGTTCCAATGAGTCTCAATCCCCTCCAATCGGGGCCTACCTTCGAACTACTCGAGAGAATATATAGCCCGGATGCATCGGGGTCTCAATCCCCTCGAATCGGGGCCTGCCTTCGAACGAATACAACGGGGCTTTTTGAGACCAGTAAACACAAATAGACCAACACAATAGTCCGGGAGGCACGATAGTGCCTCCCTTCTTTTCATATTGTTCTATCCTTTATAGGTGGACTCAATACCGATGAAGTAGAATATCCAGAACATACTGAAGAACACAGCAAGATTTATCATAGCTACACCTCCCCATCATCCTCATCAAGAACATAATAACTAATACCTGTCTTTAAATCCTCGATTTTCTTTTTATAGTATTTTAGAATTTGTTTGCCATGGTACCTCCCGGCTAAGTACCCGAGTACCATTCCAGCAATACCGGCAACGTAAGGAAATTCTGTTACATATTGTTTTATCATACTTTTTCCTCCTTAATAAGTCCTACAAAATGGTTAAAGTCTCAATCCCCTCGAATCGGGGCCTGCCTTCGAACTCAAAGTCATCCCTGACGATCTGGTGGAATATTTTCGTCTCAATCCCCTCGAATCGGGGCCTGCCTTCGAACCGAACCTAGGATCCTATTGTTTAGATCGGGGCACCATGTCTCAATCCCCTCGAATCGGGGCCTACCTTCGAACCAATCTAGAAGGGGCGGATTTCTCAAAAATCCGCTCCGTCTCAATCCCCTCGAATCGGGGCCTACCTTCGAACGCGTTCACGAGATACCTAACGGCGATGAAATCGCGTCTCAATCCCCTCGAATCGGGGCCTACCTTCGAACTAAAAAGATTTTTCAGACTGCATTTGGCAGCAAGCCGTGTCTCAATCCCCTCGAATCGGGGCCTGCCTTCGAACAGGGCGTGCGATTTCCCATCGCTCAGCGCTTCTGGTCTCAATCCCCTCGAATCGAGGCCTGCCTTCGAACCCAAGGCCAAGGCCAAGGCCAAGGCCAAGGCGTCTCAATCCCCTCGAATCGGGGCCTGCCTTCGAACAGGCCTTGTGGTCTTTTGGGCTTTTTTGTTGACCGGTCTCAATCCCCTCGAATCGGGGCCTGCCTTCGAACACATAGGGGGGGCACCATGAAGATCGAAGTCACAATGTCTCAATCCCCTCGAATCGGGGCCTGCCTTCGAACCGTGGCGAATGGGAATAAAGGACGAAAGGCACAACGTCTCAATCCCCTCGAATCGGGGCCTGCCTTCGAACCGATCATCATCAAAGATCGAGGTGGCGTTAACTTGATTGTCTCAATCCCCTCGAATCGGGGCCTACCTTCGAACAGGAACAACAAGTTTAGCTTTCGGCTCAACGACAAGACGTCTCAATCCCCTCGAATCGGGGCCTACCTTCGAACCGAACGGCTTCATGTGCCGTTCTGTCTCCCTTTTTTGTCTCAATCCCCTCGAATCGGGGCCTACCTTCGAACAAAAGACGTGGGCGGTTTGGTTCGACGAACCGCCCAGTCTCAATCCCCTCGAATCGGGGCCTACCTTCGAACGGAAGGGTTCTTGGATACAACTTGTTGGTGAATATTCGTCTCAATCCCCTCGAATCGGGGCCTACCTTCGAACATTATCGTAACAGAAGGTGTGGCAAGGAAGGAAAAAGTCTCAATCCCCTCGAATCGGGGCCTACCTTCGAACTGCATTACGAATGAAGTTTTTTGGCGCACCTACGTTGGTCTCAATCCCCTCGAATCGGGGCCTACCTTCGAACAGATCGGCAGGTTTTTCTGTCGATATTGCGGCGTAAGGGTCTCAATCCCCTCGAATCGGGGCCTACCTTCGAACCTTTTGAGTATTGGAAAGACTTCATAGCGAGGCAAGTCTCAATCCCCTCGAATCGGGGCCTACCTTCGAACGCACAAGCTTTCAACTATTTCATACGGCAACAAGGTGTCTCAATCCCCTCGAATCGGGGCCTACCTTCGAACGGAGAACGAGCCTGAGAATCATTCGGCATGGTGCCGAGTCTCAATCCCCTCGAATCGGGGCCTACCTTCGAACTTATCAAGTGGCAAAATGGGTTCGGTAGGAAAAATTGTCTCAATCCCCTCGAATCGGGGCCTACCTTCGAACTGAAATTACGATAGGTCATCCATTAAAAAAGATAATAGTCTCAATCCCCTCGAATCGGGGCCTACCTTCGAACTTATAAAGACGGCAGCGCGTTTCGACGGGGTTATGTCTCAATCCCCTCGAATCGGGGCCTACCTTCGAACAGCAAAGGGAGATTGCCATGAGGAAAAAAGTTGTTGGTCTCAATCCCCTCGAATCGGGGCCTACCTTCGAACTTTATGTAGGAGATTTGCATGAATATGCTGGATTTCACGTCTCAATCCCCTCGAATCGGGGCCTACCTTCGAACCACGGCTCGGGCAAAGGGTTTGAAACCTTACTTTGTCTCAATCCCCTCGAATCGGGGCCTACCTTCGAACACGGGAGCGAACGAGATTGAATTGAGACCAAATCAAGTCTCAATCCCCTCGAATCGGGGCCTACCTTCGAACTTCTGTGCGGGTTGAGTGCGTGCGGAGAACCGTTGAGTCTCAATCCCCTCGAATCGGGGCCTACCTTCGAACTGATTCGAAAGGTGGCCATTGCTCAGGCATTCCGTCTGGTCTCAATCCCCTCGAATCGGGGCCTACCTTCGAACTTCACAGTTTCGTACAACGGGAAGCACGTTGATGTTGTCTCAATCCCCTCGAATCGGGGCCTACCTTCGAACCCGGTGCGGCTTACTTATCCTGGATCCCGGTGCCGGGTCTCAATCCCCTCGAATCGGGGCCTACCTTCGAACCGGCCTAGACCGCAAAGACGTTGATGAAGTTGAACTGTCTCAATCCCCTCGAATCGGGGCCTACCTTCGAACCGTATGGGTCAAAAACCCATACGACGATGAGGAAGTTGTCTCAATCCCCTCGAATCGGGGCCTACCTTCGAACCGGATTGCTAGAAGTTATCCCGCACCAGTAAGTTTTTGTCTCAATCCCCTCGAATCGGGGCCTACCTTCGAACTTTAGCGTTTCACTTTACGGGAATGTGTTAACGAGTCTCAATCCCCTCGAATCGGGGCCTACCTTCGAACTCAAAGTACGAGCAGCACCACGTGGAGAAGGCGGAGAGTCTCAATCCCCTCGAATCGGGGCCTACCTTCGAACTGGAAAACGTTTACAGGGAGAACAGTTTCTGTCGAAAGTCTCAATCCCCTCGAATCGGGGCCTACCTTCGAACGTATCCTGGCGCACCTACGTTGTGTAGGTGCGCTTTTGTCTCAATCCCCTCGAATCGGGGCCTACCTTCGAACAACATCCTAGCAACTGTCTTTCACTCAAAGACAGGGTCTCAATCCCCTCGAATCGGGGCCTACCTTCGAACACAGAATGCGAATGCGATCTCATGCACTACAAAGGAGTCTCAATCCCCTCGAATCGGGGCCTACCTTCGAACTATAAGACGCAACGGCGTAGTGCCGTTGCGCCTTTTGTCTCAATCCCCTCGAATCGGGGCCTACCTTCGAACTCAAGTTAATCGCAAAGCCGATAGTTTTCTTATCGGGTCTCAATCCCCTCGAATCGGGGCCTACCTTCGAACCACGTTGTGGCTGGTGACAGCCACGTCAGGATTTACGTCTCAATCCCCTCGAATCGGGGCCTACCTTCGAACTATTTCCTAGCAATAATGCCGTATCCATCATTCATGTCTCAATCCCCTCGAATCGGGGCCTACCTTCGAACTGGCTTACTGCCAAGTGCAAATCTATAAAACCGTGTCTCAATCCCCTCGAATCGGGGCCTACCTTCGAACTGGCAAAGAAAGAGGGAAACACCCTATGGCTTCATAGTCTCAATCCCCTCGAATCGGGGCCTACCTTCGAACTCAACAAACAACTTAACCCTTACGGTCTCAAGGCCGTGTCTCAATCCCCTCGAATCGGGGCCTACCTTCGAACAAAAGGGGAGGTGGGGTTATGATTAGATTACGCCCAGTCTCAATCCCCTCGAATCGGGGCCTACCTTCGAACGCGTATATCCCGCCAGAAAAAATCACCATTGCATTTGTCTCAATCCCCTCGAATCGGGGCCTACCTTCGAACAAAAATTAAGCTTTCCAAGTACCAGAGATGTTCTGTGTCTCAATCCCCTCGAATCGGGGCCTACCTTCGAACCTCAATACTGAGCACGTGATTATTCATGACAACATCATGTCTCAATCCCCTCGAATCGGGGCCTACCTTCGAACCGGGTACAGCGAAGATGTGGGCGCTTGGTCGCCATAGTCTCAATCCCCTCGAATCGGGGCCTACCTTCGAACCACATGGTGCGAAGTCGTCGTGTGGGTGCGCAACCCAGTCTCAATCCCCTCGAATCGGGGCCTACCTTCGAACATGAACGGCCAAAAATTGTCGTGCTTAACGTGGAACAGTCTCAATCCCCTCGAATCGGGGCCTACCTTCGAACTTTGCTGGGGGTTTGTCGAACAGAGCGAAACACGGGTCTCAATCCCCTCGAATCGGGGCCTACCTTCGAACCTCACGTTGTGTGAGTGCGCTTTTTTGTTCACCACAGTCTCAATCCCCTCGAATCGGGGCCTACCTTCGAACCCACACAACGTAGGTGCGCCTATCTTTTAACCCCAAGGTCTCAATCCCCTCGAATCGGGGCCTACCTTCGAACGTTGTGTGGGTGCGCTTTTTTTGTTCACTCTGACAAGTCTCAATCCCCTCGAATCGGGGCCTACCTTCGAACATCCCCAGAGTATTTACTGGGGATTTGTCGGCATTGTCTCAATCCCCTCGAATCGGGGCCTACCTTCGAACCCTATAATGTCATGGTCATGCCATGGCCGCAATGTGAGTCTCAATCCCCTCGAATCGGGGCCTACCTTCGAACCTATGAATATACCGAGCGAGGCGGCGAAAGAATCAGGTCTCAATCCCCTCGAATCGGGGCCTACCTTCGAACCAATGGGCCGAAAGTCTGGTAGAGTTGGGGCCGAATCGTCTCAATCCCCTCGAATCGGGGCCTACCTTCGAACCGAATGGGAATGATCCAGAGCTTAGGGCAAGGCTTCGGGTCTCAATCCCCTCGAATCGGGGCCTACCTTCGAACGCGAAACCACGTGGGATGTGATAGTGCATAACTACAACGTCTCAATCCCCTCGAATCGGGGCCTACCTTCGAACTGTCGAACAGAGCGAAACACGGGTTTGGCCGTCTATGTCTCAATCCCCTCGAATCGGGGCCTACCTTCGAACCAGGACGGGCTGATGACATGGCGGGATAATCCAGTGTCTCAATCCCCTCGAATCGGGGCCTACCTTCGAACTCAAAACTCACGGCGGGCCGCATCGCGCCGGCATTGCGTCTCAATCCCCTCGAATCGGGGCCTACCTTCGAACGGCTATCGAGAGCCTAAACGAAGGCTCTCGGCAAAGGTCTCAATCCCCTCGAATCGGGGCCTACCTTCGAACCGTGTCTTGTCGAGGTTCCGGAAACCGAAAACCTCGAGTCTCAATCCCCTCGAATCGGGGCCTACCTTCGAACTCTTGATGCCTATTACGATGCGGTTTTGATCATCAAGTCTCAATCCCCTCGAATCGGGGCCTACCTTCGAACCTCACGTTGTGTGAGTGCGCTTTTTTGTTCACCACAGTCTCAATCCCCTCGAATCGGGGCCTACCTTCGAACCTTATCATGAATCCTAAAACGGGATTCCGAGTGAGAGTCTCAATCCCCTCGAATCGGGGCCTACCTTCGAACAAATCGCGGGGACTGCTAGTCTCTCTGAGCACTCGAGTCTCAATCCCCTCGAATCGGGGCCTACCTTCGAACTATGGTTTGATGATCCCCCAGAAGATCTCTTAGGGGTCTCAATCCCCTCGAATCGGGGCCTACCTTCGAACTTCTTGTCAGTAGGCAAAATCCGGCTAACGCCTTCGGTCTCAATCCCCTCGAATCGGGGCCTACCTTCGAACCGTCAAACCGCCATGTCTTATTGAGTACTCCGAGGGTCTCAATCCCCTCGAATCGGGGCCTACCTTCGAACGGTGACTTACACGAGCATTGTGGGTTTCATTATCATGTCTCAATCCCCTCGAATCGGGGCCTACCTTCGAACCGAATACATTCTAGAGTTTGTGTTTTATCAAGAGTGCCAGTCTCAATCCCCTCGAATCGGGGCCTACCTTCGAACATTTTTCTCTGATTTCACAAGATGGGGATGTTCAGTTTGTCTCAATCCCCTCGAATCGGGGCCTACCTTCGAACAAGAAAGTCGTTGAATTCTACGTAGGTGACTTACACGGTCTCAATCCCCTCGAATCGGGGCCTACCTTCGAACCGAAATCGGCAGGTTTACCTGCCGATACTGCGGCGTGAGTCTCAATCCCCTCGAATCGGGGCCTACCTTCGAACCCGTGGAAGGACAAGCAAAAAAAGAAGGTGCTACAGTGTCTCAATCCCCTCGAATCGGGGCCTACCTTCGAACCAATGGCGCACCTACGTAGTGTAGGTGCGCCTTTTTTGTCTCAATCCCCTCGAATCGGGGCCTACCTTCGAACCTAGCACAGGAGGAAGTTACCATGTGGATCAGCGTAATAGTCTCAATCCCCTCGAATCGGGGCCTACCTTCGAACAATTGGGGAGGTGGGTAGAAATCGAGATGCATGATTGGTCTCAATCCCCTCGAATCGGGGCCTACCTTCGAACCTATACCGTTGACCCTGATGAACAATGGTTCATTAGGTCTCAATCCCCTCGAATCGGGGCCTACCTTCGAACTTACAAATCATGACGGACTTCGATAGGGTTACGCATGGTCTCAATCCCCTCGAATCGGGGCCTACCTTCGAACCATTTGACGAGCAAGACGCACCGGAAGGAATAACGGTCTCAATCCCCTCGAATCGGGGCCTACCTTCGAACCATGTTTCAAGTGATGACGTTCTCCTATCAAGTCTCAGTCTCAATCCCCTCGAATCGGGGCCTACCTTCGAACGACGCTATGGGCGTCTCTATGGAGATCCCAAAGAAGTCTCAATCCCCTCGAATCGGGGCCTACCTTCGAACCCATTGAGGTAATTCACGATTATGCCGCTTGGGCAAGTCTCAATCCCCTCGAATCGGGGCCTACCTTCGAACCGAAGTTGTCGACTGGGAACGTTTCGAATTTCCGTTGTGTCTCAATCCCCTCGAATCGGGGCCTACCTTCGAACTGAAATCCGCAATTACGAAGATGGTGCATGGTCCATCGTCTCAATCCCCTCGAATCGGGGCCTACCTTCGAACAGAAAGAGAACGACATCATCATAAAGGAAGGGATAGCGTCTCAATCCCCTCGAATCGGGGCCTACCTTCGAACATTATGAAGGGAAATCGTTAACTTTTGTGCACGAAGAGTCTCAATCCCCTCGAATCGGGGCCTACCTTCGAACGCGAACACTGTGTCGTTAGGATAAAACACGCGACGTTTGTGTCTCAATCCCCTCGAATCGGGGCCTACCTTCGAACGACAAGCCATGGTCCATAAAAACAAGATGGACCGAAGGTCTCAATCCCCTCGAATCGGGGCCTACCTTCGAACAGAATTTCATTTTATCAAAACGGAGCAAGCGTCGAAAGTCTCAATCCCCTCGAATCGGGGCCTACCTTCGAACCCCTTGCGGTAGACCACAACCTAAATGAGGATGTTGAGGTCTCAATCCCCTCGAATCGGGGCCTACCTTCGAACTAAAAATGGAGATCAGAATTTCATTTTATCAAAAAGTCTCAATCCCCTCGAATCGGGGCCTACCTTCGAACTATAAGGATGGGATTTCATTCGCGCCGAATGGCGCAAAGTCTCAATCCCCTCGAATCGGGGCCTACCTTCGAACCTACACATTCGAATATTGGAAAACCGTTACAGGGAGGTCTCAATCCCCTCGAATCGGGGCCTACCTTCGAACTGATAATTATTGGGCAAAACTTAAAGAAAATGAATGGTCTCAATCCCCTCGAATCGGGGCCTACCTTCGAACACATGAGGATAGGAGGAGTAAAAATGGATATCAGAAGTCTCAATCCCCTCGAATCGGGGCCTACCTTCGAACAGTGCCGTTGCGTCTTTTTTTTGTCCATCAAAAGCGTCTCAATCCCCTCGAATCGGGGCCTACCTTCGAACCATAATCGTGAATCACCTCAATGGAATCTTTACCAGGTCTCAATCCCCTCGAATCGGGGCCTACCTTCGAACAGACGTGCGGGTTGTTGCCCTTGGTCATCGTGCCGAGTCTCAATCCCCTCGAATCGGGGCCTACCTTCGAACAGACGGTTCGGCCGCTTGTATGGCGAGCCGGATCGTGTCTCAATCCCCTCGAATCGGGGCCTACCTTCGAACATTTTCAAGTGGGCACTGAACCCAAAAGGGTAGCTGTTGTCTCAATCCCCTCGAATCGGGGCCTACCTTCGAACGTGGGCTTCGAGCAAGACGAGAATGGCTTTACCTCGGTCTCAATCCCCTCGAATCGGGGCCTACCTTCGAACTGTTTCCCAGCGTTTCTGGGATAGCTTGTCGGAATCGTCTCAATCCCCTCGAATCGGGGCCTACCTTCGAACAGTATCATTAAAACAAAAAAAGGAACGCTTCTTACTGGTCTCAATCCCCTCGAATCGGGGCCTACCTTCGAACCTTCTGCCTATCAAGTTTCAGTTCAGCTTAACCTTATTGGTCTCAATCCCCTCGAATCGGGGCCTACCTTCGAACCAATCGGCTTTTGTCCGCGTGAAACACGAAAAACAAGTCTCAATCCCCTCGAATCGGGGCCTACCTTCGAACCGTGTGTTGAAATTTATTTCTGAAACACACAAGTATGAGTCTCAATCCCCTCGAATCGGGGCCTACCTTCGAACTTTAATCATGGAACCAGGAAGCGGGTTCCGGATTAAGTCTCAATCCCCTCGAATCGGGGCCTACCTTCGAACTTAGTTGAGCTTAGGCCGAATCAATCGGCCTTTGTCTATGTCTCAATCCCCTCGAATCGGGGCCTACCTTCGAACCAGGCAAAATGATAGATATCATAGGGCCTGCATATCAGTCTCAATCCCCTCGAATCGGGGCCTACCTTCGAACTTACTCGTCCTGGATCCCGGGGCTGGGATCCGGGTAAGTCTCAATCCCCTCGAATCGGGGCCTACCTTCGAACACATCGCGCAAGACACTTGAGCAAAGGGGGAAGAAAGTCTCAATCCCCTCGAATCGGGGCCTACCTTCGAACTTCAACTGCCAGGGGGTTTGCGATCTATACCGCAAATCGTCTCAATCCCCTCGAATCGGGGCCTACCTTCGAACTTATCATGTGGATCAGCGTAACAAAAGAAAAACGATGTCTCAATCCCCTCGAATCGGGGCCTACCTTCGAACACGGCCGGCGGGAGACCGTCGGCGAGGGGGTGCGAGTCTCAATCCCCTCGAATCGGGGCCTACCTTCGAACAGCGCCATGAGAATCAGTATTGAATTAGAAAAGGAGTCTCAATCCCCTCGAATCGGGGCCTACCTTCGAACTGTCTATCATTGACCATGGGTTTAGTGAAGACGCATGGGGTCTCAATCCCCTCGAATCGGGGCCTACCTTCGAACGGAAGTGTTAGGGTTGAGTGTTCATGTAAAGTGCTGGTCTCAATCCCCTCGAATCGGGGCCTACCTTCGAACTTTGTGATTACAAGCTAATCACAAAAGACGGCCAAGTGTCTCAATCCCCTCGAATCGGGGCCTACCTTCGAACCTGCATATCGAAACCAGGAAAGGATCAAGCTTGGTTGTCTCAATCCCCTCGAATCGGGGCCTACCTTCGAACCAGACAAGATCAACATCGTCTTCACAGGCTGTCATTGTCTCAATCCCCTCGAATCGGGGCCTACCTTCGAACAACGCTTTGAGTTCCCATTGTGCGAGAAAGTGCATGTCTCAATCCCCTCGAATCGGGGCCTACCTTCGAACTCTACGGCCTCAAGGCCGTGAAAGACGAGCTGGAATAGTCTCAATCCCCTCGAATCGGGGCCTACCTTCGAACTCGGACAACCTTCGTTTTCCATGGTGAAATGGAAAGCGGTCTCAATCCCCTCGAATCGGGGCCTACCTTCGAACCAATCATTCTGTATGATTGTGGCGGAGTCAATGTGCTTTGGTCTCAATCCCCTCGAATCGGGGCCTACCTTCGAACTCAATGGGCTGTTTGGTTCGATGAAGAACCAAACAGCGTCTCAATCCCCTCGAATCGGGGCCTACCTTCGAACCGTGGCAAGGTGGAAAGCGGCATTGTCGGGGCTCTTGTCTCAATCCCCTCGAATCGGGGCCTACCTTCGAACTACTGGGTCAACGGGCGGATTGATGCCTCAACAGTCTCAATCCCCTCGAATCGGGGCCTACCTTCGAACCCAACGGACCATTGGTCCGTTGTGGTCAATCGGACAAGTCTCAATCCCCTCGAATCGGGGCCTACCTTCGAACATGAGGTTCCCCGCCGGTGATACGAGCCGGATTCGCGGTCTCAATCCCCTCGAATCGGGGCCTACCTTCGAACTATAGATTCTGGAGACCAGGAGCAATCCTGGTCGCAGGTCTCAATCCCCTCGAATCGGGGCCTACCTTCGAACAGAAAAATGGAGATTATGGTCCAGTTCTATAGCAAGTCTCAATCCCCTCGAATCGGGGCCTACCTTCGAACCTTACGGCCAAGTGTAAATCTCTGAAGCCGTATTTTTGTCTCAATCCCCTCGAATCGGGGCCTACCTTCGAACTCATGAAGCATAGGCCTTGTGACATGGATGCTTTAGGTCTCAATCCCCTCGAATCGGGGCCTACCTTCGAACTTCAAAACCTAGGCTAAACTTTGGCGCACTCACACACGTCTCAATCCCCTCGAATCGGGGCCTACCTTCGAACGCTTTTTGTTCACCACAAGCAATGGAGGCCAAAATGGTCTCAATCCCCTCGAATCGGGGCCTACCTTCGAACGCAGTTTTCAGTTGGGCAATTCGGTCTCGCGCTTTCGTCTCAATCCCCTCGAATCGGGGCCTACCTTCGAACTCACACAACGTGAGTGCGCCTTTTTTTGTTAACCCCTGTCTCAATCCCCTCGAATCGGGGCCTACCTTCGAACAATTCGGTCTCGCGCTTTCATGGGGTGATACCGAATTGTCTCAATCCCCTCGAATCGGGGCCTACCTTCGAACAACTCACCATGAATGGTGGAGGGGTTTGGGCGATTGTCTCAATCCCCTCGAATCGGGGCCTACCTTCGAACGCCGCTCTGTCTCCCCTTTTTTGTTTGCCCCGCTTCAGTCTCAATCCCCTCGAATCGGGGCCTACCTTCGAACATTGCGGGAGCTAGAGTAACCTAAGGGGAGCAGAGCGGGTCTCAATCCCCTCGAATCGGGGCCTACCTTCGAACTGGATTTGCCCCAAGATGTTGATCTTGGGGACATTAACTCGTCTCAATCCCCTCGAATCGGGGCCTACCTTCGAACAATGGAAGACAAGGCAAGAGAATGGCTGAGCTATTGTCTCAATCCCCTCGAATCGGGGCCTACCTTCGAACCGGGTATGAGCAAGGTGTTGGCTCCTGGTCTCCATATGTCTCAATCCCCTCGAATCGGGGCCTACCTTCGAACCGAAGTAGACGGAGTGTTCCCAAATAAAGATTCTGTCTCAATCCCCTCGAATCGGGGCCTACCTTCGAACAGTGCCATTGCGTCTTTTTTTTGTTCACTCGAAAAAGTCTCAATCCCCTCGAATCGGGGCCTACCTTCGAACTCTTTTTTTTGTTCACTCGAAAAATGGGAGGTAAAGTCTCAATCCCCTCGAATCGGGGCCTACCTTCGAACTGAGGAAGTTGGGGCATCGGTTGAAGGCGGATGATTTGTCTCAATCCCCTCGAATCGGGGCCTACCTTCGAACGCACCTGGACGTTTCCAGGTGGATCATGGACCAGGGCGTCTCAATCCCCTCGAATCGGGGCCTACCTTCGAACCATGCATGAATCGTGAAATAGAGTTCTATTATTTTGTCTCAATCCCCTCGAATCGGGGCCTACCTTCGAACGTGGCGCACTCACAACGTGAGTGCGCCTTTTTTTTGTGTCTCAATCCCCTCGAATCGGGGCCTACCTTCGAACGCGGTAGAGGCCTTGCAATCTATACGGTTGACCCAGTCTCAATCCCCTCGAATCGGGGCCTACCTTCGAACTGTTAGGCCGCCGAGCCGCGTCCTGTCAAGGTTTTTGGGTCGCAATTGGGAGCACCTCTCTTTAAGGGGGACCTTGTGAGGGGTTCATGCGGGCGCTGAAGTGGCATCGACCATCGTAACATGTTGTCATTGCTTTGTTATCACGGTTCGGAGCACCGTTTGGAAGTGGGTTGAGTGTTTTCAAAGAGTTAGACATTCTCGGTCCAAATGGGCAAAGGACCTCCCAAAACTTGGCACTTTCGCCCGCATATCCTGAACTTAAGCCGTTTGGTCATGCCTTGGCCTCAAACAGGCCCGTTCGAAGTGCCGTCCCCATACCTGCCAGGCCACTCCTTCCAAACTGCGATCGGTCACTTTACACCGCCCCGTAGCTTTGTCTTTCCGGCGTCAGGCCCAGACCTACGTGCTCAAAGGACTTAAGGCACGCTTCACACTGACGGTAAAAGCGCACCGTGTCCGTTGTGTGGTCAATGAGCCGGTCTACACGGTCCATGAGCGTCAGCAGCTTCTTTTCGGTCAGCCGTGGGCACTCAAAAACGGACTTTTGCACTCGATAACCATAGCCCTTCAGGACCTTAGCGACGCGATAGCGCGTACGATCGTCACTGATGTCAAAACACACCACATAGAACATGGACATGACTCACACCTCGTGGCCCACCCAATCCGCCCAAGGTCGCCCGATACGTCCCACGCAGAAAACGCCGGGTACCCTCACGGCCCCTTCCGCCCTTTGAGCCTTCCCCGCTGGCACAAGTTCTTCCCAAAAAGCATGCCGTAGAGCGTGCGGCCCAGGCGCCACTAAAGCGTCCACCAAGGAAAAGGTTCGTATGTGGGCGCCTCCCCCATGAGAAAGCGAAGAAACCGACGGGCCTGATCCCGAATAAGACCCCGATAGGTGCTCATGGTGCCCGCAAAAGGACATTGAATCGATGTCCCCATCCATCGCTCATAGGCATCCACAAAGGCCCGGGCAATCTTGGGCTTCATTTCCACCGGCCGATGGGCTCGAAGATCCTCTTCATCCACACCATCCGCAGCCGTTACCGCTCGCTCCACAAAATCTTCCGGGGTCACCACACGCCGGTTAATGAGGCCCAAAACCAAGCGGTCCCCTAAATGGGTGCGCCACTCTTCCACCAGGTCGCAGGCCAAAGACGGCCTGCCGTATTCTTCCGTGTGCAAAGTTCCCAAATAGGGATCCAAGCCAACGATCTTCACCGCCGTCAGAACTTCGTTGGTAAGTAAGGTGTAGACAAAAGATAAAAGCGCATTGATGGGATCGCGCGGCGGCCTCTTGGTCCTCCCCGAAAAATGGAAGCCCGGAGCGCGCACCAAATCCTTGAAAACCTCAAAGTAAAGATGCGCCCCACGACCTTCCAGGCCGCGCACCATTTCCATGTTTTCCTCCACCGCCACCATGCGGGCCAGCCCCATCATTTGGGCCGCCGTCTTTCGCAAAGCCATGAGACCGTATTCGCCGGCCCTTCGAGAAAGAAATCGAGCGCCGCTTTTCAGCTTGGCCTGCACAATGCGTCGAGCAATGTGAACCGCCTGCCTAGGGTCACTGAAGGCCAAGTATTGGGCCTTGCGCCGCGCCACGTGCTTGTGCTCGTCCACCACCAAGCGCCCGCGAAACTGGCCCCAAGGACTCAAGAGCACCGTTTCCACTCGGCGCCGCACCAGTTCCTGCACCACCGCGCCGCTTAAAGACGAACCCACCAGCACCAATTGCTCCAGCCCCTCAAGCGGCACGCGGCCCACGGCTTCGTTTCCGCGCATGACGAGAAGACTCTCCCCGTCCTTTCTCAGGTACGTCCCCGGTTCCAGAACATAGTAGCGTTCCACGGCCCCATTCCCCCGCTCAGTCCACTCGCTTCAAGGGTGCCCCCCTGTCCAAAAAGCGCTCCACCAGGCGAAGGGCTTCCTTCAGTCCATCCAAGGCATCCCTCAGGTTTTCAACCCGTTCCGCCTTGGCCGCCCCCGCGGGCTCCTGCCATTGAGGGCAATGCAGCAGGGGATGCGCATAGCGAATGTCCGTGTCAAAAGCACACCAGGGCACTTCCAACCCCAAAAGCCGGTGAATCTTCCGGCACCCCAGTGGGGTTCCTCGAACCTTTGATAATTGAAAATCCACCCAGTGAGGGTTGTACTCCGGAAGAGCCTTCAGCACATGATGCAGCAAGACCTTGGCTCGAGGCAAAAACCCCAAGGTGCCGTAAAGAATCTTTTCCGCTCGAACGGTCAAGGTGTGGTGATTCCGACATTCCACAAGAATCTGCCCCAGGGCCGCACAGCGATCCTCAAGGACCGCCAATTCCGGATAATCCGCCGCCCACTTTTCCCGCCTCGGATGCACCAACACCGAAGCCCCGTCCCCGCCGGCACCGGCTTTCTGAAAAACCGCCCTCGGTATGCGATGCACCTTTTCCAAAAGGGCCAGCTGCGCATCCATGGATCGATCCTTGATGTGAACGAAATAGGACGGCCGCCCCGTCAAGCGATGCGTTCCCAGCGGCAGCTTGACCAAGTTCCCCAGTCCCTTGCCTTCCAAACGGTCCTGTTTGGGAAAAACTTCCAACTGAAAGACCGATAAATCCGGCTGCAACCGCGCCACCAAGCGCTGCAGCACCGAACGCACCCATCCCGCCGGTAAGGGTTCTTCCAAAAAGAACCAGAAATGAAAGCCTTTGCCGCCACTGAATTCCACCAGACACGGTAGCCCTCTTTCACGGCCCAATTCCACAAGACGCGTCAAAAGGTACCGCTGCTCACGGCGCACCAGATCCCGCTTCTGCTTCAAGGCTTCCGAAGAACGCAATCCCATGGCCAGATCTGCGTCGATCACGCCCAGACGCACACGGCTGTCCTGCTGTAGAAGATAGATGCCGTAGGTCTTTCGGCCCTGAAGATGTTCCAACACGTCCCCGGCCTCCATGGGCCGCCGCACCGGCACATAGCCCTGGCTTCCCTTGGCCCGGTCCACCCACTGGCGCGCAAAACAGTCTTCACGACCTCGAAATAATTCCAGGTAACGCGCGATGGCCGCTTCGCGACGCCGCCATTCCCAAAACGGGCCCTCCACTCGCGAAAAATCCTCATCTTCGCCCAAACCCGTAACCTTGGGCTCTTCGTTTACCGGCTGTGGTTCGTCCCAAGGAACATCGGGCACCGTCTCGGGCTCGGCGCTCGAACCCTGAGTTGCCGACACGTTTGACGTGGAGGCCAAAGGTGGTTTTTTCCTGCCCAGGATTTCCAACAGCGCCACTCTTTCCCGCCAGGCTTCCACAAAGTCCGGAACCTCGGTGGTGAGCCATTCCAAAACGGCCAGCGCCGCGGCCATATCACCGGCCGCCTGGGCCAGCCTCGCGCACCGCAAGGCGTCTTCAGGGCCGAGACGTCGCCAGAATTCCGGCCGGCGTACCCGGCGCAGCACCGATTCGGGATCACGATTTTCGGCAATGTGTTTTTCCAGCGTGCGCAGCACCAGAGCGTAATCCACCTTGGTATGGACGTCGGTGCGCGGCGAGCTTTTCCCTTCCTTCATGATCGCCTCCTAACGAGCATTCAGAGCTTGGGCGATTTTCTTTTTCAGTTCGGCAAGGTGAGGATAACGCGGCCGATAAATTCCAAGCTCCGACACCGCTTCCCACGCTTCCTTCATGCGGCCCAGGCGGTAGTAGGCCGCCGCTTCCCAAAAGAGCGCTTCGTCGTGAGGGTTTTGGTAGTTTTCGCGGCAAAAGGCGTTGGCCTCTTGAGCCCACTGCAGGCACTTTTCTATGGCGTTTTCCCGAAAGGCAATCTTGGCCAACCGCACCAAAGACTTGTGGCGCCCTCGGCGATCCTTTTCCGCTGCCTTTTTCAACACGCCTTTGGCCTGTTCCAGCCGGCCCTGAGCTGCCAACACATCGGCCTCCGTCCACAACACGTAGGGACGGCGCCGAGCCATAGGAATGCGCGCCAAAGCCTGTTCCGCCTCGTCGAGTCGCCTTTGCGCCAAGGCGATGCGAGCTCTCAGTTCAAACACATAGTCGTGCTCCGCTCCGTCGGCCTGCGTTGCTGCAAAATCCAAAGCCTGAGCCGCCTCGGTGTAGTTATCCAGGGCAAAATGCACCTTGCCCAAGGCAAAGTACTTATGCACCATGGACACGTACTGCGAGGTATGGTCTTCTTCCACACAACGCGTGAGCACCGCCAGCGCTTCCTTTGGGTTTCCCAAAGCCAAGAGACAGGAAGCCCACTGGTACAGCGCCTTGACCACGTTTTTGCGCTCTTGATGCCGCACCTTCTTTTGCCCCTCGTCCAAAGCATCCCAGTTCTTCACCGCCGTTTGAAAAAGCGGCAAAGCACGATCCGGCTTGTTCTGCAAGGCCTTGTAGAGCATGCCCTGGCGGTAGAACTGGGTCACATTGTCCGGACGCAGCGCCTGAGCCGTGGCCAAGTGCTTGTGGGCCAGTTCCAGCCGAGCCTTGCGTTCTTCCGGGTGCAAAAGGATTTCACGGTTCCGGGCCGCATAGAGGCTATCATAGGCCACATAGCCAAGCCGCGCATGGGCATGGTAGTCGTCGGGACATTCCTGAACGCATCGACGCGCCAGGTCTAAAGCTGCGTCGTAGCGCTTGAGATGAGACAAGGCAAAGGAGACTTCGCCCCAAAGGGCCGGTCCCAAACCCGCCTCCACAAACTCCGGAAAACGTTCCTCCACCGGATGCAGTAGATCCACCATTTCCTGCCAACGGGCTTCTGCGCGCAGGCCTTCCACTTCCGCCCATAGGCGCTGAAAGGCCTTTTGCAACCCTTGCACACGGTGTCCCTGCACCGCTAGATCATCCAAAAAAGCGACGTCATGTTCCGTTGCGGCCACATTCGGCGCGCCCTGCTCCTCGGCGCTCACGGCCGCCCCTCTCGCCACCAATGAAAGGACTTTTTCCGCCATGGTCGATCCCCTTTCCCCAAAGTTTCAATGCCCTCGATGACCTTGCCCGCATCCATAAAACCCCTACGGCCATCACCGAGCTTTTTTCAAAAAGACGCCTCTTGACAGGTGTCCCCTGAATGAGCGAAACATTTCACAATTCCCGGTTTGAAAAATGGATCCGCAAGGCCGCATGGAAAGGTCGAGGGGAACTGAAGTTCTCCCGCCTTCAGGTTAAAGGCACCACATGCCGGTGGCTTATGAAATGGAGAAACGCTTTAAAATTTTTCCGTCTGTGCGATGACGACGACCTTTTTCGGCATGTTCCGCGTAGGAAAGCCGCACGGGGTGATTTCAGATTGAGGCTTTCCCTGCTTCGACAAGGATTCGGAAAAAGGTCCGTTCCTTCGCTAAAATGGGACAGACTCCTTCACTTTGGTCGAAAGATCCTGGACCAAACACCGTGGGAGTGCGGAAATGGAAAACGGGTTGCGGCCACTGCATTGCGTGCGCCTACGCGTGGACATTCAAGCGCGGAAACCCATCGAACTTCCAGCTTATAAAGGAAGCACGCTGCGCGGCGCCTTGGGTACGGCGCTCAAACACAGCTGCTGTGCGGCACGGCGGCGTTCCTGTGACACCTGTCTTTTGCGATTTTCCTGCCTTTACGTTTATCTCTTTGAAACGCCCCTTCTTCGCGAATCGCCGGAAGACCTTCGATACCGCAATGCTCCTCACCCATTCGTGTTGCAGCTGCGCATGGACGGTCCGATGCGGTTGGAAACCGGCGCCCTGTGGTCCTTTGACATGACCGTAATCGGTCGGGCCATTCAATGGACTCCTTATCTGGTCCTGGCGGCACAACGCATGGGGGACTTGGGCATCGGCAAGGGGCGAGGCACCTTTGACGTGAAGCGGGTCCTTTCCCTCGACGCCCAGGGTAACCCGTGGGAAGAGCTCTACAGCGACGGAACGCTTCGACTTCCCGAAAAAAAGCTGTCTTTGACCCTAAACCACGACCAGGCGTCGGTCTTGGCTCAGGGTCGCGCGAGGTTCCGCTTCTTGACTCCGGTTCGCCTGGTGTCTCAAGGTGAACCTGTGCGCCGTCCCGATTTTTATGTGCTCATGGCCACGCTGCTCAGGCGTTTGGCAAATCTTTACAAGTTTCACGCGGAATCGGAAACCCATAAGGACCTAGACTTGCCGGTTCCTGCCTTGCTGGAACAGGCCCGGTCGGTTCGCGTCGCAGAAAACCGCACGCGATGGTTTGACTGGGAGCGGTATTCCCATCGGCAAGGGCGCAGGATGCGGCTAGGGGGTCTGGTGGGTGACGTTATTTTTGAAGGAGATTTAAAAACCTTTGGCCCCTATCTCAGTGCCGGCCGATGGATTCACGTGGGCAAAGGCACCAGCTTCGGCCTTGGTCGATACGACTTCGAAGACGATACAGAGGGGGAATGATCCATGGGTTCCCATGTCACTCCACGCACGCGGTGCCTGGCAGGTCTTTTGCACGACTTAGGAAAATTCAAACAGCGGGCTCAGTTGCCCCAGGACCAAGGGTTGACGCATGGAAAGATCGGCCATGAATGGCTTCAACTCCACTATGATGATGCCCTCGTGGCCGAAGGCGCTCGAAGCCATCATGGCTCCGACGAGCTGGTCTGGAAAAGCAATGACTTGATGGTCCTTTACGAAGCCGACAATTGTTCGGCATCGGAGCGGCGTACCACGCGTGCTTCGGTTAAGGAAACCTCGGCCACTTGGCAGCGCAGTGTGCCCCTGGCCTGTGTATTTTCCAGGGTGCACAACCCGCACGAGGATCCACCCACAAGTGCGCCCCCGCCGGCCTACTGGACCTTGCCGCTGAAAAACGGAATTCCGGCACCATGGCACCCCCCGACGAGACGAGAAGGGGAAAACTCTGAGGCCGCGTACCGGCAGCTCTGGGAGGCTTTTGAACGCGACTTTGAAAAAATCAAAAGTCATGGGAACCATCAAAACGTGGACGTTCTTTTACACCTTCTTGAAAAATACACCGGTGCCATTCCTTCCATGACGCTGCGGTTCAAAGAAAATGACAACGAGGCAGCGTATCGCAAACATCCCGATATTTCCCTTTACGATCACCTGAAGACCACGGCAGCCTTTTCCGTGTGTCTTGCCGATTACTACCTGCACAAATACGAAGACGTGTGGGATAAAAAACTGCTTCGGGAAGAAATCACCGGAGAAGCCTCATGGAGCCACGATGCGGACTGCCCTTTTTTCCTTGTGGGCGGTGACCTGTCGGGTGTTCAACGCTTCATCTACACCATTTCGTCTAAAGGCGCCCTAAAATCCCTCAAGGGCCGATCTTTTTTCCTGGAGCTCTTCCTGGAACACGCCGTCGACACTCTTCTGGAAGCTTTGGGGCTCTTTCGATGCAACGTCATCTTCACCGGCGGCGGCCATTTCTACCTGGTGGCGCCCAACCTGCCCCGCGTGGAAAGCACCCTTCAAACAGAGGCGCAGCGGCTGAACGAGTATCTCTTTCGCGACTTTAACGGCACCTTAGAGCTGTTTGTTCGCTGGGTTCCCTTTCGCAAGGCAGACCTGAGGGACGTCAGCGGCGTGTGGCAACAATTGGCGGCAGCTTTGGAAGAGGCCAAGAAAAGAAAGGGTGAGGCGTTCTTGAAGGAACTCCTTGCCGAGCCCAAGGAGCCGAACCCCGATTGCTATGTGGACAAATGCCAGGTGTGCGGTCGTGAGGACTTGCCCCTGAAGCAGTTGACCATTCGGGAAGCGGCCCTTCCCGTCTGTGAGCCATGTCGCGACCAATATGTTCTTGGCGATTTGCTGCAACGGGCCTCACGGCGCGGCGCACATCAGGTGATCCACCGCTGGCGCACGGAGCCGAAGGGCCTGGAAAGAGACCGTTACGTGAAAATCGACAACCGATACTATCAACCTGCAGCGGTGCGTTCCGGCGAGCTGCGCCCCCACCTGGAGTCCCAACCCGATGCGGTCTATCACCTGAACGACTGGGACCTCGCCCATTACACGCACCCCGGAAGCCGCCCTCTTTTTGCCGGCATTTACCTTCCGCCTGAAAACGCGCCTCAGGATCTGGAATCCATGGCTCAGAAAGGCTTTGGCATGGAACGGATCGCCGTGCTGCGCATGGACGTGGATCGGCTGGGCCGCATCTTTTCCCAAGCGCTTCCTCACGGGGAACGCACCTTTTCTCTCACCGCGGCGCTATCTCGGCAATTCAGCCTCTTTTTCAAACACCACATCAACGCCATTCTGGAAGGCGCAGACGGCTATCCGGCCAAGACGCGACTGGCCCAGCGCCCCGATGGGCCTCGGCTTCTGAGCCTCGTTTATTCGGGCGGAGACGATCTGTTTCTCATTGGCCACTGGCTGGACATTTTAGAAGCGGCACTGGACATTCAAAGTGCCTTCTCCCAGTTCACGGCCAACCCGTTCATCACCGTGTCGGCGGGCATGGCCGTGGGCAGCGCTCATGAACCCGTCTATCGATTGGCCGATGCGGCCGGCTTCGCCGAAGAGCAGGCCAAGAGCCCTCGGCGCGAGGGCGGCCAAGAGGTTTCGGGTCGAAGGGCATTTACCCTTCTGGGATCCCACACTTTTCCCTGGAAGGACGACAAGAGCCCAGACGTCACCAACGTTCTGAAAGCATTGCAGGTGCTTCAACCTTTCGTGGAAATCGACTCCGATCATCTGCGCCCTCGAGCCCACGGGCTTTCCAAGGGATTTTTTTACCGGCTTTTGCAGCTCGTGCGCCTGCAGCGCCGTCAAGGCGTCTGGGCTCTTCCCAAGTTGGCTTACCTTTTTGGAAGAACCCGTGTGGCAGAATCTTTGGAAAAGGAGTGGATGGCCCTCAAAAATTACATGTTTTCCAGCAAGGCCGATGGGTGGCGCCACGTTGAGGCGGCGCTTCTCATTCTCTTAATGATGATGCGCAAGGAGGAGACAAAGGATGAGCGGGGGAACGGATCAGACGAACATTAAGCAATTCAGGGCTGAACTCGCCGACCTGAAAAAACTCAGCATGGACCGACTGGTGGACATTGCGGACGCCGTGGGCAAGGCCGTCGCGAGACAGGTGAAGATGAATCAGATTCGCCGGTTTCTCGACGGAGCGCGCAAGGTGGAGGCCCAACTGAAAAATCCCGAAGACTTTGACAAGGTCAAAGACCAGATTGTCCTGCTTCGGCCCAAACTGGCCTACGCCGCCGGGCGTCACAGAGATGTAAAAGATTTGGCGGAACTACTGGATCCGGCGGTCAAATCCGCCGCGCAAACCCATGACAATTTCATGAAGTTTTTGCGTTTCATGGAGAGCATTATTGCGTACCACCGCTACCACGGCGGCAAAGACTAAAGGGAGGAAACGAGCATGGCACCCGAGACGTATCGCAAGTTTTTGGGCAAGATCATTCTGAAAGGGGTCATGGAATGCCTAAGCGGGCTTCATATTGGAGCGTCCAAAGAAAACCTGGAAATCGGATCCTTGGACAGCCCCGTGGTGCGCGATCCCATTACCTCGGAACCCTATGTTCCCGGCAGTTCGCTCAAAGGAAAACTTCGGTCCCTCATGGAAAAAGCTCACCCCAACCTGCTGCCCAACCGGGACGGGGGCAGTGGCATCAGCCGCCATGAATGCAACGACTGGAATCCTGGCGAGAACAAAAATAGGAACTACAAAAACGCCGAATTTTCGTATCCCGGAGCGCTCCACTGCCCCGTGTGTCGCCTGTTCGGATCCACAGGTCCCGGCGAAAATAACCGAAACTTTCCGGCTCGCCTCAAGGTGCGCGACATGCGGCTCACGAAAGAGAGTCGCCAGGAACTGGAAGCCATTGATACGGGACTTCTTTTTACGGAGTGGAAATTTGAAAACGGCATCGATCGGGTAACCTCGGCGGCCAATCCCAGAAACCTGGAGCGGGTGCCTCGAGGAACCAAGTTCGACTTCTCATTGGTCTATGATGTCGAGGATTTGGAAACACTGGCTGAAGACCTTCGCAACCTCCAATTGTCTCTGGCTCTGCTTGAGGACGATGCGCTGGGCGGGCACGGATCTCGAGGTTACGGGCACGTGCGTTTTGAGTTCGAAGCGATCGAAGCCCGAAAGGTGGACTATTATCGAGGAAAAGCTGACCAGAAAACAACGGTGACCAAGTTGGAAGACCTGGCCATATTGGCAGACTTTTTCCGAAACGGCGCGAAAGACTGAACCCGAGAGGGATTCCATGAAAACGTATCTGTATCATCTTGAATTCCCCCTGGGGGCCCATTTCGGACGCCAGGGCATTGGGCTAGAGGAAACACAGGAGTCTCTGCCGTCGGATTCCCTGACATCGGCCCTGCTTAATGCGTTTGCCCTTATGGGTGAAGTCTCCGAAGCGCTGATGGCGCTTCAAGAAGAAAATCCGCCGTTTGTGTTGAGTTCTCTGTTTCCCTACGGGCCGGACCCCAACAATGGCGCGCGCCGCCTTTACGCTCTACCACGGCCTATGACGTCCCCTTTGATGACTAAAACCGAGGATCTGCAAAGGGCGGGAAAAGAACTTAAAAAAATTCGTTACTTGGACCCTCGCCATGTTCTGTCTTGGTTGGGAAACCGGCCCATGACGAGCGAGGCGCTGGAAGAGATACAAAAAAGCGCCCGCCGACTGGCTCGCCCTTGGAATGCCGACACGGGTGAAGGATGGTTTTCCACATGTCTTCGCCCCCGCGTCGCCCTGGACCGTTCATCGCAAAACAGTGTCCTCTGGTGGTGCGGGGTGATCCATTTTCGACCGGGCGCGGGCCTTTACGGGCTGGTACGATTTAGGGACGAGTCTTGGAAGTCGCGGCTTCATGCCGCCTTTGCCCTTCTCGAGGATATGGGCCTTGGAGGGGAACGAACCTACGGACTGGGCACCTTTCGGTTTCATGGGTTTGTGCCGCTGGAGGAAGCCTGGCCGAACGTGCCTGTGACTCACGAAAGCGCGCAGTTTGTGCTTCTTTCCCGATACGCGCCGGCCGCCCACGAAGTACCCGAACTTTCCGCGGTTCTCAAAGCCTGGGACTTCGAAGAAAGCCGAGGGTTTGTGGTCACGGGACGCTATGCCACCACTTTGAAACGCAAGCGAGTCCATTTCCTTAAAGAAGGCACGGTGGCAACTCGCTCCCTGCTGGGCCGGTTGGTGGATGTCACACCTGACCAAGGGCCGGACTTGGGGCTTTCCCACCGCGTGTATCGCAGCGGTATGGGGTTTTGGTTTCCTTAAGCGCATGGTATCGGAGGCGTTTCATGATAGGTCAGGCGGCACCGTCGTGGGAGGCGGCTGAACCCTTGGAAAAGCTTGTCGTGCACCTCATGGTGGTTTCACCGATTCATATCGGAACGCGAGAAGGTGCCCTGTTGCCCATGGAATACCTTTTTGACGGACACAGGGTTCATGTGGTGGATGAATCGAAACTGGGCCGATTTCTGATGCAAAGGAACCTCATGGATCGTTTCGTTTTCGAATCCTTTTCCGGGAACCTGAGACGCGTTGGATTGAGCGGGTTTTTGAAACAGCATGCCCGGGGTGTCGAGGAGCGACAGATCGGACCCGAAGTAGCCGCCTATTCCGTTCCCGGAGGCGGCCCAGACATGGCGGAATTTCGTCCTTTTACACGAGACGGCTTCGGCCGAGTGTACCTTCCTGCCACATCCATTAAGGGCGTGCTGCGCACTGCTTTTCTCTACGCGAGCTTGAAAAGCCAAGCCGCCCACGCTCAAGGCAAAAACCATCCTCTCGAAACACAGGTCAAGGGCTGGATTCAGAAACTCAGGGGAGAAAGAAGTCGAGAGCGCGCCAAAAAGTTCTTATCGGCCGATCTTCAGAGAGAAGTCCTTCAGTCGTGGAACCTTAAAGGAAAACCTCACGATCAAAACAAGGATATTCTGCGATGCCTTAAGGTGCGCGACGCCTATCCACTGAACGGGAAAGTGCAGACCCGGGTCATCCCCATACGGTTCCTTTCCAAAAGAGGCGACGGAACACACTATTGGAGCCAAAAACCGAAGGGCGGCGGCGACTTGGTCATTTGGGTGGAAGCAGTCGTGGGGGGCACTTTTGTCACGGAAATCTCTTGGGATCACCAGCTGTTTGAAATGTTTCAAAAGGAAAATCCGAAGAAGACCTTGCCGCTTTCTGGAAAACCGTCACCTAAGCAGGTACTGCTCTTGGCAAGGCGCATGAATCAGGACGTTTTGGGGCACGAAACGGCATTTCTCACGGATAAAGGCGTCTCTGAAGCTCGCCAGCTTCGCTCGTGGTACCAGAATATTCGGGAGCGAACTAAGGGATCCCTCTTCCGCATCGGGTTTGGAAGCGGCATGTTGTCCACCACCGTCAATCTGTTGTGGAGCGATGGGCTTCGCCAAGATATTCGAAACGTCTGCGGGCATGATCGGGGTCAAGAGCCCGCGCCCAAGTCCCGAAGGGTCTGGGTCAAGAGTGAGACCCAATGCCTCCCCATGGGGTGGGCGGCGATCATGATTCCCGGTGCGGCACCTTCCCAACCTTCAACACCCAAGCCCGGAACCGGCAAAGCTTCGGGCCCGGGGAATGAAACCGAACCCGGCATGCCGACATCCATGCCGCCAAAGCCCGCATTCACGCCAAAGACCGAGAGGCCAACCGAGGTGCCCGGTGGCCGCGGTCATGGGCCGGGGCCGACCGCTTCGCCTGTTTCTCAACCCAAACCGTCGCCGCCGCCAGGCCTTTTGGGGAAGGCTCAGTCGGTGCATTTGACGGATAAATTGGCCATGGAACGACTACTGGAACAAATGGAAGAAGCCGACGACGCCACGGCAAAACAAGCGGCCCGGGCGCTCAAAGAACGGCTGCAACGGGAAGGCTTGTGGAAAAGCACGCCGTTTCGCGTAGACATTGAAGCTTTCCTGCAAGACGAATAACATTAGCGGGCCTGTCCACAGACGAGTGGGAGGGCCTTTTCAAAACCCCTTGGGCGGCCCGTGTGGCCGCCCGGCGTTTTTCGAGCTCGAAGACGTTATAACCCGGCAGCAGGCGGCGGCCCCTCTCTTTCGAGAAGGCAGGCCCCTGTGGTCGATCGCGGGGCTATTTTTGAACTTTAAGCAGGCTCTTGACCGATTTGATGCCCTTGATCTTTTCGATCTTGCTCACGATGCGCTCCTGGACCGCCCTGTCAAAGATAAAGCCCATGAGAACCACATCACCTTTGGTGGTCGCCACATTGATTTTGAAGGTCGTGCGCGGCCAAATCCTTGACGATGATGGCTTGAGCTTCCGTCGTGATGGTGGCATCGTCGATGAATTCCCCGGCAGTTTTTCTCCTGTAAGCGAACTGCAGCCCAAGAGAACTACCCCACTCAAAGCGCCTACCACCAAAGCCAGCTTAAGTATCTTATCTCTTTATTCTGCTTAGGCTCGTGAGGCCTCGGAGACGCCTTTCTTTTTGAATGCCTTTCGACCCTGGCCTACGGTTCAAAGCGAACGGTGGCGGTCACCGTGCGGCCGTCCCGTTCAAGAGTGAAAACCAGCTCGGGCACTCGTTGCTGAACCATTTGATGCAACATATTTAGTTCGGAAACGGGTTGGCCGTCCACGGCGACAATTCGATCGCCAGGGCGAAACCCCGCCTGCTCCGCGCGACTCCCCGGAACCACGTCCAGCACGCGCACCCCGGCCCCGTCCGTATTTCTTTCCAGTCGCACGCCCAGCCGCAGCCCATGGCCGGGAAACGGCTTCTCTTCAGGCGTCACCACGAGGAAATCGCCCACCGCCGGCGTGAGGCGTTCCGGACCTTCATTCACCGCCTCGGGCACCACCACAGCATAGCGATGTTCCACGCGACGGCGCACGCGCTCGGGAATGCCAAACCGCTGATTGACGTGTCCTTTGCCCGCCAAGACCACCACGTGATCCAAGGGGTTCTGCACCAACCAGACGGCCAAACTTTCGGCCATGGTTTCGTCCCAGACCAACTGGGCTTCGTAGAAACTCTCCAGATCGCGAATCCCGCCCGGCACATGGGCCTTGTATTCTTCTTCAATAAAGGCTCGATGGGCTGCATCCTCGGTGAAGAAGTGTCGAGCGATGTCTTGGCGTTCGTCGTCGCTCAAGGACGCCAGACCCTGCCGGGACACCTTGCGCACCACAGCCGGCGGTGCATTGAGAGCTCGCAGGGGAATGCGTTGTTCCCGAGCAAAGACGAACAGAGGGCGATAAAGGGCAAACGGAAAACCCCAGTATTCGTTCCAATGCACGGCCTCTAGAAAGGCCGTCTCCTCCAGCTCCCCCTGCACCCAACGATCCACTTCCCTTTGCGTGCCTCGAGGAAGCATTTCCAAGCCCACACCGATTTTTTTGCCACGGCGCCAAAGGCCTTCCACGATGCGCCGCTGGACTTCATGGTCCGCTTGACGCGAATGGACCTCGCCCACATAAATCACGCGAGCCTTTTCCAGTTCCGAGAGAAGCTCGTTAAAATCGAGTTTCCTTCCCGTGTGGAGATCCACGATGTCGTTGACCGCAGGTTTGAATTCCATCATCCCCTTGGGCATGGCAAGCCGTTCTTTTTCAAGGCCGGCGCAGCCCCAAAGAGTCGAAAAAGCCGCCGCCAGTAGCATTAGGGTGAACCGTTTCAAGCTTTTCAAAGTCATGGTTAAACCTTTCCTGAAGGTAGCTGCGCACGATATCTTGCGCGGGTTGTGAAGGCTTTTGACGCACAAGGGGCCACAGTCTCTCGCAATCTTTCCACGAAAGGCAGCGCGTCCATCGATCAGCTTGTGCTTCGTCGTCCAGGTGCGGAAACGATCCCTGAGAAGGGCTCATTTCCTCTTTATGCACCAGTTTGATGAAAATGAGGCTCTGGGCCGCCAACAGGGACAGCAAAGGTGTGCGTAAATTTTCACGAAAGACCAGGCGCAGCGTGAGCCGATCCCCCGGGCCCAGGACCTGTTTTTTGCCGATGCGACGACGCGCCTCTTGATCTAGCAGAAAGAGCGGCCGTAGCCTCGTCCGTCTTCCCAAAAGCCGCTGCAGATGTCGAAACAGACTCCAATGAATGTAGCCGCATTCGACGTAGAGGCTTTCAGAGCCCTCGGCCACGACTGTCAGCGCTTCCGCCCTCATGCGATCCCTCAAGCCAATGCGGGCAGCGTCCGCTCTGGCAAAGGCCACCACGGACGCCACCACGTCTGAGAACGGCGCGCTCACGGATTTGGCATAAAAATCCAAAAGGGTCGCCGTCGCCCTTCTTTCGGCATGATAGACCTCATAGGCCGCGTCTTTAGGGTCAAGGGCATGAGCGTCCCCGCCATCGGCAAAAAAGTCGTGCAGTCGGTTCAGGTGTTCCAAGTAGGGGTCCACCTGCAGCAGGTGTTTTCCCTGAGCGTGAAGTCTGCGGTAAAGAAGGCAGGAAGCGCGGGCGAACCGGGGAAATTCGTAATCGGATTTTTCCAGATATTCTTGAATAGACATGTGCCCTTCGAGCATGGCGTAAAAATTCGGGTGAGGCGGCTCTTCCAGCGCGACCGTGTCGTGGGTGCGCATGATCGTCTCCGCTTTCTTAAGCACTTCCAGCCGATGCGTGGAAAAGGCCACGGTGATCACCGCCGCTCCTCCCCTGCCGACTGCAAGAGGCGAATCAGGCGCCGATTGGCCGAAGGAAAGGCGTAGCCGTCCAGCGCGTCCACAGGGACCCAGCGTCCTTCCGTGGCGACGCGCAGCCTGATGGATTGCTCGGGCGGATTCAGTACACAGCGAAAGGCGTGCAGGTGCAGGCGAAACCGGGTGATGGCATGGCGAATTTCCGTGATCTTTTCCGTGATGCTCACCGTCACCCCCAGCTCCTCGGCCAATTCGCGCCGAAGCGCCCCTTCCGGTGTCTCGCCCTTCTGAGCCTTGCCTCCCGGGAATTCCCACAGACCAGCCATGAGTCCTTCGGGAGGCCTTTTTTGAATAAAAACCTTGCCGTTATCACACAACACACCCACCGCCACCGTCACGGCCTCGGTCAACGGGCGGCCGGACATAACGGGCCGAGAAGCCACCGTTTTCGCAGCGTAGGCTCGGCACCATGCGCATACCGGGCATTGCACACAGCGAGGATTTCTGGGCGTGCAGATCAAGGCCCCCAATTCCATGACCGCCTGATTGAATTCTCGAGCGTGGCCGGAGGGCATCCAGTGTTCCAAAGCTTGACGCAGAACCTTAAGGCTGCGGGCCTCCTTCACGGGCGCCGGCCAGTCCAGCAGTCGAGCGCTCACGCGTTGCGCATTGCCATCTAGCACAACCACGGGGCGGCCAAAGGCCAGGCTGGCCACGGCGGCCGCCGTGTAAGGGCCAATGCCGGGAAGTCGTCGCAGGGACGCCTCATCGAAAGGCAGCTTGCCGCCATGCTGCGCCATGATCTGCTGGGCGGCGGCCTTGAGGTGGTGAACGCGCCGGTAATAGCCGAGCCCTTCCCAAGCCTGCAGCAGAGCGTCCAGGGGAGCTTCTGCCACAGCCTGCACATTGGGAAACCGTTTCATCCAGCGCTCAAAATAAGGCACGACCTTGGACATCTGGGTCTGCTGCAGCATGATTTCCGAAATCCAAACGGCGTAGGGATCGTAGTGGCGCCGCCAGGGCAGCGGTCTTTGGTGGCCAAGGAACCAGGTCACAAGCGCGGGGCCGATGCAGGCGTTTCGGGAATCCTGAGGATCAAAGGTACCGGTGTCAGAAGCCTTGGGCATGGGTTTTTCATCCTCCGCAAAGAGGTTAAGCATCCTCCATCTTCTAGAAAAGATCTGGGCATGGACCGTCCTGGAAAGGCCATGCGTTGACTTTTGCCGCCAACCGTGTTGTAGCATCACTGGATCCCTCATGAGGCCTATTGGAATCCGGCTCGAACGCACAACCTTGTGCGAACTCATTCCTGTGAACACATATTTCGGAGAAAGACTTACCCATGATACTGAAGAAACCCCTCTGGTTTTGGGCCTTGACGCGCTGCCGAGGCCTTCAGGTGGTGCTTTTGGTAGCCATCGTCTTGACCGTGTTTTTGCGAGTGTTTCCCCTAGAAATGCAAAAACGCATTGTCAACGAAGCGATTCGTTTCGGCAAGATTCACACCCTTTTCCTTTACTGCGGTCTCTACATGGGCGCGGTCCTGTTGGCGGGCCTTTTAAAATATTTCATCAACGTGCTTCAGGGCTACATTGGCCAAAAAATTCTTTATGAACTGCGCATAGGTCTTTATCGGCACCTTATTCGATTGCCCATTCCGTTTTATCGCCGCACGTCGCCGGGCCTGGTCATTTCCTCCGTCACCGGAGAACTCGCTTCCGTGGGGGATTTTCTTGGAGGGGCCATTGCCGTTCCGGCCGTCAATGTGCTGACTTTGGTCACCTTTGGGGTGTACATGTTTACTCTGAACCCTATTCTGACCGCTCTGAGCCTGGCCGTGTATCCCATAGAAATTTTGATTATCCCCAGGCTTCAAAACCGGTTCAATCGAATTAACAGCGACCGAGTGACCACCACGCGCAAACTCAGCAGTGTTGTCGGCGAAGCCATCAGCGGCATTCAAGAGATTCATGCCAATGCGGGCTATGATCTGGAAAGTCGAAAAGTGGAACAACTTTCCCAAAAGCTGCTTCAATTGCGGCATCGCATGAACCTGTACCGGTACGGGATCAAGTTTACCAATAATTTCTTTCAAAGCCTCGGCCCTTTTCTGCTCTTCCTTTTGGGAGGTTATTTCAGCATCACGGGACGCTTCAGCCTGGGTGCTCTGGTGGCTTTTCTTTCCGCCTACGAAAAGCTTTACGACCCGTGGAAGGAACTTATGGAATTCTATCAGGGCTACCAAGACGCCCGCGTGGCCTATCGGCGGATTCAAGAAGCCTTTGACGTGGAACCGGAATTTCCTTTGCAGCCCGAGGACCGGCCTCCGGTGCACCTGGGCGGTGCTGTGGCCGTGGAGGATCTGGTGTTTGAAGTGGAAGACCGCGTGCGCCTGCTGGATCAGGTGAGCCTGCGCGTGGCGCCGGGAGAACGGTTAGCTTTGGTGGGGTTGTCAGGAAGCGGCAAGAGCACGCTGGCCATGGTGATGGCGCAGCTTTACCGTTACAATCAAGGCCACGTATACGTGGATCAGTGGGAACTCAAAGACTTGACCAAGGCCGACGTGAGCCCGCATCTGGGTTTTGTGTCCCAGTACCCCTTCATCTTTGACGGCACGCTCAAGGACAACATCCTGTACGGAAAACGCGCACTTCAGCTCAACACCGTCCCTGCAGCGGATCATGAACCGAACCTCCCGGCACTGGAAGACATTCTTCACGCGGTCGACGCAGTGGGGCTTACGGAAGACGTCTTGCGCTTCGGGCTCAATTCCGTGCTAGACCAGGCCAAGGAACACCTTTGGGGAGAAAAGATCGTCGCCTTGCGTCATCAGTTTCGATCCCGATGGAGCGATGCGCTGCAGGATACCGTAGAATTTTTCGATATGAACCTTTACTTGGACTACAGCTCCGTGGCGGTGAACATCATCTTCGGCTACCCCGTGGAAGACGGCCGCCCTTGCGAAGTGCTGCCGGCTCGACCTCGTTTTCGGCAATTTCTTGAAGAGGTGGGCTTGGATGAGCCACTGGTGAGCCTGGGCTTGGATGTGGTCAACCGCACCGTGCCCCTTTTGAGGGACTTGCGGAACGATCCCTTTTTCTTTCGGCATTCTCCCATTGCCTTGGAAGAGATGGACCAATTCGTCGATATCTTCGAACAGTACGGAACGGCTCGCCCGGAACGCCTGCCGCCATCCATTCGAGAAGCCCTGCTAGCGCTGGCGCTGCGCGTCATTCCCGGCGTGCACAAGATGATCGTGGTTCCCAAGGAACTTCGCGAAGCCATTCTCGCATCCCGATCACAGTTCAAGACGTACTGCACACAAAGGGATCCCGGCCTCTTTGTCTGTTACTCGGAAACGGAGTATCTCAGGGGCCGAACCCTGCTGGAAAACATTCTCTTTGGCCGCCTCAAGGAAGAAACGTCCTGGGCATGGACTCGGATCACCGAAGCGGTCGTGGATCTGCTAAAGCAGGAAAAGCTCTACGACGCGGTGCTGGAAATTGGGCTGGATTTTGAAGTGGGCAGCAAGGGGGATCGCCTTTCCGGTGGGCAGAAGCAAAAGGTGGGCATCGCGCGAGCTCTTTTGAAAAAACCCCGCATTCTCATCATGGACGAAGCCACGGCGAGCCTGGACATGGCTTCCCAAACCCGTATTCAGCAGCTTCTGGACCATGAATTGCGAGGGAAGGCCACGGTGATTTCCGTGGCCCATCGGCTGGAAACGATCCGCGACTATGACCAGATTGCGGTCATGAAATCGGGTCGCATCGTAGAACTGGGACAATACGACGAACTTTTGGAAAAGAAAGGGCTCTTTTATGAACTGGTCAGCGGACACGGATGATCGATCCATGCAGACGTCGCAGCCAAAGCCCGCCGAAACCCTAACCTGTGAACTGGATGACAACCTGGAATGGCTTCGCCGCACCGATGTGTTTTCGTCCATTCCCTTGGAACGTCTTCGGGTTTATGCGCTCATGTGCCATAGGCGCCGTTTTCGGCGCGGCGAATTCCTGTTTCGACAAGGCCAGCCCGATGACAAAGGCTACATTCTCGTGGCGGGTACGGTGCAGATGGTTCGCCAGTATGAAAACCACTCCGTCATCGTTCACGACCTGGAGCCGGGCGCGTTCTTCGGAGGGCTGGCTCTGTTGGCGAACATTCAAAGGCTATTTGGAGCTCGAGCCGCTACGGACGTGGACGTGCTCTATATCGATCGGGAAACTTTTCGAAAGATTTTGCACCAGTTTCCGGACCTGATGGAAAAAATCCTCGATGTCATGATCCGCCGCATTGTGCTCATGGAAGAAAAAATCCTTGAACGCCATCTGCACGAATGCGTGTTGGTTTGAAAAACGACCGCGATCGCAAAGGAGAAGGCGCCATGCCACAAAAGTCCGGGACCGCTCAGGCCGTGGAAAGCCTGTTTATCGACGAATTGGAAACCTACCGCGCGCAGCACAGGGAAAAGGACTATGAACTCATCGACGTGAGGGAACCCGCGGAATACGCTGCGGGCCACATTCCCGGAGCGCGACTGATGCCCTTAAGCCGTTTTGAAAAGCTCATGCGAGAACTGGATCCCAGCAAAGAACTGCTTTTCTATTGCGCCAGTGGAGGCCGCTCCATGGCTGCCGCCTTGATGGCCGCCGAAAGTGACCTGAAGCCGGCTCGCGTGATCAACCTCCAAGGGGGCTACATGGCCTGGGATGGGAAGGAGCTGTTGGATTTTCCCAAAGTGCGCCTTCTGGCCGACAAGGCCTCCCTGGCCGATATGCTCCAGGAAGCCATGAATCTGGAAAAAGGCGCTTTTCGCTTTTACACGCTGTCTTCAGCTCAGGAATTCGCGTGGGCCGATACGGCACAAAAACTCGTTGAGTGGGAACGCCGCCATGCGCAGGCCGTGTACCGCCTTCTGGAAGCATCCCCTCGCCACGAGCCCTTGGCCCCTTTTGACGACCTTTTTGCGTCCCTTTCTGGAACCATTCTGGAAGGGGGAGAATCGTTGGAGGAAGCCGTCAAGAAGATGCAAAGCCTTCCCGTGTCTTCGTGCTATGCCTTTGCCGAACTGGCTCTGGACATTGAATACCGAGCTTACGACCTGTACCGCAATGCCGCAGCCACCGCCAAGGATGCGGCCGCATCGGAAATCCTTCGGGATCTTGCGGAACAGGAAAAGGCTCATCTAAGCTTCATCGCCAAGGTATTTGCGGCCTGCTCGGGTGAGGCCTCTTGATTGGGCGGCTGAATTTTGTTCCATTTAGAGCAGGCGTGATGAAGAAATGCCCGAAAACGGAGATTGCCATGACCGCACGGCCTCCCAAAATGATCAGGCGACGCCCTGAAAAGTGCCCTTCACGGGGTTCTTTTCAGGGCATTTCGTCGCACTGATGGTCGGTGTTTTCGGCGTGCAGAGCCTGACGTCGAGGCATGAAGGCTTCAATGAAGGCGCCGAAACCTGGCCGACGTTCATGGAGAAAGGAGGAAGGGTCATGTTTATTCAGCAATCGGATCTCTTTCGTGACATGGAGCATGATCTCATCAAGGCTTTCATGGAGATCAGCGAAAAAGAGGACGTCGCGCCGGGGCGAACATTGTTTCGAGAAGGGGACCCGGCGACCCATTTTTATGTGATGCTCAAAGGCAATGTGAAGCTTTCGTTTAAAGAAGGCACCTATGTGGCTTATCTGGTGAGCCGTCCCGGGGAAGTGTTCGGCTGGTCCAGCCTTTTTGATCGGGACACGTATTCGGCCACGGCAGAAGCCCTGACCGAAACGCGCCTGGTTAAAATGCCCGGGGATCGGGTCAAGGCCATTCTGGAAAAGCATCCGGAAAGTGCCATGCGTTTCTACCGAAGGCTGTGCAAGACGCTGGGAAACCGGTTGATCAAGAGCTATGAAGCCATCACGTCCGTTTCTCACGCCATGACGGCAGAATCTCACGGCACCGGGCAGATCCTCAGCATGGGAACGCCGCGTTGACGCCCAAGCCTGCGGCGACGGGCCGACCGCCTGCCCAAAAGGCCCCTCGCCGCGCGGAAGAAAGGGCTTGTGGTCCGTGGGAGCGCCGCAAAGCATGGTCGTCTTTCCGTGCCGAAGCTCGTTGGCAATGCCATTGGTCAAGGCTCCAACGTGTTCCGCTATTCTCATGATAGGTAAAGGTCCCTTGCTAAATGCTGGACGATGAGGATCGAAAACGCCCTATGGCTTCGATGCTTTCCCACGAAGAAGACCGACGTAAGGCGCGCCGCTTGCAACGCCTCGTGGATTTCGCTTTGGCCGTTATACGCCAGGGCAATCTTTCCCTTGAAGAAGTCCACCGGTTAGTGGAAGGGGTCCGTCAATACGCCTACCGCGAATATCCCGACAAGAAAGAGACCTATGAACTTCTCTACACGCCACGATTTCGACGAGCCGTTGTGGAAAAATATGGCATGCAATGACACGCTCTCAAACGACACCCTGACGGCCGTGGGACGTCTCAGGGTCGGCCATGCGGAAGTGCCCGGCGGAACATCAGGCTGCACGGTAATTCTTCCCGAAGGAGGCGCCGTGGCCGGCGTGGACATACGAGGCGGCGCTCCCGGCACCTGTGGCACCGATAGCCTGCATCCCGTGCATTTGGTGGATCGCGTGCACGGCGTGGTCCTGACCGGAGGTAGTGCGTTTGGGTTGGCCACCTTCGACGGCGTGCGCCGTTACCTTAAAGAACGGGGTGTGGGGTTTACCACCGAATACGGCGTGGTACCCACGGTGACCGGAGCCGTTATTTTTGATTTGGGCATCAACAAAGGCGGCCCAACACCCGATGCCGCGCTGGGTATGGAAGCGTGCCTCAAGGCGCAGGCGGGACCGGTTCCCCAGGGATCCGTGGGGGCCGGGTGCGGGGCCACCGTCGGAAAGCTTGAGGGGCTTGCCCGCGCCACCAAAGGTGGACTGGGATCCTTTTTTACGGAAACGCCTCGCGGCGTGCGTGTTGGCGCCCTGGTGGTGGTCAATCCCTTCGGGGATGTGGTGGCACCACAAGGAGGACGCATTCTTGCCGGATGCCGAGAGAATCCGGAATCCCATCGATTTGTGGATACGGCCCGGGCCATGGCCCATCGAGAACGGCTGCGGGACTTTTCCGCATCCGACCACACCGTGCTGGCCGTGGTCGCCACCAATGCGCGCCTCACCAAAACGGAACTCACCAAGGTCGCCCAGATGGCTCACGATGGGCTGGCCCGCGTCATCGTTCCCTGCCACACGCAAGTGGATGGCGACACGATTTTTGCCCTGAGCACCGAAGAACGGGACCCGGTGGATGTGAGCATCGTGGGGATGCTGGCCGCCCAGGTCGTGGAAAAGGCCATCGTGCGAGCGGTCCTTCTGGCGCAGTCTCGAGGCGGCCTTCCCGCCGCACAGGACCTCCTGCACGAGCGATTGTAGCAGTGCCGCGCGGCACCATCATCACCACCCCCGCATCCCCTTCGCTCCTCGCCTACCTATCATCGCGGCTTGCCCCGCTCCTTCAGGGTCCGTCACAAGGGGCTTGTGTCATGACCCTTAGGAATCATGACCAAAATGCGCGCTACGGTGACCGCGCTGCTTTTGGCTTGTCTGTCCGCATTACGTAGGGGCAGAGCCAACAGGGCAGCCACAAGGGATGCCCCTACACGGTGTCCCGGTATCGATGGGCGTGCCCAAAAGGCAGGCACGGGGTGGAGGGCCTGCAGGGCAGGCGACATTTTCGCCCGGTGCCCATACCGACGGGTTGTGATCGTCTTAAACCGCTGCACCCCATCTGATGGCCACCGCTGCACCCCATCCGGCGACAACATGTGGACGACATGCCGCACCAACATTGGAACCTCGCATCCCGCCACCTCAACGTAGGGGCAGCCCTTGTGGCTGCCCCGGATTGGCGCAGGCACAGGGGCCATCGGGGCAGGCACGGGGGCCTGCCCCTACGCGAGGTATCCATGCCGATTGCCAGGAAATCCGGCCGTTCGACGGTGTCTTGATCCCTAGGAATCATGACCAAAATGTGCGTTATACGGTGTACGCGGTGCTTTTGGCTTGCCTGTCCGCATCAAGAGCAACCAGTAGTGACCCTTCAGCCTTCGCTCCAGGCCTTGACAACCGGCTTTAAGGCCAGATGAGCAAAAGGCGGTTTTGGTGGTTGCCCCGAAGAAAATCTGTGTTGTCCACTTGGTTCCAGCCCTCGGTGATCCCCCTGGCCTCATGAAAAGACGAAAACAGGTTGAGCCGGATGTAAGCCTTCTCATGAACCGCTCGATCATTCCAGGGGTGATGTCATCAGGGCGCAGACCCCAAGCACCCACCGGCTTGAGATAGCGTTTGGACGTGAAGACAAGCCCGTTGTCACTTCTCAGGGCAAGTCCTCGGAAGGCGGCTTTATTGTGTCCAAATCGGCGAATGAGCGCATCTTCCAAAGCCCCTTTTCGCCACCTTGGCGTTTTGTCGCCGGCTGATGCGATAAACCACAATCTCCCGGTTCCAACAGATGATCACCGCAACCACATGACACCACCCGGAATTCAAGCAGAAAAAGTGGGTCAAATCCGTTGCCAACGCTCATGGGGACCTTCTGCCACCGAGGGTTTCTTTTGAGCACGAGGCCGCATGCCTCCTCCATTACGTTGAAACACGGTCCAACCATGGCGCCCAATGATTCGCTGGGCCTTTTTCTTGTTGACCATCAAGCCCATAAGCCGACAAAGCATGATGGTGATCTTTCGAAAACCATAACGGGGATAACGCCGAATAGGCTGATCGATGGCCTGTTCCACCTGCCGATCAACCCCAGCCGGCTTGCACCTTCGGGGTCTGTCGTTCACCGTCGACCCACAAACCCCACCCATTCAGCGACCTTGCGCCAACTCACTTTATGGCCCTGGGCTTCTAGCACCGTTTTCCATCGTAAAACGAGCTCTCTTTCTGGCTGTGAGCAGCCTCGGCTTTTTTTTAAAACCTCGATTTTCAGCACCCATTCGCCAATCTTTTCACGGTGCCGCTTCAGCTCCCTCTGCTCGGCCGCTTCCACGGATTTCGAAAAGACTCTTGAGCCTGCGTCCCGAAAGCATTTAATGTATCGACCGATTGCTGAATCTCGCTCTGTTTGACATCGTGCTCGCGTGCCCCATCCACGATGGTTTTGTGGTCCTTGAGAATGTCCGGCACGATCTCGCTTTGACCATTGGCCTTTTATCGCTTTCTTCGAGCTGGCTTAACCGCTCTTTTTTTCCATCACACAACCTTTTGCTAACCAAATCCAACGCGTATGGTTGGTCCAGTCCAGTGCGAGGTCACAATACTTGCACGGAGGTTTTCTCTAGTGGGCAGGCTGCTTTATCACGAGTGCCCACAAGGAGTTTTCCCCGGAGGCGGGGGCCCCTAGCACGCGGAGCCGGCGGGCGGGACGACCGTTCTCCCATCAAGGATCCCGTGGACTGATGATTCCAGACGCGCTGACGAAAGGGGGCTCCAAGGGCAAGCACATGAGCGACCGCAAGGGCCTACCCTCTTGAAGGTGAGAGGAAGCCTCTAAGAAGCGAAACGGCATCAATGAACGATGTCAGAGCCAGCGTTACGGCGGCCAACAAACCTAGGGACAACCGTTCCTCTTCACAAAAACGGTCTGGCGGTGCTTCGCGTGGTCCTGATTGCTCAGGTTTTCTCGAGACCCTTGGCGCGCAATTCTCGATCGATCTGCAAAATGCGCTTGGCCAAGTATTCTCGCACGCGCTTATCCATTCCTGAAAACTGCACGGCCACTTCCTGAGCCGCCCGCACACTGCCTCGAGACTCGGGCTCACGAGTTCGAACCACAAAGGCATGGAACGCGTGGGACGTGTCGTCCAGATGCAACACGATTTCCACACGCTGGCGATATTGCAAGGGGGGCCTTACCGAGGAAAGAAAGCGGGCTCCTCCCGTGGAAATATCCAAGATGCTGACTCTCTCCCCGTTCACTTCAAGGGCAATGCCGCTGGTAATGGGGGGCCGCACGCGGTAGGCCATGCGCAGATTGAAGGGCTCCACGCTTCCCAAAACCTTCAAAATCATGGCCTGTACTGAGGCACCTTTGCGAATAGTATAATTATCCTTTAGCTCGACGATTTTGGCAGGCACACCGTAGCGGTTCTTGAATTCATTTTCGCGAACGACAAAGGTGACCGTGCACCGCCGGCCCACATGATCCGGTTTCACATCGGGCGTGGGGCGGGACACCACTAGGGTGGTGCCCTCCACGTCATAGATCATGGCACGACGCACGTCCATGACTTCCCGATAGAAATCGACTCTGAGCACAATGTCGACGGCGGCCCCGGGCCTCAAACTCTTCGCTGGAGATGTCACTGCCGCCACGTCCTGCTTCACTCCTTGGGGAACGCTCCATGAAAGCCGGCTGCACGCCTCGGGCCGCTTTGACCCTCATGGCACCGCGGAAAGGTTTCCATAAAAGATTCGGCACGAGCAAGGAATTCCTTAAAGGAAAATGGGCGCCTCAGCCATTCCTTGTGGCAAAGTCCTTCATGAATTCCACCAGGGCGCGAACCCCTTGTATCGGCATGGCGTTGTAGATGGACGCTCGGCACCCACCCACGGACCGATGCCCTTTGAGCCCCCCCAGGCCGGCCTTTTGCGCTTCGTCGATGAACTTCTTCTCCAGGTCGGCCGAAGGCAACCGAAAGGTCACGTTCATCCACGAACGGGAATCTGGCCGTGCCGTGCCTCGATAGAAATCTTGACTGTCCATGTAATCGTAAAGTAGGGCAGCTTTTTCTCGGTTGATGGCTTCCATTTTGGCAAGGCCGCCAATGTCTTCTTCCAACCACTTAAGCATCAGGTCCACCATGTAAATGGCAAAGCAGGGTGGTGTGTTGTAGAGGGAATTCTTTTCCGCATGTGTGGTGTACTTTAACATGGTCGGCAGATTCGCCGGAGTGCGTTCCAGCATGTCCTTTCGCACGATGACCAGCGTCACCCCCGCAGGGCCCACGTTCTTTTGAGCTCCGGCATAGATCAGCCCAAACGGCGCGGGGTCAAAAACGCGACTGAAAATATCCGACGACATGTCGCTCACTAACGGCACGGAACCCGCGTAAGGAAATGATCGATACTGCGTGCCTCGAATGGTGTTGTTGGAGGTGATGTGAAGGTAAGCCGCATCGGTGTTTATGGGAATATTTTCAGGAATATAAGTAAACTCCTTGTCTTCCGACGAAGCGACGACGCGAACGTTCTTGCCCAGAATCCGCGCTTCCTTGATGGCCTTGGTGGACCAGGTGCCCGTGTCCACATAGTCCACCGGCGCGGCATCGGAAGCCAGGTTCATGGGCACGAGCGCAAATTGCAGGCTGGCTCCACCCTGCATGAAAAGCACCACGTATCGGTCATCCAACCCCAGAAGCCTTTTGACTCGGGCGATGGCCGACTGCAGCACCTCTTCAAACAGTGCCGACCGATGACTGATTTCCAGAATGGACATTCCCGACCCCTTGTAGTTGACCAAGGCCTCTCGAGCTTCTTCCAGGGTCGGCAAAGGCAATGTAGCAGGGCCGGGATTAAAATTGTAAATACGATCGGTCATGGCTTTCCCCCTCCGTTAACCGGATCTTCGGCAGCGGGCCGGCACTTTCCTTCTCTTTGCGGCGCCCCACACAGGCTACCGAGACCTTCATAGGCTGCCTAGCCCGCGAAAAACGCGGCCTTTCCTTTAGGTGTTCGAAGCTACCGACCCCCCTTTTTTTTGTCAATGCCGTTTTCCCTCACACTTTACCGAACGTCTTGGATTCCCTTATGGCCTGTGGTAGCTATCCATGGCACGATGTGAAAGTTTTCGCCGCCAGGCGTCTTGGCATGGGCAGGGGGACCTTGAACCAGGAGTTTTTCGGTGACGGCATCGCCTTTTCTGACGACATCGCTGGAATATGGAGGCAAGGAGGTTCGTGTGGTGGAAGACGCGGATCTCTTGGCCTGGGCCGCAGCGGAAGGCCTCGCGCCCTGGGTGGCGCAACGCGAAGCCCTCCTTCGAGGTATTCTTCCCGTTCGGTACCTCAAAAACCTCTGGGCCATCACGCTGGAAGAACAAAAGGTTCTCGCCGAATCCGCCGTCTTCGTTTTGGGCTGCGGCGGGCTGGGCGGGACCGTGGCGCAGCTTCTGGTTCGTGCCGGTGTCGGGCATCTGGTGCTCTGCGACGACGACCTCTTTTGCCCGTCCAACCTGAACCGCCAATGGTTCTCCCATGCCCAAAACATAGGCCGACTTAAGGCATCGGAAGCCGCCGCTCAGTGCCTTCGCCTGAATCCATTGATTCGCGTGACGGTCCATGAGGAACGCTTTCGCGCGGAAAAAGCCGAGGCATGGTTGAGCCCATGCCGCGTGGCCGTGGATGCTCTGGACAACCTCGAAACCCGCTTTGTGCTGGAAAAAGTCTGTCGCTCGCGAAACATTCCCTGGATTCACGGGGCCGTGGCCGGCTGGTTCGGACAGGTCAGCACCTTTCTACCCTCTTCGCCTGTTGGGCTCGAAGCCATCTACGGCGCGCGCCGTGAACGTTCCGAAGTCGAACAAGCCTTGGGGGTGCCGGGGCCGACCCCGGCCGTCATCGGAAGCCTTCAGGCCACGGAAGTGCTGCGCATCCTCACGGGGCGCCCACCGGCTTACGACGGCCGACTCCTTTACTACGACGGCGAAACAGGCACATTTCACATGATTCCATTGGGCCAAACGGATGCTCATGCAAAGGAGTCTTTATGATTATCGGCACTGTGGTCATCGTTGCATTTGTGTTGGTCGGATTGTTTGCCGTCCCGCTCTCCAATTGGCTGGTCCAGCCAGAAACCTTGTGGAAGAGGCCTGGAGCGGCATAGATGTGCAGCTCAAGCGCCGCGCGGACCTGGTCCCCCTATCCTATTGACATGATGAAGGGCTCCATGCAGCACGTATGGGGTGGTCTGGAACGGGTCACACAGCTTCGCACGCGAAGCCTCTCGGCCGGCACCGTGAAAGACCAAGCGTCCGCGGAAGGGGCCATGAGCCGGGCCCTTGGGGCTTTTTTTGCCGCCGCCGAAAACTATCCAGAGCTCAAGGCCAACCAGAATTTTCTGGAACTTCAAAGCGCCCTGGGGAACCTCGAAGAACAGATTCAGTTGGCCCGCGGCTATGATCTTGCCACGGTCCGCGACCTGAACATTTTGGTGCATGTCCTACGCTTTGGCCTGGACGTGGAACAGCAGTGGTATGAACAGTTTGTGGACATCCTGGCGGCCCAAAGCGGCAATGCATGATCTTACCGTCCTCGTTGGTACAAGGGTTCGAATTCCATGGGTTTTAGAAGCGCTGCTCTGGCAGCATGGACGGACAGCGTGGAATCCGGCCTTGCAGGAGCTGTGGCTTCGGCCACGACGCCCTCAGGATCTAGTTACGGACCCGGAGGCGGAGAATCGTCCGGAGGAGAAGGCGGTGGCGGCGGCAGTGGCCGGTGAACCACAACGCAAGTATGCATGGCAGGGGATCGTCGGATCTCTGTGAGGTTTTATGCTCTAGGGTTTGCGTGTGGAATACGTTGATGCGACAAAAGGAGGCAAGAGGATGGAATGGAGGCATATGGAAGGGACTTTTTCCCAGTGGAGAGGGGATATCATCATTTTTTACGCCTGGCAGGACGAAGAAGCCCCTCTTTCCGGATTCGCCCGATGGATGAACTCTCAGGCGCCTTGGCTCAAGGATGGTCGGGCCCTGAAGGACTTTCGCGCCAAAAAGGCCGAGCTGCTTCTGCTTTACGCTCCGGCCGAAGAACCCGTGGCCCGGCTCCTTCTGGTGGGCTTGGGAAAAAGAAAAGACTGGACCCTGGAAAGTTTTCGCCATGCCACGGCCATGGCCGTGCGCCGCTGCAGGGATCTGGCTGTGGAGCGCGTCCTTCTTTCGACGGCGGCCTTGGAAGACCTTCCGGAAAGTGAAGAAACCCTTGTGCGGGAAGCCCTTATGGCCGCCACGTTGGGCCTGTACCGCTATGAGGCTTTGAAAACCCGCGATGTGGAAAAGTCTGACTTTCCCAGGGAACTGGCGGTCTGTTCGGAAGGCCCCCTGCCCTATTGGCCCCGCATCGTGCAGGAGGGCAAGGCTGTGTGCGAAGGCATTGTCTTGGCTCGGGATCTGGCCACTGCTCCCGCCAATGTGGTCACGCCATCGCACATGGCTCAGGCAGCCGCCCGCATCGCTTCCCATCACGGCATGCGCTATGAGGTCGTGGATCTGGACCGGGCCAAGGAACTGGGCATGGGAGGTTTTGTGGCGGTGGCACAAGGCTCTCGAGAGCCGGCTCGGTTCATCATCTTGGAACACTGCCCTCAGGGTCTCGAGAATCAGCCTCCCTTCGTGCTCGTGGGCAAGGGGATCACCTTTGACACGGGAGGTATTTCCATCAAGCCGGCAGCCAAGATGGAAGAGATGAAACACGACATGGCCGGGGCTGCCACCGTTTTGGGAACCATGGACGCCATCGGGCACTTGCACATTCCTCGGCGTGTGCTCGCCCTCATGCCCTGTACCGAAAACATGCCGGACGGCCGAGCGTATAAGCCCGGCGATGTGGTCACAACCCACGCGGGACTCACAGTGGAAGTCATCTCGACGGATGCCGAAGGGCGCATGATTTTGTGCGATGCCTTGAGCTACGCCAAGCAGTTTGAGCCGGTGGCCATGGTGGATTTGGCCACGCTCACGGGCGCCTGCGTCATCGCCCTCGGCGATCGTGTGGCGGGTCTTCTGGGAAACCATGAGGGATTCATGCGGGCCATTCAAGAAATCGGCACGCCTTTAGGGGAGTTGTTTTGGCCTTTGCCGCTTTATGATTTTTATTTCGAGGACATCAAGAGCGATGTGGCGGACATCAAGAACGTAGGGAATCGCAAGGCTGGCACCATTATCGGCGCCATGTTTCTCAAGCAGTTCGTGCCGGACACCGTTCCCTGGGCCCATGTGGACATTGCCGGAACCGTGTGGGCCGACAAAGACTTGGGCTGGATTCCCAAAGGGGCGACCGGGTTCGGGGTGCGCACCTTGGTGTCTTTGGTGCAGACCTGGAAGGCCACAAAGGAGGTAGAACGGTGAAACCGTAACGGACAACGACAAGGGCTGCCCCGATGCAGCGGGGCCAGCCCCCTTGACATCATGGCAATAGGGTCGTTGCGGTGCGCGCTTGGGCGTCCCGGAGGGATTGCGCCCCCACGCTCCGTTTGATCCCCATTGGAGCGTCGCAAGGCGCGAAGCGGACTCGCCGGGGTGCGGCACCCATCCAGGACTTGCATTGGCGGCCGGTACGCTGTGGCGGAAGGCCTGCCGTGATCCACACAAAGGTGAACCCTTAACGGGTCACGTTGGGTTTTCTTTTTTGGCGAAGTACAGGCGGAATGATGGAAAACCACGATGGCCGATCCTGGCCGCCTTTCTATCACGTGAAGGAAAACGCGCGAGCCAAACGTGTCATTTTACGTGTGCGCCCGGAAACCGGCTTGGTGCTGACAGTCCCCAAGGGCTTTAACCCGCGGCACATTCCCCGCATCCTTCACCACCATCGAGATTGGATTGAAAAGGCCCTTGCCGGCATTGAGGATCGATGCCGCACCTTTCGGCGACCGGACATCCTGCCGCAAAGCATTTTTCTTAAAGCCGTAAACACCACCTGGGCCGTGGTTTATGGACCCGGCTCCGTCAAGACTCTGGAACTCACCTGGACCCACCGCCCGCCACGGCTTCAGCTGCAAGGCGATGTTTCCCAGGTACCCGCATGCTGCCGGCTTTTACGCCGATGGCTCAGAGAAGAAGCCAAACGGGTGCTGACACCTTGGGTGCATGTCGTGGCTCGGCGCACCGGTCTTTCATGGGCGCGGGTCAGAATCACCACGCCACAAACGCGCTGGGGCAGCTACTCTTCGCGAGGCACCGTGAGCCTTAATGCAGCGCTTCTTTTCCTACCTCCAGAGTTGGTGGAGATGGTCATCATCCACGAGCTGTGTCACAGCCGGCATTCTCGGCACGACAGCGCCTTTTGGAGACTGTTGGCCCGCCATCAACCCGACTACGCCCAGCTGGACGCCGCCTTGAAACACGCCCAGGACCACCTCCCCTTATGGTACCTGGCCTCCTTCATGTCAAAGCCGTAAAGCTTTGAACCGTGAAGGCGGAATGACTTCAATCATAAAAAACCGTTCGAGCGTCAAGGAATCCCCTCTTCCCTTCCATGGCCAGCTGTGGGAGAGACCGACGAAATAGGAAGAAGCACCGCGCAACCCACGAAACCCTATCGTACGTTGCGGTGCTCCTGCCGCGGCAAAAGGCGGCGCGGTGTTGTGAAGCGACTTTTTTCAAAGCCTCAAGTGCTGCGCACCTGGCTTTCCAGTTCACGAAGGGCTTCCCCTTCCAAGACTTCCTGTTCTAAAAGGGTTTGGGCCATCTGGTCCAGGTAGGCGCGTTTGGACGTGAGGATGCCGCGCACGCGGTTGTAGGCTTCTTCAATGAGGCGCCGAATCTCGGCGTCGATTTCCTGTGCCGTCTTTTCGCTGTACTCACGGCCTCGAGGGGTCATGCCCACATCCAGAAACGCGCTACGGGGTTCCCGCGTAAAGCTCATCAGGCCGAGAATTTCGCTCATGCCGTATTCCATGACCATGCTGCGAGCAATGTCCGTGGCCCGCTGCAGGTCGTTCTGAGCCCCCGTGGAGACGTCACCAAAGACCAGTTCTTCCGCCACGCGCCCCCCCAGAAGCACGCACAGGCGATCCAGGAGTTCTTCTCGAGTCATGAGGTAGCGGTCTTCGGTCGGCATCTGCTGCGTGTAGCCCAGAGCGGCGATACCTCGAGGAATGATGGACACCTTGTTCACCGGGTCCGCATTCGGCACACTCATGGCCACCAGGGCGTGGCCCGCCTCGTGATACGCCACAATTTTCTTTTCCTTGGGGTTCATGGCCCGATTCTTCTTTTCCAGCCCCCCGATGATGCGCTCAATGGCTTCCTGAAATTCCGCCATGCCCACTTCGTCCTTGTTGCGCCGTGCCGCAAGTAAGGCCGCTTCATTGACCAGATTGGCCAGATCCGCCCCCACGAACCCAGGGGTCATGGCGGCAACCTTTTGCAAGTCCACATCGTCGGCCAGTTGTACGTCGCGAGTATGAATCTTGAGGATGGCTTCACGCCCGCGAATATCCGGTTTGTCCACGGCCACATGACGATCAAAGCGGCCAGGGCGGAGCAAGGCCGGGTCCAGGATTTCCGGGCGGTTTGTTGCCGCCATGATGATGACACCCGAATTGGCTTCAAAGCCGTCCATTTCCACCAAAAGCTGGTTCAGGGTCTGTTCCCTTTCGTCATGGCCACCCACGGGATTCAAGCCCCGAGCCTTGCCCAGGGCGTCCAGTTCGTCGATGAAGATGATGCAGGGCGCGTTCTGCTTGGCTTGCGCAAACAGATCCCGCACGCGCGCGGCTCCCACTCCCACAAACATTTCCACAAAATCGGACCCGCTCATGCTGAAAAACGGGACGCCCGCTTCTCCCGCCACGGCCTTGGCCAAGAGAGTCTTGCCCGTACCCGGAGCGCCCACCAGCAAGACGCCTTTGGGAATCTTTCCGCCCAGTCGCTGAAATTTCTCAGGATTTTTTAAGAATTCAACAATCTCCTGTAATTCCACCTTGGCTTCGTCGATGCCTGCCACATCGTCAAAGGTGATGCCCACCTGTTTTTCGGCATAGATTTTCATGCGAGCCTTCCCCACCGACAAAACCCCCTGGGGTCCTCCCCCCATGCGCCGAATAAGAAAACCCCAAAAGAGAATGAAGATCGCCATGGGCAAAAGCCAGGAGAGAATGGCTTCCAGAATACGATTTTCCAGGCGCCCCGTGTAGGCAATGCCGTGCTGGTCTAAAAGCCTAACCAAGTCGGGGTCTTCCACGCGCACGGTCGCAAACCGTCGATTGGCAAGGTCTCCCTGCGTGATTTCTCCCGTGATGCGATTTGCATCAATCACCAGGTTTTTGACGGCTCCTTGGTGCACCAACTCTTTAAACTGCGAATAGGCAATCTGAATGCGCTGTTGCTGGACCATCACATCGTGAATCCAGGAGATGACCAAGAGGGCCAGCAGAAAATACCAGAATGAAAAATGCATCTTGCGTCTCTGGTGGTCGGATCCCCCCCCTCCCATGGATTCCTTGACGCGGTCCATCCATTCCTTCAAGCTTGTGGGGTCCTTTTCTGATTTTTGCGCCACAGCATTTCCTTCCTGCTTCAATTTTCTCCCCATCGATGATTTTGACATTGTACACAAGATCTGCTACCTGTGCACCTGTTTTTCCGGCGTGGGGAAAGCTAGGCGTTCGAACGTCTCTCAGAGGAAAGCCGGAGGCACGGTGAAAAAACCCTGGGACGAAGAGGTGCTTCCACGGCATGAACGCTAAAAACAGCCAAAGGTGATCGTGGTGGAAAGCGGGAGCGCCCTAAAACACAACCCAAAGGAAAGGAGCAATGAGGATGAGGCGGTTGAGCGTATGGGTCGTGGTTCTGGGTATGTTGTGGGCTGTCGGGGCTTCGGCGGCGACGCCCAAAACAGGTGGGACATTGGTATTCGGCCGAGGCGGCGACAGTGTGGGGCTGGATCCTGCCTTTGAAACCGACGGCAATTCTTTCATGATCTGCGACAACGTCTACGACCAATTGGTCCTGTATGCCGATGAATCCACAGACATCGTCCCCGGTTTGGCCACATCCTGGGACGTGTCGCCCGATGGACTGACCTATACCTTTCATCTGCGCAAGGGCGTGAAATTTCACGACGGCACGGATTTCAACGCGGATGCCGTGGTCTTTTCCCTGGGCCGCATGATGAAGGAAAAGAAAGTCAAGTTTTTCAAGACCCAATGGGAATTCCCCAAGGACCAGCCCCCGGCGGAATACTGGCTGTCGATGGAGATGGACAGGATCGTGGAAAGCATCGAAGCGGTGGACGACTACACGGTCGTCTTTAAGCTGCTGAGGCCTGAGGCGCCCTTTATCGCCAACATGGGCATGGATTTCGCCGCCATCGTGAGTCCGACCGCAGTGCTGAAGCTAGGCCCCGATTTTAAAAGCAATCCCGTGGGAACCGGCCCTTTCAAATTCGTCAAATGGATCAAAGACGATCGCATCATTTTAGATGCCAATCCTGACTACTGGAACGGACGGCCCTACCTGGATCGGGTCATCTTCCGCACCATTCCCGACAACTCCGTACGCTTTCTGGAGCTCAAGACAGGTAATATCGATATTTGCCAGTTTCCAAACCCGGAAGATATCGAGCTGGCCTCCAAGGATCCCAACCTGAAGCTGGTGTCTCAGCCGGGCATGAACATCGGCTACGTGAGCTTCAACCACACCAAACCCCTTTGGCAGGACAAGCGGGTGCGCAAAGCCATCGCCCACGCCATCAACAAGAAGGCCATCGTGGACAACATCTATTACGGGCTCGGGCAGGTAGCCAAGAACACCATTCCACCCACCATGTGGGGATACAACGACGACATTCAAGACCATCCCTATGACCCTGAATTGGCTAGAAAACTCCTGGAGGAAGCCAAGTTCTTTGACAAACTCAAAGAAGCCGGCCAGACCAAAATTACCCTCTGGAGCATGCCCGTGCCCAGGCCGTACAATCCCAACGGCATGAAGGTAGGCGAGGCCATTCAAGCGGACCTCAAAAAGGTGGGCATCGATGTGGAACTGGTCACCTTTGAATGGGGCACGTACCTCAAAAAGCAGCGGGAGCAAGATCCATCCATGGACCTGTTTCAGTTGGGCTGGACGGGAGACAATGGGGATCCGGATAATTTTCTGGCCGTGCTGCTGGACGGCTATGCCGATCCCAACGTGCGCACGCAGTGGAAAAACGAAGAGTACCACGAGCTCATCGTGAAGGCCAAACAGGCATCCAGCAAAGAGGAACGCATCAAGCTGTACCGGCGGGCTCAAGAACTTATCCATGAAGAAGTGCCATTGATCAACGTGGCACACTCTTTGGTGGTGTGGCCCATGAAGAAGTCCGTGATGAACTTCAAGCTGCACCCGACGTCCAGCGTCCGTCTGCACAAGGTCTGGATCGATGCCTAGATGGCTATGTGCGAACACCGCAGCCCGTCACTCCCGCGCATGCGGGAGTCCATAGCGGAGCTTCGAAGCCATCTCGGCTGCCCAGTGGTCACCCCCGCGCACGCGGGGGTGCAGAACGTTCTGGACATTGTGGATTCCCGGAACCCCGCTGATTCGAAACAAACCCTTCGGGGACCGATGAGCCGTGAACGGCGCAAAGGAGGCATTGTCGGACACGCTCCAGGCAGCCTGTCCACAAATCTAGGATGTGACCCATGGCATAAGTGAAGATCTGACCATGCCAGTCCGTGGCTAGAGTTTGGCATCAATCAAGATTTGACCCCATAGCCAAGGAAAGGAACTTGTGGTTGCGTTTGTTTTGCGACGTGCGCTGACGTTAATCCCCACCGTGTTTGGCATCTCCGTGTTGGTGTTTATCATGATTCACCTGGTGCCCGGAGATCCCGCCGAAATGATGCTGGGAGAACGGGCGTCCGAAGAGGCCCTTCAGGAACTGCGCCGGGAACTGGGTTTGGACCGGCCGTTGCACGTCCAGTACGCCATGTTCGTCTCAAGGCTCGTGCGCGGCGATTTGGGCCGCGCTCTGCGCACCAATGAAAAAATCACCACCGAAATCGCCGAACGCTTTCCCGCCACCGTGGAACTGTCTTTGGCGGCCATGGTTTTTGCCGTTAGCCTGGGCATGCTGGCCGGAGTCATTTCCGCCACGCGCCAATACTCCGTGTTTGACTATTCCAGCATGCTTTTTTCCCTGGTTGGCGTGTCCATGCCCATCTTTTGGCTGGGCCTAATCCTCATGATCATCTTTTCCCTGCATCTGGGCTGGCTTCCCTTGTCCGGCCGACTCAGCTACGATGTGCACGTGGAACCCATCACCCGTTTGCTCCTTGTGGACAGTGTGCTCACCGGCAACTGGAAAGGCTTTCGAGACGCGCTGTGGCACATCGTGATGCCGGCCTTTACCCTGAGCACCATTCCCATGGCGATCATTGCCCGCATCACGCGCTCCAGCATGCTGGAAGTGTTGCGCCAGGACTACATTCGCACCGCCAGAGCCAAGGGACTGCCGCCACACCTTGTGCACTACAAACACGCCCTCAAGAACGCTCTTATCCCTATCATCACCGTCATCGGCTTGCAGTTCGGTATATTGCTCGGGGGCGCTATTCTCACGGAAACTATCTTTGCCTGGCCGGGTATCGGCCTTTGGCTTCTCAACGCTGTCTACGCGCGGGATTTCAATGCGGTGCAAGGAGGCACCATGCTGATTGCCACCACCTTTGTGACCATCAACATGGTCGTGGACATTCTCTACGCCTGGATCAACCCTCGCATCAAGGTGTCCTAACATGCACGCTGCCCACGTCGCATCCAGTTCAAGCGCCCTTTCTCAAGCCGCCACGCGTGCGGAGCCTTCTTACAGCCCCTTCGCGGAAGCTCTGAGCCGGCTTCGAAAGAATAAGACGGCGGTGGCCGGTTTTTTCATCATCGTGCTTTTTTTGGCCATGGCCATTTTGGCCCCCGTTCTGGCCCCTCATGACCCGCTGAAACAATCTCTGTACGAAAAACTCAAACCGCCCGTTTGGCAACATGGTGGCTCCTGGGCTCATGTGCTGGGCACAGACGATTTCGGGCGTGACCTTCTGAGCCGCCTCATTTACGGGGCCCGCATTTCTATGGTCGTGGGCGTCGTCTCCGTGTCCATCGCCTTTTTTTTCGGCACCCTGGCGGGATCTGTTGCCGGTTTTTACGGAGGCGTTCTAGACAATGGAATCATGCGTTTTATGGACCTTTTGCTGGCCTTTCCGAGCATACTTTTGGCCATTGTCATTGTGGCCTTTTTGGGGCCCAGTTTACAAAACGCCATGATCGCCATCGGCGTGGTGAGTATTCCTCGGTACGCGCGACTGGTCCGTGGTTCCGTTTTGGAAGAATACGCCAAGGACTACGTCCAGGCGGCTCGAGCCTTGGGAGCCGGTGATGGCCGTTTGATTTTTTTGCATATTCTGCCCAATTGCCTGGCCCCTCTTATTGTGCAAACGACATTGGGATTTGCTTCGGCCATTTTGGAAGCCGCCGCGTTGAGCTTTTTGGGGCTGGGCGCTCAGCCGCCCACTCCGGAATGGGGAGCCATGTTGGCCAATGGTCGAGCCTTGATTTTGAGGGCCTGGTGGGCCGTCACCTTTCCCGGCCTCATGATTCTTTTTTCCGTTTTGGGATTTAACCTTTTGGGGGATGGCCTGCGCGATGCGCTGGATCCCCGGCTGCGTGAATAACAAAGGACCGTTTCCCATGCCCCCTCTGCTTCAGGTGGATCATCTGACCACGTACTTCTTTACGGATCGCGGCACGGTCAAGGCTGTGGACGATGTGAGCTTTTCCCTCGAGTCGGGAAAGACCTTGGCTTTGGTCGGCGAATCGGGTTGCGGCAAGTCGGTTACGGCCTTGTCCATCATGCGGCTCATTCCCGAACCTCCCGGAAAAATTGTTTCCGGGCGCATCCTCTTTGACGGCACAGACTTGGTGCAGCTTTCCGAACCTGACATGCGCCATGTTCGCGGCAACAGAATCTCCATGATCTTTCAGGAACCCATGACGTCCTTGAACCCTGTGTTTCGTGTCGGGGACCAAATCGCTGAAGTGCTGGAGCTGCATCAGAAGCTTTCCCGTAAGGAAGCCTTGGATCGCGCCGTGGGGCTGCTGCGCATGGTGGGGATTCCGTCAGCGGAATCCCGCCTTCGCGATTACCCGCATCAGATGAGCGGCGGCATGCGCCAGCGCGTCATGATTGCCATGGCTTTGGCTTGCAACCCGCGGCTTCTCATCGCCGACGAACCAACCACGGCTTTGGATGTAACCATTCAAGCGCAGATCCTGGAACTCATGGACGAGCTCAGGCGCACCACGGGAACGGCCGTCTTGCTCATCACCCATGATTTGGGCGTGGTGGCGGAAACCGCCGAACATGTGGTGGTCATGTACGCCGGGCGCGTCGTCGAAGAGGCTCCGGTGTCTGAGCTTTTTCATCATCCTCTACACCCGTATACTCAGGGACTGCTGCGGTCCATTCCCAGCCTGGTGGAAGACGATAAACGCCGGTTGGAAGCCATTCCAGGTGTGGTTCCCAGCCTTTTGGCCCTGCCTGCGGGATGCCGGTTCAATGATCGCTGTAAGTTCGCTATGGACCGCTGTTATGCAGAAGAACCGCCTCTGATGACGATAGAACTTGGGCACCAGGTGCGATGCTGGCTTTACGTCAAGGAGGATCAGAATAATTCAGGATGAATGAAAGGCTGATAGCACACACGGAATCTTCGAAAGACCTGGTGGTTCTACATCAGGTGAAGAAACACTATCCGGTCACGGGCGGGGTGTTTCGCCGCCAGGTGGGCGTGGTCAAGGCCGTGGACGGTGTAAGCTTGACCATTCGCAAAGGAGAAACCCTCGGGCTGGTGGGGGAAAGCGGCTGCGGGAAGTCCACCTTGGGTCGCGTGATTCTTCTGTTGGAAAGGCCAACGTCAGGTCGCATCATCTTTTCTGGCTTGGACATCGTGGCTTTAAGCCGTGCCCAGTTGCGACCTTTGCGCCGTCGCATGCAGATCATTTTTCAGGACCCTTATTCCAGCTTGAACCCGCGTCAAACCGTGGGGCGCATTATCGGAGAAGGGCTGGTCATTCACAAGGTGGGCACGCCCGCCGAACGACAGCAACGGGTGCGCCACCTCATGGAAGTGGTGGGGCTGCGGCCGGAACACATTCACCGGTACCCCCATGAATTCAGCGGAGGCCAACGCCAGCGCATTGGGATCGCTCGAGCCTTGGCGCTGCAGCCGGAACTCATCATTTGCGATGAACCCGTGTCCGCCTTGGACGTGTCCATTCAGGCTCAGGTGATCAACCTGCTCATGGACCTTCAGGAACAGTTCGGCTTGACCTATCTTTTCGTGTCCCACGACCTTTCGGTGGTCCGCCACATCAGTGATCGTGTGGCCGTCATGTATTTGGGGCGTCTCGTGGAATCCGCCGACAAAAAGACGCTGTACAACGCACCCATGCACCCGTATACGCAGGCGCTGCTGGAAGCAGCGCCTTTTCCCGATCCGAACCAAAAAAAGGAGCGCAAAGGCCTGACGGGAGACCTCCCCAGTCCTCTGCATCCTCCCGAAGGCTGCCATTTCCATCCACGCTGCCCCAAAGCCATGGAAATGTGCCGGCGCCTGGTGCCATCCCTGGAACCCGTCGCCAAAGGTCATATGGTGCGCTGCTTTCTGTATCACCAGGTGGCGGAAAACGGATCATAGGTAAACACGATGCCGAGGCAACGTCCCAATTGGCACGAATACTTCATGCTCATTGCCAAAATCGTGAGCACGCGCTCCACTTGCAATTCCAGACCCACCGGCGCAGTGATCGTCAAGGACAACCATATTCTTTCCACGGGATACAATGGGGCCATGCCCGGAGCGCCCCATTGCATCGATCAACCCGACCTGCCCGATGGCCGCCCCTACTGCTATCGGCGCAGCCTGGGCATTCCCGACGTGGACAAGTACAACTTCTGCAAGGCAAGCCACGCCGAAGCCAACGCCATCGCGCAGGCCGCCCGCTACGGCATTTCTGTCGAAGGGGCCACGCTCTACACCACCTTGGCGCCCTGCTATGTGTGCCTGAAACTCATCGCCACGGCGCGCATACGAGCCGTCTATTACGAACACACCTATGATTCGGCCACTCCGGAACGCGACCTGTTTTGGCAGCGGGCAGTTCGAGAAGCGGGAATCGAAACCTTTGAACGGTTGCTCATTTCACCGGAAACTTACGACTATATTCTGTCCGACATTCGCAACATCACGTCCCGGCGGCGCACGCCCGCCACCGATTTCATTCCGAACTCATGAAACCGGTGTTCATTCCGCTTCACTGTGAGGAACAGATCCTGCGCATTAACCCGACCGGAACCGTGGGCCTTCTGACCCTGTGGTCTCGACCTGATGTGGTGCTCCAACGGCTGCGGCGACGCGGCGCCGACCTTTATCCCGACACCAGCCCCGTGGCCGTTGTCGGCACCCTTTACGGCAACGGGCTTCGTGAACTTTTGAGAAACCTTCTTTACAATCCTCAGATCGACACCCTCGTGGTTTACGGCCGGGATCGATCCGGATCTCTCAAGGAATTGCAGGCTTTTTTTGAGCACGGTCTGGAACCCTACGGAGACGCGACGGTGGCCTATGAACCCACGGCGCACGGAACCCCCATGCCCGTTCGAATTCGAAGCACTCGACGCGTCATCGACGATCTGGTGCGCCCAGAACATTTTAAAAGACCGCCCGCCATCCTCTCCTTCGGATCGCCTCAGGACAATCCCGAAGCCGAAGACCTGATACGGTTCCTTAAAAACTATCAACCCCTTTCCGGCAGTCCGGCACAGCGCCTGCGCATCCCTCTGCCCCAGGTGCGCGTGGCCGTGTATCCAAGCAACCCTCGAGCCCACACCATCGTGGCCGATGACCCTTTGAGCGCCTGGAAGGATCTCATCGCCTTATTGTATCGGTTCGGGGTACCCGTCACGTTGGCTAAGGGAGAACGGCGAGAACTGCAAAACATCAAGGTGGTGGTGGAACATCCCGCCCCGGTGCCTGAAGCTCTGCTGCAGCGCTACGGGTTCGATCCGGAAAAACTGTATCGCTACCAGCAGGACATCCTCAGCGGGTCCATAGAACCGGACGAAACCTACAACTACGGAAACCGTTTGCGCGCCCATTTCGGCGTGGACAGTCTTGAGGCCGTAATCGACCGTCTTCGTAAAGACCCTCAAGATCGTAAGGCCTACGCCGTCCTGTGGGATCCGCGACGGGATCTGGTGGCAGATTCAGGGCATCCCTGCCTGGTGAGTGCTTTCTTTCGTCTTTTTCAGGGGGCTTTGACGCTCACGGCTTCATTTCGCACCCACAACGCTTTGGATGCTTGGCTGGTGAATTTCTACGGCCTCATGGCCGTGCTTCACCACGTGGCGAGAGCTGTTTCTCTGCCCCCCGGACCCATGACGATCTTCAGCCATTCCATTTCCATCGATGCAAGGCAGTCGGATCGAGCGGCCCTGATAGCTTCAGAGAAGTCGTTCACCTACCGAGAAGACCCCATGGGCTATTTTCGCATCTCTTTGGACGGGGACCATATACTGGTGGAACACCGTTACGGCGATGTGACGCTCAAAACCTATCGTCACGCCAAAGCATCCCGCATTCAACATGAACTGGCACGAGACAACGCGCTCTCGGACATCAATCACGCCCTCTACCTGGGCCGGCAATTGGAACGGGCCGAACGCTGCCTTCGGGACGGCCTTCCTTTTCGACAGGAATAAAACCTTTGAGGACGCATCATGCCTCAGGCCGCTTTTTTCTTCGATATCGGACAGACTCTGGTCACCGGTGCCCCCGCATCCCCACGACGCCTGCTCGGCGCAGCGCTTCACCTTAACGAAGATCAAACCAAAGCGGTGGGCAAGCTCATGATGACCTTGAACGCCGAAAACCCCGAAACCATCAGTGAAGCCATGGCACAGCTGCTGCCTTCCATTGAACGGACCACGCTGGCACGGGAAGTTCGCCGCGTGTGGCATGATCAAATTGCCTGCGTGCGGCAAATCCCCGAAGCCACGCCTCTAATTCGCCGCCTCAAGGAGGCGGGACACTGCGTGGGGCTTATTTCCAACATCTGGCATCCGTTCTTTTTAGGATTTCAAAAAGCCTGCGGGGAAATCGACGCTCTCGTGGACTTTCGGTTTCTCAGCTACCGAGCTGGCGTCAAGAAACCCTCGGAATCGCTTTATCAACAGGCCTTGGGCGCCGCGCGCCGCCATGGCCTTGACCGGTGCTGGATGATCGGCGACTCTTATGAACTGGACATCGCTCCGGCACGCCGCGTCGGCATGCACAGCCTGTGGATTCTGTGCCGGCCGGAAAGGGAGCGACCCGTCCTGGCCGAGATCCTCAACGGTAATATACCGGCTCCCGACGGCTGCGTCCCCGAGCTGAAGGATGTTCTCGGTTTTTTGAAGGAAAGAGGTTGGCTGTGACCGGCGTGCTGTGCTTTCTTCTGGCTTGCATCCTTCTCTTTGCCGCTGTGACCTATATTCTTTTCTGGTATGACACGGCCAACGGAATGACTTCGGACAGTCTACGAAACCGGTTCCAAGGCCGTCCAGGGCGCTGGGTGCTTCGAGGATTTCTGTGGGCCATCTTCGCCCAGACCCTGGCCCTGCTCACCTATCCCCTGGGGCTGCTTCCCGAACGCCAAAAGCGCTCGCGGCGCTTCGACAACGCCGATCCCATCGTCATCACCATTCACGGTCTTTACCATAATCGCAGCGCTTTTCTACCCTTGCATCGGGCCTTAAGGCGGGCGGGCTTTCACGATCTGCGCCCATGGTCTTACGAGAGTTGGGCCGCCGATTTTTTTCAGATTAGCGCACGGCTTGCCCACCACCTGAAAACCTTGCGCCGTGCCGAACCCTTGCGGCCCATTCTGCTCGTGGGCCACAGTCTTGGCGGCCTTCTGGCTCGACACGCCGCCGTCTCTGTCGGCCCCAACACCTTGGCCGGCTGCTTGACGTTGGGCACTCCCCACCAAGGAAGCCGCCTGGCCGTGTTGGCATTCGGGGCACTGGGCCGATCCCTCGGGTATCGAAGCCCGCTCATCGAAAAAATCGAACAACACGAGGCCTCCTTTCCGCCCCAGAACCTTTCATGCGTGGCATTGGCGTCTCCCGTGGACAACATGGTGCTTCCCACGGAGGCTCTGGTGCCCACCTGCTGCCATTGGCGGGTGCGCTGGATGCCGCCCATGAGCCACGTGGCCATGCTGTACCATAAGGCAGTCATTGAGGAAGTCATCGCGTGGGTGAGGGAATGTGTCTCGACTCGAAATGAATGCTCCGGTGAACACGGGGAATCACGAAGCAGGAAGGATTTTTATGGCGACCGACAAGGTTCATTCTCCTGAAAACGAGGCCATAGACAGGATGCGGCGAAGGCTGCGTTACTTATGCCGGCGGCGCGCCACTCAGGAACTGGAACTCATTCTTTCGCGCTTTTGGGAGGATCACGCCAACGAACTCAACGAGCAGGATCTTGTGGAACTCGAAGCCCTTTTGTCCCTGGACGACATGGATTTGCTGGCCATGTGCTTGGGACAAAAGCCTTTTCCCAGCTCATTTCGAGCTGAGCTTACGCGGCGCCTTCTTCCCGCCCACCTGATCAAGCCTTAGCCATGGGTTCACGAACTTCATTTGTGGAAACCACGTACGCCCCCCATCGATGAACCATTTCGCGGCCCATGGCATCCCGCGGGGCTTTCAAAATCACCAGCATTCACACCGCCCACCACACCTCAGAACCGAGACGGTGCAGTATCCTCATGGCCATGAACGCGCCCCCTTCATCTGGCAGGCGCCACCTTCCCTTCTTCTATGGGCGGCCCGTGTCGGATGGAAGGACGACCTTTGTGGCTGCCCGATCACACTCACCCCCCCAGGATCCTTACCCTTTTAATGCCAGGCGCCCTTTCTCGTCACCACTGAAACCCTAAATTTTACCTCAGGCGTGCGCCGTCGGCCCGCATCAATAAGGGCAAGACTTTGACACCCTCCGAAAACGGGTTTTCTGGCGTGGGCAACGCGGGTGACACGGCCGCGCTTTCAGGGGAAGAAGATGAGCTGACCTTCATCCCCCGTCAACGCGCCCTACGGCGCGACGTGGATTCACATGACGCCGCAGGAGCTCTCCAGGAAGCGGTTCGGATCCCCTCAACTTTATCGAAGCGCCGCGTGCTGCCATATCGTGCGGGCACTCTTTTCCAAAGGCGTGATTTGTTCGCCCCATGAGCGTCTTGTCGCGGCGTACCCGCCCCACTCCTACATCGGGTGAGCTTCCGCAACTCTGGGCCGACTCAGCCATGCTCTTGCACCGACGACCAAGGCCACCGAGGCGCTCACTGCATTGAACCAAAGGTGAGGATAGAAAAGCAGCAGCCCGCAGATACCGCTAATCCAACGTTCCACCGTCGATAATCGACGAAACAGGTAGCCCACCACGCCCACATTGAGGAAAATGACGGCTCCGAGGGAGGCCAAATAGCGCAGGGCAATCGCCTGAAACGCCGGCCATCCGGACAGGGTTTCCGTGACGGGAGCAATAAGAAGAGCCGTGCCGCTGAAGGATAAAATAAAGGTGAGCCCGATGAAATACTTGGGCAGGGCCACGCGAGCCGAAAAAACGCCCGTTTTGATGGGGTCCGTTCCCATGACCGCTCCCGCCGCATAGGCCGAAAGGGCCACGGGTGGCGTGACTTCCGCCAGCACGGCAAAATAAAATAAAAACATATGCGTCGCCAACAGAGCCGGCCCTTCCGGAATGCCGGTCATGATGGCCAGTTTTTGAATGGCCGGGGCCGTCAGGGCCGAAGTCAAAACGTAGGTGGCGATGGGCGGCACGCCCATGCCCAAAATGAGGCTGAAAACGCCGGTAAACAGTGCGGCCAAAAGCATACTGGAGCCGCTAATCTTCAACATGACGATGGAGAACTTGGAAGCCAGTCCGCTCAACACCATCATGGACATGATCATGTTGGCGGCGATAACCGCACTGGCAATGTGCAAAAGGGACACGGTCCCTTCTTCCAGGGCTTCCCAGATCTTGGTCACCGGGGGCCGCAACGTGTTGTCCGCATAGGCGAAAAGCAAAAAGAGGCCGATGGCCACGGACACCGTAAGGTTGATTGCAAAGCCCCGATAAATCAAGGTAATGATGACCAATATGGGAATAAAAACATAGCTATAACGCCAGAAATAGGCCCAATTTGTCGTTGACGCCACTTTCAGGTGTGGCAATCCTTCACGGCGCACGTACAATTCGTTGTAGAGCAAGATTCCGAGCAGATAGAGCAGCATGGGGCCCGTGGCCATGAGGATGATCGTGGAATACGGAATAGACAGCAGTTCCACCATGATAAACGAAACGGAGCCCATGACGGGAGGCGTGATGTAGGCGATGGATCCTACCGTGGCGATGACGCCTGCCGCCACGAGGCGGTTGTAGCGCACCTGATCGAAGAGAGGCCTGGTGAGTGTTGCCACAAACTGTGTGTCGGCGGCTCCGGACCCGGAAAACATACCCATGAGCACGGCCATGACGGAACTGGCTCGACCGGGCGACGCGGGGCTGCGGCCCACCAAAAGCAGGGCGATATTGGCAATGATCTTGCCGAATCCCATGTGCGTCACCACCGCCCCAAGCGTGGTGAAATAGATCAAGTACTTCAAGGACACCCCGGTAATGGCACCAAAAATCCCGGCTTCCGTTTCGCAGTACATTTTGCCCAAGAGCATATCGATGCTGAAGCCGGGATTGGCAAAGGTGCCCGGAATGTATTCGCCGTAGAGGTTGTAGAGGATAAAAATCATGACCAGGGTAGGCATAATGGGACCGCTTAAACGAAAGATCACCCCCAGAACCAAAAGAACTTCGGAAAAGGCCATGAAAAGATCCCACGGTTCGGGCATAATGGCCCGATAAATGAGCTTTTCGTACGTGGCCACGAGATAGACGAAGGGCAGAATACTCAACAACCCGCAGAGCACGTTGGCGTAGCGACTCACTTGCGCAACGGCCACCGACACCATGGTCAAAGCCCAGACCACACAGCCCGCCACCTTCAGAAACCAGGGAAGATCCAGGCGCACGAATTCATAGGTGAAAAAACCGGTCATGATGAGCAGGGGAAGAGCGCCCCAAAAGCTTCGTGCTTTGAGCCGATAAATGCAGACCCAATAGCCCAAAAGTGCAATGAGAAACACGTGGGTTGCTCGCTGCACCTGGGTCAAGTCAAGTAACGAAACGTGCAAAGACGACAAGGGCGTGTACGGGTGCACGACGAGGTAGAGATGGTATAATGTCGCGACAATCGCCAGCACGTGCACAAGTCTTCGAATCAAAACGTCCATAGCAACGTCACCTCCAAACAGCCGTCTTGAATCTCCCACCTGTCGTCACCAACGGAGAGCTCGATCCCCTGCATACTGCACAGTTTCAGCGAAGAAGTCGTCTGGCGGGAAAGCAGCGCATCCATGTCATAGGTTCCCGATGTGTAATAGTTTTCCGTCTCTTCGTCCGTTTCTATGGAAAACCGGTCAAACCGGGAAAGCACGCGAAAGTGCACGGTCACCGGCTTGTGGGTCACGGAATTGACAAACTGGAAGCTTCCTCTTTGAAATCGGTGGAAGAACACCACGCGGCTCCGGCCATCCGCGGTGACCACCTGAGCCGGTTTGAGGACAAACCCCGCGGCAAACAGCCCCACTAGTAAAACCGTGCAGCCGATCACCGCAGGGCGCCGGATCATGACGTGGGCATCCTTTCTATTTTACGAGGCCTTTCTCTTTAAAATAGCGCACGGCCCCGGGATGGAACGCAATGGCAGTCTTGCCGACAAAACGCGCCGTGTTTTCTGCCGTGGTGTCCTTGGACGGCTTGACCGAAGCATGAAGTGTTTGCAAGTTCTCAAAAACGGTTTTTGTGATGGTGTAGGCCAGATCCTCGGGAAGGCTTTCCGGTGCCATGAACATGTTCCAAAACGCCAAAGTGGGCACATCCTCCTTTAAACCGTAAACGTCCTTAGGAATCACAGTCGGGTCAGCCAGCCCCTTAAACTCTTTCATGAAGGCCGCCACGCCGGGGTCCGTTTCCGCCAAGGGCACCAGCGCCAAATTCATGCCCTTGCGCTTCAAAGTGTTGGCCAATTCCACAATGCTTCCCGTCGGTAGCCCGCCGGACCAGAAATAGGCGTCAATGGTGCCATTGACCAGCGCCTCAGCCGATTCCTTGGCTCCAAGTCTTTCCCATTTCTTGAAGTTTTCCGGTTCAATCCCCGCGGCCTTGAGCAGGTTCAAGGCCGTGAATTCGGTGCCGCTGCCCGGAGCGCCCGGAGAAACACGCTTGTTCTTAAGGTCTGCCAGGCTCTTGATTCCGGACTGGTCTGTGGTGACGATGTGCAGGAAGTTAGGGTACATCATCCACAAAATACTGGCCTTGACCGGCTTTTCGGCAAACTTCTCATGCTTTCCGGTGACGGTGAAATAGGCCGTGTCCGGAAGCACGGTGGCCAGAAAGTAAGTTTTCTTGTCCGGGTTTGTCTTGTCCCGAATGAGAAGCATGTTGTCGACGGAGGCCGCCGTCTGAATGGCCGTGGCCGGGACGGCATTGTTCTTGGTCAGAATTTCGGCAATCTGTGTTCCATAGTAATAGTAGACGCCGCCGATGCCTCCCGTGGCCACAAGAACCTTGGCCGACTCGGCCTGCGCCTGCCCGATAAAAAGTCCCAAGACCAGCATGCCCACCAACGCAAGTTTCCTCATCGTCCTCTCCTTTCTTTTGACCTGCCCTGCTGCTTTGTCCCGAACAGCCCACGCCGTTCGGACCCGCCAACGACTTATAGAAATCCCGTACAATTTTTGCCGACTCAAAACAACCTTCTTTGATCAACAAAAAAGGGGAAAGGCGTCCTTGCGGCGGAACTCTTCCCCTCCATAGGCGTCACACAGGCGTGATCCCGTGCTTGCGATCGGGCCCTTCTTCGTCCTTGTCCAGGGTCATTTCCAACCCCTTGATAAGGCGTCGGCGCAGTTCCGCCGGCATGATAATGTCATCCACGTGCTGCAGCCCGGCCGCATAGGTGGGATTGACGTAGCGCTCCATGAATTCCGCTTCCCGCTCGGCTCGCACCTTTTCGGGATCCTGTGCGGCGGCGATTTCCTTGCGAAACAAAATGTTCACCGCGCCTTGAGGGCCCATAAGGCAGATTTCGGCGGTGGGCAAGGCAAAAACCAGGTCCGCACCCAGATCCTTGCTGCACATGGCCAGGTATCCTCCTGCGTAGGCCTTGCGCACAACGCAGGTGATCTTCGGCACGGTGGCTTCCGCGTAAGCGTACAGCATCTTGGCCCCGTGGCGAATGATCCCGTTGTGTTCGGAGCGAGTGCCGATGAGAAAGCCCGGCACATCCTGCAAACTGATGAGCGGAATATTGAAAGCATCGCAGAACCGAATAAAACGGGATCCCTTGTCGGCGGCATTGTAGTCCAGAGCGCCGTTATATTTCATGGGATTGTTGGCCACCACGCCCACCACGTGGCCGTTGAGGCGGGCAAAACCGATGATGAGGTTTTGGGCAAATTCCTTTTTGAGTTCAAAGAAACTTCCCCGATCAAACACCACTTCGATGACCCGGCGCATGTTGTAGAGCTTTTTCTGGTCCGTGGGAATGATTTGCTCCAGTTCCTCGGTTTCACGATCCGCACGGTCCTCGGGTTCCTCATAGGGCGGCGCCTCCTTGTTGTTCAACGGCAAGTAGGACAGCAAGCGGCGCGTCTGCTCCAAGCATTGGCGATCATCGGCCATGGTGCCGTCCGACACCCCCGTGATCCGCCCATGCACCTTGGGCCCACCCAAGGACTGTTCGTCGGTCTTTTCGTAGACCACCGCTTCCACCAAGGGTGGCCCGGCAATGAACATGGAACTGGTCTTGTCCACCATGAAAATGAAGTCCATAAGCGCCGGCGAGTAGGCCTGGCCGCCGGCCACAGGGCCCATGATAAGGGCAATCTGGGGCACGACTCCCGAAGCGGCCACATGGCGGTAAAACAACTGGCCATACTGGGAAAGCGCCCCCATCTGTTCGGTCACGCGGGCGCCGCCCGAATCGTTGATACCCACCACGGGGTAGCCGTACTTGCGAGCCATGTCAATAATCTTACAGATCTTGCGCCCATGCCGCTCACCAAAGGTTCCGGCCACCACGGTAAAATCCTCGGCGTACACCATGCACCCTCGGCCGTTCACTTCCCCGTAGCCGATGATGACGCCGTCGGCGGGCAGCTCCCTTTTGTCCAGACCGTAATCTCGCCCAATGTGCTTGGCAAAAAGGTCCACTTCTTCAAATGTCCCGGGATCAAACAAGAGATCGATGCGTTCCCGGGCCGTGAGCTTGCCCTTGGCATGCTCCTTGGCCTGAAGTTCCGCCCCCCCGCCGGCTCGCAGCCGTTGCCGCTCGGCCTGAAACTTTTCCGTCAGATCTTTCCACTCCGGTGCCATAACCCCCTCGCTCCTTTTATCGGTTCGGCTGATGGCCGCAGGTAATGCCGGCAATGATCATCTTCTGCACATTGCTCGTCCCTTCCACAACCTGGTAGGATTTGGCATCCCTGTAGTACCGCTCGATGGGGTATTCCGTGGAAAACCCGTAGGAACCGAAGATCTTCATGGCCTCATTGGCCGCGCGCACCGCACACTCTGATGCAAAAAACTTGGCGATGGACGTCTGCAGCTGGTTGGGCTTGCCTTGGTCTTTGAGGTAGGCGGCATGGTAGACAAGCCATTTGGCCGCTTCATGCTCCGCGGCCATTTCGGCGATCTGCGCCTGAATCATTTGGTAGGTGGAAATGGGATTGCCAAACTGAGTCCGCTCATTGGCGTATTTGACGGCCAGTTCCAAGCACGCTCCCGAAACCCCCAAAGCCCCGGCGGCACAGCTGAGGCGCGTGTTATTGAGCATCCACATGCAAATTTTGAACCCTTCGCCCACCTGGCCCAAAACGGCGTCCTTGGGAATCTTGGCCCCGTCAAAGATCAGCTCTCCCGTGGGCGAACAGTGCAGCCCCAGCTTGGATTCGATGGCGCGGCGTTCGATGTTGGGGTTGTTGGCCACATCCACGATGAAACAGGTCATGCCCTTGTACTTCTTGTCCCTGTCCGTGTAGGCGTAGACTAGACCCACATCGGCCACGGGCGCATTGCTGATCCACATCTTTTGGCCGTTCAGCTCCCAATGGTCGCCCATGTCCTTTGCCGTGGTGCGCATGCCCGCCACGTCCGATCCGGCGTTGGGTTCGGTGATGGCAAAAAAGCCGATCTTTTCCCCGGAAACCCATTCAGGAATATATTTTTTCTTCTGCTCTTCCGTTCCGAACTGGTTCACGGTGATGGCCGGACCGATGTTCTGCATATTAAATGGCACGCGCCAGGATGGTGAAACTTTGGCGATCTGTTCAGTCATCAACACCGATTCCATGAAACCCATGCCGTTGCCACCATATTCTTCGGGAATGCAACAGCCAAAGAAGCCCAGTTCCCCCATCTTTTTCAGCCGTTCTCGGTTGAACACATGGTTCCGCTCTTCGTCCTCAACGGTGGGAAGAATATCTTTTTCGGCGAAACGGCGCGCCTGCTCTTGCACCATGCGTTGTTCTTCGGTGAGTTCAAACTGCATGAGCGTCCCCCTTTGCGGATTATTCAATGACGAGCAAAACGTCGTCTTCTTCCACTCGGTCGCCTTCGGAAACCTTGATTTCCTTGACCACACCGCTGCACGGCGCGTGCACGGAGGTTTCCAGCTTCATGGATTCCATCACGAGCACCTCGTCGTCTTCCTGCACCGCGTCGCCGGCCTTGACTTTGATCTTCAAAATCTTGCCCACCATCGGGGCCAAAACGTCTTCTGCCATGGGAATCCTCCTTGTGGTCCGTGAAAGTTACAAAACCTAGGTCTTTGACGGAAGAAATGCTCCTTATATTAAAACCTGCTTGAGAAGCCGATCTGTTGGAGCGGCGCAAGCCGCGACATTCCCTCGCGCTTCTCGGCGCTTCGACTTTTCGCCATCTCCGGCGGTCTTATGGCCGCGCCAACTTACCTCGAATCCAAGGTTCCCGCAGGGTTATCGACTCCCGCCTGCGCGTGAGTGACCGCAAACGCCGAGTTTGACCCCACAGTCCCTATAAAAGCTTCCGCCGTCGGCGGAACGACGACTTTGCCATTTCTCGGTAACTCTTCTTGCCGGCTCATTGAAGCATGGAAAGAAACACGCCCGCTGCCAAAATGGTTCCGATGACACCGGCAATGTTCGGCCCCATGGCAAACATGAGTAGGTAATTCTTCTTGTTGGCCTCACTGCCCACTTGGTGCACCACGCGAGCCGACATGGGCACGGCGGAAACACCCGCCGCGCCGATCAGGGGGTTAATCTTGTCCTTAAGGAACAAGTTCATGAACTTGGCAAAAAGCACTCCACAGGCCGTGCTCACCGCAAAGGCCACTAGGCCGAGGAGAAAGATGTAAACGACCTTCGGTTGCAAGAAAGTGGCGGCGTTCATGGTGGCGCCGACCGATAGGCCCAGGAAGATGGTCACGATGTTCATGAGCTCATTCTGGGCCGCGCCGGCCAAGCGTTCCACAACACCCGATTCACGAAAGAGGTTACCCAGCATAAACATGACCATGAGCGGCGCCGAGGCGGGCACTACCAGGACCGTGACCAAAGTGGCAACGATGGGAAATAGGATCCGTTCCAGCTTGGGCACCTTGCGCGATTTCTTCATGACCATGGCCCGCTCGGCCGGATTCGTCAGCAGTTTCATAACCGGCGGCTGAATGATGGGCACAAGGGCCATGTAGGAGTAGGCGGCCACGGCACAGCTGCCCAACATGTGCGGCGCCAGCCTCGTCGCTAAATAAATGCTGGTGGGACCGTCGGCACCGCCGATGATGCCCGTGGTGGCCGCTTCCGGTAAGGTCATGCCCAGAAGGCGTGCGACGAAAAAGGTGAGGTAAACCCCGACCTGAGCGCCCGCTCCCAAAAAGATTAAGGAAGGCCGTGCCAGCATGGGGCCGAAATCCGTCATGGCGCCCAAGCCTAGAAAGATAACCGGAGGAATAACTTCCCACTGCAGGCCGTAATGGTAAAAGCGCCACAGAAGGCCTTCTCCCGGTTCCATCAGACCGGTCAGGGGAAGATTGGCCACCAAAATGCCGAACCCGATGGGCAACAGCAACAAGGGTTCAAACTGTTTAGCAATGGCCAAGTACACCAACACCGCGGCCACCACCCACATGAAAACCATACCGGGCGTGACCGCGAAAAGGCCCATGTGGGTCAACAAATCCAGAGGTCCTCCGTTCACGACTGTTCCTCCTTGGCCATGCGGGCCACAAGCCACGCTAAAAAATGCATGGCCCCGTAGAGCACACCCATGCCCAGGAAAACCCCCAGCACTCCGTTGGCAAAAATGATCAGCGCCTCACCCATCGTATCTCACACCACCCCCTGTTCCCTCAGCCGACAAATGTCTTCCTGCGAATACCCGAGCACCTGCTGAAGCACTTCTTCCGTGTGCTCGCCCAACAGGGGCGGGTGCCTGTCGATGACACACGGCGTGTCCGAAAACTTCATGGGACTCGCCACCAGCTTCACGGATCCGGCCGTCGGGTGGGGCACTTCGGCCACCATGTTTCGAGCGAGCACCTGAGGGTCGGCAAAAACCCGATCCAACGTGTTGATGGGCCCGCAGGGAATTTTCAGCCGATCCAGAGCCTCCAACCACTCGTCGCCGGTCTTTTGCAACATGGCTTGAGCCACCAGAGGGATGAGCTCCTTGCGGTGAATGACCCGCTGAGGGTTGGTGGCAAAACGAGGATCGTTGGCCAAGGATTCCAGGCCGGCCAAACGGCAAAAATCCTGCCACTGCCGGTCGTTACCCACCGCAAGGGCAATGTAGGTTCCGTCCTTGCACTTAAACGGCTCGTAGGGCACGATATTGGGATGAGCGTTCCCGTAGCGCTTTGGGATTTCTCCGGAAACCAAATAGTTGCTGCCCACGTTGGCCAGCCAGGCCACCACGGCATCCAAAAGGGCCACATCGATATATTGACCTCGGCCTGTTAAGGTTCTGTGGTAAAGGGCCGCGAGAATGGCGCTGCAGGCAAACAGTCCGGCCGTGATGTCTACAATGGCCACACCCACTTTCATAGGAGGACCGTCCGGATCCCCGGTGATGCTCATGATGCCGCCCATGCCCTGAATCATGAAATCATAGCCGGGCTTGTCCTTATAAGGACCATTTTGGCCAAATCCCGTGATGGAACAATAAATCAAACGCGGATTGATCTTTTGAAGGTCCTCGTAGCCGAGGCCCATTTTGGGCAACGTGCCCACCTTGTAGTTTTCAATGAGAATGTCGCTTTGGGAAGCCAAAGAACGAATGATGCGCCGCCCTTCTTCCTTTTTCAAATCCACCGTGATGCTGCGCTTGTTGCGATTGACACACAGGTAATAGGCGGCTTCGCCACCGGCTTCCGGCGGTCCCCACTGGCGGGTGTCGTCGCCCACGCCGGGGCGCTCCACCTTGATCACATCCGCTCCCATGTCCCCCAACATCATAGAACAATACGGCCCGGCCAGAACCCGCGACAAATCCAACACCTTGATTCCACTCAACGCCTTGGCTCGCTGCGTCATGCACCCTCCTTTTTCCTCATCCACCCCTTCCATCACCCCTGACCGCTCTCATGGGCCACGGGATAACTTCCACGCCAGCCCATCCGCTGCGAAAGCTCCTTGCCTGCGCGCAACAGTTGATCAAGGCACCGCTTCTTATGCTCCGAGTCCTTGAAACGCAGTTCGGGCAACGCCATGCTAAGCGCCGCCAGCACATGGCCGTTATGGGAGAAGATGGGAACACTCAGAGATCCCAACCCCAAGGTGCGCTCCGCCAAGCTTTCCGCCCAACCCCGGTCACGGATGGCCGCGATCTCCGCCATGAGCTTTTCCGAGTCCACCAAAGTGTTGGGTGTCAAAGGAATGGGGCGCACCTCGGCCAAATACGCATCCACGAAGGCCTTGGGAGCGAAAGCCAAAAGGCACTTGGAAGACGCTCCGGCATAGAGCGGGGAACGGTTGCCCACGGGCATGCCGGCCTTGAGGGATTGGCTGGATTCCACGCTGTCCACGCAGAGCCTCTCGCGCCCGTCCAGCACATTGAGGTGCACCGTTTCGCCCGTTTCCAAACTCAGCCGGCGCATGACGGGTCCCGCTTCCTGCACAACGCCATGCTGGCTCTGCAAAACCTCCAGGAACCGATAGTAAATGGTTCCCAGCCTGTACTGTTGGGTCCGAGGATCTTGGTCGATGAAGTGGTAGGCCTTTAAGGTCTTCAATAACCTTTGAATCGTCGCGGGACTAAATCCCAAATGGGTCGCCAGTTCACGCACACCCCAGCGCGGCCGGTCCACTTGAAAAGCTAACAGGACCTGAAGCGCTTTTTCTATGGCGTTTGGCTGTCCCGATCGTTTCATTATACACAACACCGTTTTTTTCTATAACAGCTACCAGACCTTTTCTTCACGTGTCAAGCTTTTCTTCGACGTCGACGCCTGGGCTGTGTTGCGCACCGTTGCGGAAATCCCCCAGGCCGACACGGCCTGAACGTCACGGGCCAAAAAACGCTAATGGTGCGTTGACTGAATCTTTGGCTGTTCGAGCACTGTGCCCACAGAGAGAGGCGTGGCGGGCGTCGAAAGCAAAAAGTAAAAGCCCTCTGGACGGTTTGCACTCCATGCGCCGCAGCCGGCCGCCCTGCGAGACTGTTCAAAGGCCAAAGCTTTCTACCCTGTGGGACTCATCAAACTCTGATCCCACGGATTGATGACCCCACACATTGATGTTCTGGCATAAATCAAGGTATGACCCCACAGCAGGCGCTTCCGATCCCTGCGTTGAATTTCCTGACCTTGTGCGTTATAGAACCGGGGCGGCGGCCGCACAGGCCGCCTTGAACTTCACCCAAGGAGAAAACCCACCATGATCGGTGCCCTTTTGAAAAAGGTTTTTGGCACACAAAACGAGCGTAATCTCAAACGCATCGCCCCTCTCGTGGATGCCGTCACCCAGTGGGAGCCGTCCTTGAGAAAGCTCAGCGATCAGGCTCTGCAGGCCAAGACCGTGGAATTCCGAGAACGGGTGGCCCGCGGAGAACCTTCGGATGATCTGTTGCCCGAAGCCTTTGCCGTGGCCCGCGAAGCCGCCACACGCACCTTGGGCATGCGCCCTTTTGATGTGCAGATCATCGGCGGTATCGTCTTGCATCAAGGCAAGATCGCCGAAATGAAAACCGGTGAAGGCAAGACTCTTGTGGCCGTCATGCCGGTCTATCTCAATGCCCTCACCGGGCGCGGCGTCCACGTGGTCACGGTCAACGACTACCTGGCCAAGCGGGACAGTGAGTGGATGGGAACGGTTTACAAGTTCCTGGGCCTTTCGGTGGGCTGCATCGTCCACGGTTTGGACGATCGGGAACGCAAGGCGGCTTACAATTGTGATGTGACCTATGGCACTAACAATGAGTTCGGGTTCGATTATCTCAGGGACAACATGAAATTTCGCCTGGAAGACATGGTGCAGCGGGAGCTCCACTACGCCATCGTGGATGAAGTGGACAGCATTCTCATCGACGAGGCGAGAACCCCTCTCATCATTTCCGGCCCAGCCGAAAAGTCCACCCAGCTTTACGTGCGGGTCAACCGCATCATTCCGCACCTTAAGCCCGAGGTTCACTACACCAAGGATGAGAAAAGCCGTACGGTGACTCTGACTGAAGAAGGTGTTGCCGCCGCCGAATCTCTGCTCGGCGTGGAAAACCTCTACGACCCTAGAAACATGGATCTGCTGCACCATGTGCAGCAAGCCCTACGGGCGCACACCCTCTTTCAAAAGGACGTGGATTATATTGTCAAAGATGGCAAGGTGATCATTGTCGACGAATTTACCGGGCGGCTCATGCCCGGCCGCCGTTACAGCGACGGGCTACATCAGGCTCTGGAAGCCAAGGAAGGCGTGCGGGTGGAAAACGAAAACCAGACCCTGGCTTCCATCACTTTTCAAAATTACTTTCGCATGTACAAGAAGCTGGCGGGCATGACCGGCACTGCGGATACGGAAGCGGAAGAATTCGCCAAAATTTATAACTTGGAAGTGGTCGTTATTCCCACTCACAAGCCCATGATTCGCACGGACCATCCCGACTGTATCTACCGAACCGAACGGGAAAAATTTCAGGCGGTGGTTCAGGAAATCAAGGAACTTCACGCCCAGGGCCGCCCCGTGCTTGTGGGCACGGTGAGTATCGACAAGTCGGAAAGGCTCAGCCGCATGCTCAAGCGTGAGGGCATTCCTCACCAGGTGCTCAACGCCAAGCACCACGAAAAGGAGGCGGAAATCGTGGCCAAGGCGGGCCAAAAGGGCGCCGTGACCATTTCCACCAACATGGCCGGACGCGGTACGGATATCGTTCTGGGACCGGGCGTGGCGGAATTGGGAGGCTTGCACATTTTGGGAACGGAACGCCACGAAGCCCGACGCATCGACAATCAGCTGCGCGGCCGTGCAGGCCGTCAAGGCGACCCCGGTTCCTCCCGGTTTTACCTTAGCCTGGAAGACGACCTCATGCGCATCTTTGCCGCCGACCGCATCTCGGGTCTGATGCATCGCATCGGCATGGAGGAAGGGGAGCCCATTGAGCATCGGTTGGTGACGAGGGCCATTGAAAACGCTCAAAAGCGCGTGGAAGCCCACAATTTCAGTATTCGCAAGCATCTTCTGGAATATGACGATGTCATGAACCAGCAGCGCGAGGTGATCTACCGCCAACGCCGGGAAGCCCTCAAGGGCGGAAACCTCAAGCCCACCATCATGGACATGGCTGAAGACCTCCTGCTGGACATCATCGAATCCACGACGGACGAGAAATCCTACGCCGAAGATTGGAACGTGGAGGGGCTGAGGACGGAAGTGCAGCGTTTGTTCGGGCCGGGGCTGGTGCCATCGGATGCCGAGATGGCCGACATGACCCCACAAGACCTGAAAGAACTCCTCTGGCAGCGGGTCCAAGAAAAGTATGACGCCAGGGAGCGGGAATTCGGCGAAACCCTCATGCGGGATCTGGAAAACTACGTGCTTCTCCAGACCCTCGACAGCCTCTGGAAAGACCATCTGCTCAACATGGACCACCTGAAGGAAGGCATTGGACTTCGAGGTTACGCCCAGCAGGATCCACTGGTGGCCTACAAGCGAGAAGCCCATGCGCTGTTCGATGACATGATTCATCGGCTCAAAGAAGAAACCGTGCGCATCTTGTTCCACGTGCAGATTCGTCAGGAAGAAGAGGTCCAGCAGCTTCGCCAGCAACACGAGAACCAACCCATGTATTATGGCCCGGCCGACGGCCCGCGGGCACCTCAAACCGTCAAGAAGGGCAAAAAGGTGGGCCGCAATGATCCGTGTCCGTGCGGAAGCGGCAAGAAATACAAGAAATGTTGCGGAAAGTGAGGCGAAAGCCCATGAACCAAGAGCCCAGTGCGGAAACGGTGCAGCGGGGGAATTTTCACGTGCCGGGATTTCGCGTGGCCTCGGCCATGAGCGGCATGCGCTACAGGAATCGGCCGGATTGCGCGCTCATAATGAGCGACGTTGCGGCGGCCGCCGCCGGTGTCTTCACGCAGAACCGGTTCTGCGCCGCACCCGTGGTTTTGTGCAAAGAACACTTGGACGCGGCCCACGGGCGTGCTCGAGCGGTCCTCATCAATGCGGGCATTGCCAACGCGTGCACGGGAGAAGAAGGCATTCGGCGGGCCCGCCAGAGCGCTCAGCGGCTGGCGACTCTGCTGGGCATCCCTTACCGGGAAGTCCTCGTCGCTTCCACGGGCGTCATCGGCCCTCAGTTGCACCTTGAGGCTCTGGACCACGTACTTCCCCAGCTCATCGCCACCCTACACCCCGAAGGATGGCTTGATGCCGCGCGGGCCATCATGACCACGGACACGGTGCCCAAAACGGCTTGGGCTCGCACGCAGGTTGCCGGGACCACGATCACGTGCGGCGGCATGGCTAAAGGCTCCGGAATGATCTCGCCCGACATGGCCACCATGCTCGCCTTTGTGGTCACAGACGCGGCCCTTGCGCCAAACGTTCTCAGATACTGGCTCACCGAATCCGTCAACCGGTCCTTCAACCGCATCACTGTGGATGGCGACACCAGCACCAATGACACGGTTCTGGTCCTGGCCAGCGGCGCAGCGGGTCATGCCATCATCACCGACTCCTCATCGCCGGAAGCCGAGAACTTCGGCGCCCTGCTCACTCGAGTCTGCCTGGATCTCGCGCAACAGATCGTTCGAGACGGCGAAGGGGCCACTAAGTTCGTGGCCGTGACGGTGCGCGGCGCCAAAAGTCGACAGCGGGCTCTGGCCGTCGCGCGCACCGTGGCCAATTCCCCACTGGTTAAGACCGCCCTGTTCGGCCAAGACGCCAACTGGGGCCGAGTCGTCGCCGCGGCAGGCCGTTCCGGCGTGGATTTCGACCCCGACCGTGTGAGCCTGTATTTTGATAACGTGTGCATTTTCAAGAACGGTCAGCCCGTGGCGGACGAGACCCTCGAAGCCAAAGCATCGGCCGTGCTTCGACAAAAGGACATTTGTATGACCTTAGAACTGGGAGAAGGGAACGCGTCGGAGACGGTGTACACATGCGATTTTTCCTACGATTACGTGAAGATTAACGCCGATTATCGTTCATAGAAGGAGCCCGCCCATGAGTGCCTCGACCAAACCCACCGCGCTGGCCCTTGAAGAGGCCGTGCCGTCCTTTTCCCTGCTGGATCAAGACGGCAATGTGGTCCGCCCGGAAGACTTTGCCGGTAGCCAACTGTTCATCTTCTTTTATCCTCGAGCGAACACCGGGGGCTGCACCGCCCAGGCCGTCGCCGTACAAGAGGTCTTGCCCCAGCTTAGCGCTCTGGGGGTTAAAGTCCTCGGCATCAGTCCCGATTCCCCGACAGCGCAGAAACGTTTCGCCGAAAAACACGGCCTACGGTATCCCTTGCTTTCCGATGCGGACCACCTGGTCGCCGAAGCTTTTGGCGTCTGGAGAGAAAAGCAGGTTCGAGGCAAGAAGGTTCAAGGCATCGTGCGCTCCGCTTTTCTCTTTGATGAAGCCGGAATTCTGAAAAAGGCTTGGTCCCCCGTCTCGCCCAAGGACACGGTGCCCAAGCTCATGGAAGCCCTGAGGACCACTGCTTAATGCAGAAAAAGCATACCCAAAGGCGCGCCTTTTGGAGAGCTGGGGAGCGAAGACTTTGGGCAGCCTTCGGGCTCCCAGATGCTCAGAAGCGACAGATGGGGGCTACGGATTCCTCGGGCGTGACGGATTGGGGTGGGGGGTTGAGAGGCCCGCTTTCGCGGGAATGACGAGAGGGGACTGCGGGCTCGCGCGTGCCCGCAACTGACACAGCGTTTGCTTTCTTCACCAGCAGATCACATCTCGGCCGACCATCGGCACCTCGCGAGGTGCCGCGGGGACTCGAAACACGCACGCCGCTCTGGTTCGAAGGGACGGCTTTGACTTTCCGAAAACAAGCGGACCACCAGGCCGCGGTCCCTCCGCTGCCGAAGGCTTGGCCGTGCCTTGGGACGATGGCCCGGGATTGCCTGCCAACGAACGGAGAGTCCAGGAGCCGTCCGTCTGAAGGATCGGGCGCCGGCAGCCCTTTAAGTCCACCCACCGACAAATCATCGTGCCTCGGGGCGCTCCGACCCATCACATCTCACGAGGCGCCCTCCCCCATCGTGCCTCGGGGCATTCCGACCAGATGAAGCCGAACATGGCGCCGAAAAGCCATTGTTCAGCAGACCCTAGAGGTAGTACTTGTGCAGGTAGTCCAGCACCATCCGATGGGTGTTGAACACGGGGCAGACGTCGGCCATGGAATTTTTCATGATTTGTACCCAGTGCTTGGGGTTCGCATAGTAGGTGGTCACCATGTCGTCGATATCCCGATACAGATCGGCGGCTGCTTCTTCGTCGCTCTGGTCCTCATCGTCGCCGACGGCCCAGCCGTTCTGGCGATCCCGACAGGCTTCCCGCCACCACCCGTCCAAAACACTCATGTTGACGCCCCCGTTAAAGCACACCTTCATGCCACTGGTGCCGCAGGCTTCTCGAGGGCGGCGCGGTGTGTTGAGCCACACGTCGGTGCCTTGAGTCATGAGCGCGCCGAGCCAGATGTTGTAGTTGGGCACATAGACGATGCGAAGCTTTTCTTCGTATTGCTTGGCAATGTGCACGATTTCCTTGATGAGTTCCTTGCCGGCGCCGTCCTGAGGGTGCGCCTTGCCGGCAAAAATATATTGGACACGGTCGTGGGAAAGGTTCACCAGGTATTCCAGGTCGGTGAGGATCAAGGTGGCCCGCTTATAGGACGCCGCACGGCGCGCAAAACCCACGGTGAGAAGCTCTTCACTGAAGCCTGCGCCGGAGATGGCATTGATGTAACTGATTAGGCGCTTTTTGGCCGCTTTCTTGGCTTCGCGCACCGCATCGTCGGGAATGGTTCGCGCTTTGGCCAAATGCTGCGGCTGTTCGCGCCATCCCGGGCAATACTGGTCGTAGAGTGCCTGAAACTCAGGGCCCGTCCACATCAGATGGTGCACACCGTTGGTGATGTGCCCGATGTCAAAACCCGGAAACATCTCACGAGACACTTCCCCATGCAGTTCGCTGACCCCGTTGCTGGCCCGCGATAGGTTCAGGGCCAACACGGTGGTGTTGAGGGCATCCTGTCCCGCCAGGTCTCGAATGTTGGGCGGCATGTAGTCCTGAAGGACCGCTTCGGCCATGGCGTAATCGAAAGTATCATGGCCTGCGGGCACAGGCGTGTGGGTGGTGAAGACACACTTTTCCCGAACCCGCTCCACGTTGCCACCGGCATCCTTGAGCAGGGCCAGGGTGAGAAAGACAGCGTGGCCTTCGTTCATGTGGTAGGTGGTAATGCCGGGTTCGAGTTTTTTGAGGACCATGTAGCCGCCGATGCCTAGCACCGCTTCCTGACAGATGCGCGTGTGCTTATCGCCGCCGTAGAGATAATGGGTGATCATACGGTCTTCGGGGCGGTTCGTGGGGAGGTCCGTGTCCAAAAAATACACGGGAATTCGGCCCTTTTGGCCTACCTGGTTGTACTTCCACACCCCCACGTGTACATGGCGCCCTTCCATGGGCACCGTCACCTTGAAGGGCAAGGGCTCCATAAAGGCTCGAGGATCGAAGTAGGGGTAAAGCTCTTCCTGTTGGCCCAGGGCATTGATCTGTTGAATGAAATAGCCCCTTTTGTACAAAAGGGTCACGGCCACCAAAGGAATGTTGAGATCCGCCGAGGACTTGATGTGATCCCCAGCCAAAATGCCAAGCCCCCCACTGTAGGTGGGAATGTGTTCGCTGAGCCCTACTTCCATGCTGAAATACGCGATCTTCATGCATGCCTCCATCGTCCGTATTCGCCGCCAAGCTCCCTCAGGTGACCCGTCTTCCTTTATCGAAGAAACGCTCCGGAGGCAAGGCACAACGAGACTTCCAAATGCACACGGACCCTTGAACCGACTTGCACAAGCGCAAGGCAAGTTGTTGACAAAGGCCTTTTCTCCATTTATGGTGAAGGCGTTCTAAATCAGGGGGGCCACGCCGCAAGCAAACGCTTCGTAACCCAATGATATGGATTGTTTTTTTGGCCCATAATGTGATTTTTTTCTCTTGAGGCGCCGAGAGCGGTGAAACACCAGAATCAGGGGTCATGATGAGCGACGTCAACATTTGGATCAACGACCAGCAAGTCAAGGCAAAGGCGGGCCAGACGATTCTTCAGGCCGCGGATGAGGCCGGGATTTATGTTCCTCGGTTGTGCTTTCACCCGGCCTTGGAACCCAGTGGATCGTGCCGTTTGTGCGCTGTGGAAATCGAAGGCCAGAGGGGGTTGCCGGCGGCCTGCACAACGCCGGTCGCCGAGGGGCTTCGTGTGCAGACGCAAACCCCCAAGGTCATGGATTTTCGACGGGAAATGCTGCAGCTGATTCTGCGGGATCATCCGCGCCATTGCCTGGGGTGTCCTCGCAACGGCACCTGCGAACTGCAGCAGTTGGTGGCGGCCGTCGGGATTGATTTCCCTTACCCTGCACCGGACGTGGTTCGGCCGCAGCCGCTTCCCGGAGGTCCATATTTTGAGCGGGACTACAGCCTCTGTGTGCGCTGCGGGCGTTGCGTGCGGGTCTGCCATGAAGTGCGAGGAGCGCGCACCATCGTGTTTCGAGAATCCAAGGATGGCCGCCAGTCTGTGGGCACTCCTTTTGACCGGTCTTTGGAAGAGTCGGGCTGCCAGTTTTGCGGCGCCTGTGTGGATGTGTGTCCCGTCGGAGCGCTTCGCGAAAACCTTACAGATTTTCATCGAGAAACACGGCCGGCCATGGATGCCGTCTGCCAAGCTCTGACGGCCATCATCACAAACCTTTACAATAAGGAACTGGAAACCCGGTGGTCCACGGCCATCTGTCCCGTATGCAGTGCCGGGTGTCGGTTGATGTTGGAAAAAACCGCCGATGAGACGGTCATTCAGGTCAAACCCAGCCCGGACGGTCCCAGCAACAAGGGCCAAGCCTGCGTCCAGGGTCGGTTTCTGCTCAAACGGTACGTGGCGCGTTCGGAGCGGCTTCGACAGCCAGCCGTCAAGGAAGGAGGGTCTTGGAAGAATCTCTCGTGGGATGAAGCGCTGCAGTATGCGGCCGAAAAATTCCGATCCTACGCTCCCAATCAAGTCGCCGTGCTCACGGACGGCCGCTTGACCAACGAGGAGCTTCATGTTCTGAATCGGCTGGCTCGAGAATATTTCAAGACCGAGCATGTGGGCCTTATGGCTCCATCGGGCCTGGTGGCCTTTGAAAAGGCGGCCACGGAACTTCTGGGCACGGCGGGCGCCACCAACAGTTTGCAGGATCTGGCGGAAGCCTCGGCCATTTTTGCCATGGGACTGAACCCGGCGGCGTCCCAGCCCATTGCGGGCACGGCCATTCGCCAGGCGGTCCTTAAGGGCGCCAAGCTGGTCGTAGCCAACCCGTATGATGTGGCCATTGCTCGCTACGCGCATGTGCATTTGCGTTATGTGCCCGGATCCGAAACGGCTCTCGTCTTGGGCCTTGTGCGCATCATTTTGGACGAAAAAGGCGTCGACAAGGCCATGGCACCAGACGTTCTGGCGGCACTCAAAGACCTCACGGCTCCATTTGACGTCGAAACTGTGGCGCGGTGCACCGGGTTGCATCAGGAGCAACTGGTGGAAGCTGGCTGCATGTTGGCGGAGAAGGATACGGTAGCCGTTCTGGCGGGTTTGGGCGTGATTCAATCGCCCCATGTGGCCGATCTAACGCGCGCTCTGATCACTTTGGGTTTTGCCAAGGGCAGCTTCGGAAAGCGTGGTGGCGGCTTTTGGCCCCTTTTTGGTTCCAGCAACATGCAGGGAGCTCGAGACCAAGGGTGGAGCACCACGGTCATGGACGCTTTGGCTTCAGGGAACATTCGAGCCGCCTACGTGGCTGCCGAATCCTACGGGGATTTTTGCTGGCAGCCCCTCATGGCTTGTGCCCAGTCTTTGGACTTTCTGGTGGTCCAGGATGTGGTGGCACCTCCCGAAGCCGTGGGTGCCCACATCGTCCTGCCCCTGACGCCGCTTTTGGAAAAGGATGGTTCCTTGACCAACGGTGAGCGGCGCGTGCAATGGACGGAAAAGGCTCTGACCACGAGCACGGGATCCCGAACGGTCCTTGAAACGGCGGCGGCCTGGTCCCGCTTTTTTGGCAAGGAACCTCTAGAAACGGCGGACCCTGGTGTGGTGATGAAGACCTTGGGGGCCCATGTGCCCGGATACGCGGGGATCGATCGCAGTCGAGCCCGATACGAGGCGGTACAGGTGCCGTGTCCTTCCCCGGACCATGGGGGAACGCCCGTCTTGTTTGCCGAGGCGCCGCCGGTCTACAAACCGTGGAGCCCTTCGCAGGATTTAGGGCTCAAGGCCGCGGCAGAAGCCTCTCCGGAATTCCCCCTACGTCTCACGACCAAGGAAGGCTTGTACCCGTCCTTTTTCGGACCTCTTTTGGCGCCGGAATCCCAGGCGGTCATGGCCTGCGACGGCGAAATTGAAATGCACCCCACGGACGCCTATCGCTTGGAGTGCATGCCCGGAGACACCGTGGCGGTAGTCTTTAACGGCGGGGAAATTTCAGGGCGCCTGGCGTTTAACATTCATCTTCCCCTGAAGCTTGTGGCTGTGCCGGCGGAACGACTGCAAAGCGTCCTCGGCGGGACTCATCTTCCGGGCACAACGATGGCTGCAAAAGTGGAGAAGAGATAGCCATGTATTCCATTGTCGAACATGAAGTTTTGGCTCCCAGAGTGCACCGGCTTCGCGTACAGGCACCGGTGGTGGCGGAAAAGGCCAAGCCGGGCCAGTTCGTCATACTCATCATCGACGAGAAAGGCGAGCGCGTGCCCTTTACCATCAGCGATTGGGATTCCGAGGCTGGCACGGTGGATTTTGTCTTCATTGAGGTGGGAAAGACGACGCAACAGTTGGCCACGATGCAGCCAGGAGACCAGCTCCTGAGTTTCATCGGTCCGTTAGGGCGCCCGGCCGAAGTAGGCCAATTCGGCCATGTGGTCTCGGTGCTCAGCGGCTACGGCATCGCCGCCATGGTTCCCATTCTCAAGGCCTTAAAGGACAACGGCAACACCCTGACCACCATCGTGCAGGCACCGGACCAAGACCGCCTCTTTGGTCAAAAGCCTCTAGAGGAACTGAGCGACACCCTCATTCTGGCCCTCGGCACACAAGGCGACGGCATGATGGAAAGCACCACCGTGGCCATGCGCAAGCTGCTTAACCAGCATCCCAAGCGCCGCATCGACCGCGTCATCGCCATGTGTTCACTGTGCCTCATGCGCGTCCTTTCGGAAATGACGCGCCCCTACGCCATCAAGACCATGGTGCATTTGACTCCGGTGATGGTGGACGGCACGGGCATGTGCGGCGCTTGCCGCCTGAGCGTGGGGCGCACCAACCGGTTCGCCTGTGTGCACGGTCCGGAATTTGACGGCCACGAAGTGGACGGCTGGGAAGTGCTCATGGCCCGCCGCTGTACGTATGCCGATGAGAGCATTTTACAGCAAGGATTTCAGTGTCGCGGATGTTCACAGTGGTAGGCTATAGGAACCCACGGTACGGCTTCGTGCGGCGCCCGCACGGACGGGCAGCGTTTAAGGAGATCAGGCAATGACGGAAGAAAAAGGAACCAAAAGCGCCCCGGCAAAGAAGCAGAAAATCAATCTGAACCGGGTCGAGATGCCGAAGCAGTCGGAACACGAGCGCCGTCACAACTTCGATGAAGTGGCTCTTGGATACACGTGGGAATTGGCCAAAGAAGAGGCATCCCGTTGTATTCAGTGCAAAAAAAGGCCGTGTCAGCAGGGCTGCCCGGTCAATATCGACATTCCAGATTTCATTGCGGCTCTGCAGCGCGAAGACGTGGAAGAGGCGGCGCGCATATTGAAGCGCAAGACATCGCTTCCCGGCGTCTGCGGCCGCGTGTGCCCTCAGGAACTGCAGTGCGAAAACGCCTGCACCCTGAACAAAAAAGGAGCTCCGGTGGCCATCGGGCGACTGGAACGGTTCATCGCCGATTGGGAAAGAACTCAAGGGGCACCCACCATGCCGGAGATGGCACCGTCCACGGGCAAAAAGGTCGCCGTGGTGGGATCCGGCCCTTCGGGCCTCACAGTGGCGTCCGACCTGGCCATTTTGGGGCATCAAGTCGTGTTGTTTGAAGCGCTTCACGTGGCCGGCGGGGTGCTCATGTACGGTATTCCCCAATTTCGCCTTCCCAAAGAAATCGTGCAGCGCGAAGTGCAGTACGTGCAGTCCCTGGGCGTGGACCTCAGGCTCAACACGGTCATCGGTATCAACTACAGCCTCGATGAACTGCTGCGCACCGACTACGATGCCGTCTATCTGGCCCCCGGTGCCGGGCTTCCCAAATTCCTCGGGGTGCCCGGAGAAAATCTGAACATGGTCTATTCGGCCAATGAGTTCCTGACGCGCACCAACCTCATGAAGGCTTACCGATATCCGGAATACGCTACGCCCATCAAAATGGGCAAAAAGGTGGCGGTCATCGGAGGCGGCAACGTGGCCATGGATGCGGCGCGCTGCGCCGTGCGCCTTGGAGCCCAAGAAGTCTATGTCATCTATCGACGCACGCGCGCCGAAATGCCGGCTCGACTGGAAGAAGTCGAAAACGCCGAGGAGGAAGGCATTGAGTTCCATTTTCTGTGCAACCCCACGGCCTTTTTGAGTGACGGGCGCAACAACGTGGCGGCCATGGAACTCATCCGCATGAAACTTACCGAACCCGACGAAAGCGGCCGGCGACGTCCGGTCCCCATTCCCGGAAGCGAATACATTCTGGACGTGGACACCGTTGTGGTTTCTTTGGGAACCTCCCCCAACCCCCTCATCCCTTCCACAACTCCCGACCTCAACGTCACGCGCTGGGGCACTGTGGTCACTGATGAAAGGGGCCGCACCTCCAAGGCCCGAGTGTGGGCCGGAGGCGACATCGTCTCGGGTGGGGCCACCGTCATCAGCGCTATGGGTGAGGGGCGCATTGCGGCGGCGTCCATGCATGAGTTTTTGAGCAACGGGCAGAAAAAGATCATTCCTCCCAGCCCCGCAACGGACGACCCTAAAACGCTATAAGGATTGAACAAGGGAGGCATCAACATGACCAATGCGACGCGACCCACCCCAGCGAACACCATCGGATCCGTCATGGTGGTTGGTGGAGGCATCGCCGGCGTCCAGGCAGCCTTAGATTTGGCCGATTCGGGGTATTTCGTGCACCTGGTCGAGTCCAGTTCGGCCATCGGCGGCGTCATGGCCACGCTTGACAAGACTTTTCCTACCGACGATTGCTCCTTGTGCATTCTGTCACCGAAACTGGTCGAGGTCGGGCGGCATTTGAACATTCAACTGCACACGCTGGCCGAAGTGAAAGGGGTTTCAGGGCAAGCCGGCAATTTCCGCGTCACCGTTTTCCAGCGCGCCCGCTACATCGACATGGAAAAGTGCATCGGATGCGGCACCTGTGCTGAAAAATGCCCTCGCAAGGTGCCCGATGAGTACAACGCGGGGCTCGGCCGACGCAAAGCTGCCTATGTCAAGTTTCCCCAAGCCGTGCCTTTGAAGTATCTCATCGACAAAGATCATTGTATCTATTTCGAAAAAGGCAAATGTCGCGCCTGTGAGAAGTTTTGCCCGACCCAGGCCGTGAATTTCGATGATAAGGATCGTGAGTTCACTCTGGACGTGGGCAGCATCATTTTGGCACCCGGCTTTGAACCCTTTGATCCCAGGGTTTACGACACCTATAACTACGCCAAGCTACCCAATGTCGTCACATCCATGGAGTTTGAGCGGATTTTGTCCGCCTCGGGCCCCTTTGAAGGCCACCTCGTGCGGCCCTCGGATCATCAGGAACCTAAGAAGATCGCGTGGCTGCAGTGCGTGGGATCCCGCGACATCCACCATTGCGACAACGGCTATTGTTCCTCCGTGTGCTGCATGTACGCCATCAAGCAAGCCGGAATCGCCATCGAACATGCCGGCCCCGACCTGGAGACGGCCATTTTCTTTATGGACATGCGCACACCGGGTAAAGACTTCGACAAGTACTATGAGCGTGCTCAAAAAGAAAAGGGCGTGCGCTTCATCCGCTCCCGAGTTCACAGCATTGAAGCCGTCCCAGGAACCGACGATCTGGCTATTCAGTATGTGACCGAAGACGGCCGGGTCGTGGAAGAAATCTTTAACCTCGTGGTGCTGTCTGTGGGTCTCCAGATTTCCCAACAAACTCTGGACTTGGCCGAAAGGCTCGGGGTGGAGATCGGCGACGGCCGCTTCGCCGCCACCTCACCTTTTGAACCCGTTCAGACCTCTCGGGACGGCATTTTTGTGTGCGGCGTTTTTCAAAGCCCAAAAGACATTCCCCTTTCCGTCATGGAAGCCTCGGCCGCTGCGGCCGAATCCGCCGCCCTGCTAGCCCCCGCGCGAAATACCCTGACCCGCAAGCCCCCTGCACTTACGGAAAAAGATGTGGCGACCCAAGAACCTCGCGTGGGCGTGTTTGTCTGCCACTGTGGCGTGAACATCGCCGGCGTGATTGATGTGGCGGCGGTCGCCGATTACGCGGAAACGTTGCCCTCGGTGGTGTATGTGGAGCGCAACCTTTTTACGTGCGCCCAGGACACCCAGGACAAAATGAAAAAGGTCATCGAAGACCATAAGCTCAACCGAATCGTCGTGGCCGCCTGTTCCCCTCGAACCCACGAACCTCTGTTCCAGGAAACCCTTAAACAGGCCGGTCTCAACAAATACCTCTTTGAAATGGCCAACATTCGCAACATGGGCTCCTGGGTCCACATGAACGAGCCCGAAGCCGCCACGGAAAAGGCCAAAGACATGGTGCGCATGGCGGTAGCCAAAGTGGCCTTGCAACAGCCTCTAAGCGAGGTGCAGCTGAACGTGACCAAATCGGGCTTAGTGGTCGGGGGCGGTATCGCGGGCATGACGGCCGCCCTGACCTTGGCCGACCAAGGTTACCCCGTCACGCTCGTGGAACGCAAAGACGTCCTGGGCGGTCACGGCCGCAAGCTCTATTCCACCTGGGACGGCCAGCCCATTGCGCCCTTCTTGGATGAGCTCATCAATCGAGTCATCCAACACCCGAAGATCACCGTGTACACCAACACCCATATCCGGGACGTGCAGGGCTTTGTGGGCAATTTTCACACGGTGCTGGATGTGGGCGGATCCCCCAAGGAAGTCGACCATGGTGTCGCCATTTTGGCCATTGGAGCCCATTCACTGAAACCTACAGAATACGGCTACGGGCAAAGCGATCGCATTTTCCTTAATCTGGATTTGGATCAGGCTATCAGCCAACGAGATTCGCGCATTGTCAATGCCAACTCGGCCGTGTTCATTCAGTGCGTGGGATCCAGAGAACCCCAAAGGCCATACTGCAGCCGAGTCTGCTGCAGCCATTCCATTGAAAACGCCCTACGCCTTAAAAAGCTTAATCCGGATTTGGATGTCTTCATGCTCTACCGGGATATTCGCACCTTTGGCTTGAGAGAAAACCTCTACAAGGAAGCTCGGGCCCGGGGTGTGCTCTTCATTCGCTTTGACCTGGACAACAAACCCCAGGTCCAGGTGGCCTCAGACGGCTCCCTCACCGTCACCGTGCTGGACCACATCCTGCAGCGCCCCATCGTGCTCAAACCGGATATTCTCACCCTGGCCTCCGCCATTGTCATGCGCACGGAAGAAGCCGATGAGCTGGCCAAGATGTTCAAGGTGCCTTTGAATGCCGAAGGCTTCTTCTTGGAGGCTCACGCCAAATTGCGACCCGTGGATTTTGCCACGGACGGCGTTTTCATTGCGGGCTTGGCCCACTACCCCAAACCCACCGAAGAATGCATCGCCCAGGCCAAGGCCGCCGCGGCTCGCGCGGCCACCGTGCTGGCCAAAGATTCCATTCTGGCCGGCGGTGTGGTGGCCGTGGTGAACAAGGACCTGTGCTGCGGCTGTCAGGGCTGTGTGCAGTGTTGTCCCTTCGGGGCCATCTCGTACCTGGAACAGGAAGCCAAGTGCGAAGTCAACCACGCTCTGTGCAAGGGATGCGGCACCTGCGCGGCCACATGCCCATCGGAAGCCATTACGCTGCTGGGGTTTTCCCACCTGCAGCTCTACACCCAAATCGACGAGGCCCTCAGCGCTTAGGCCATCGGCAGGAGATACAATCATGGCGGAACGCTTTGAACCGAGAATTTTGGCCATTTTGTGCAACTGGTGCAGCTACGCCGGAGCCGACTTGGCGGGGGTGAGCCGGTTTCAGTACCCGCCCAATGTGCGTGTCGTGCGCGTCATGTGCTCGGGCACCGTATCGCCCCACCATGTGCTTCACGCCTTTCAACGCGGTGCCGACGGAGTGCTTGTTGCCGGATGTCACATCGGGGATTGTCATTACCTCAAAGGCAACTACATGACCCTAAAGCGTATGAAATTCGTGCAGGAACTGATTCGATTCGCCGGTTACAACCCGGAACGGTTTCGCCTGGAATGGATTTCTTCGGCCGAAGGCATCAAATTCGCCGAAGTGGTGCGGACGTTTACCGAGAAGGTGCGTTCCCTGGGACCCGCTCCGTCCTTTGAAGCGAGCCCGCGGCTGGCCCTGGGACTTTAGAAGAGGCTTCACGTTCATTGTACAGGATGGAATCTCATGAAGAGCAAAGTGCGACAATTGCTGGAAGAAGGCCGCGTGGACGCCTTTGTGGCCTACAAGACGGTTCACGGGCTGCCTTTTCCCGCCGTCTTCACCAAGGCCGACCTGGACGCGTTGGAAACCTGGCAGCCCTTCAAGGCTCGATACCCCGTCACCAAGCTGCTTCTGGCTCAAGCGCGGCAAAACCCAGAAAAGACCTTTGGGGTTTTGGTGCGCGGCTGTGAAGAGCGGTCCCTTTATGAACTGTTCAAATGGAACCAACTAAACCCGTCCAAGGTGGTCATTCTGGGACAGGCTTGCCCTCAAGACCTCGCCTTCTACTGCGAATGCGCCAAACCGTACCCCGATCACCTGGACTATGGCGAGGCGCCCAAAGGCGTGCAGCAGAGCCGTCGGCTTCAGGAACTGGAGGCTATGCCGGAGGCGGACAGGCTGGCCTGGTGGCTCGGTCATTTCAACCGCTGCATTCGATGCTACGGGTGCCGCGACGTGTGTCCTGTGTGCTTCTGCACCGAATGCAGCCTGGAACACAAGGAACTCATCCCCGCAGGAAAACTGCCTCCGGACACTTCCTTTCACCTGGTGCGCGCCGTGCACATGGCCGGCCGATGCATCGACTGCGGGCTCTGCGAGGAAACCTGCCCCGCCAACATTCCCCTGCGGGCCCTCTATAAGCAGGTCAACAATCTGGTGGAAGGCATCTTTGACTACAAAACGGGCGTGCCCGACGGCCGATCGCCCTTCACCATGCTGGGCGACGAAAGCTTTCTGCCCACCGGCACCCGCTAAAAATAGGCCCTAAAACGGGCTTTCAACGCCCTTCTTGACGCGATTCCAAATGAACGTCGTGGCGCGGGCCGATTCCCGGCTCGCGTCCCACTGGGGTCACATGTTGGTTTGTGCCGGTCGCCAGGACTACCCCACAGGGCCAGTGCGATCATAAGGTCCGAATCGACCAAGGTACTGGCGCGAGTTTCTTCGAAACTGTCAATGGTAAGCCTCGCCGCTCCCGGTCGTTCGATGCCGCCTGGGACACCACCGACCCAAGGCCAATAAGCCGATTGTGATCAACACGAGGTCGAGACATCGCCTAGATGATCTCGAAGGCGCTGCGCCCGTTTGCACCGGCAAGGCACAACACGGCTCTCGACCAGCTTTAGGCTTCCTGGTGAAGAGCTTTAGGCTCTTCGGTGGGGGCCGCTTTTTGTGAAGGCCCGGCACGCTTGAGAATAAAACAAGATGTGACCCATGATTCATTTACCGGATGTGCGTTCGATGGCGCCGCCTAGAGAACGAATGTCTTTGCCGATGCCCTTGACGGTGTTGCAGCCTACCGCAGCAGCACAGAAAAGGCTCAAGGCCAACACCCAGTTCCACATCCTGCCAAACCGACGGATTCTGCGCATGGAACGGCTCCTTGAAATGTTGCTTCCTCACACGGTCGCGCTTTCCACCCCGGAAACGCCCACACCCAGGTACTCAGGAATCTACCCATAAAAAAAGCTTCGGCTGCACCGAAGCCAAAGCGTTTCCAAGTGGTGGGCGGGGGGGGATTCGAACCCTCGACTTCCACCGTGTGAGGATGGCACTCTCACCGCTGAGTTACCCGCCCGAAGCACGGCCTTTATACACGAACCGGCTTTTCCGTGCAATAGAAAAAGCCCGTCTTTTTGGGAGCCATCAAAAGGAGCCTCAGGCGCAAATAATCGTCCTTGGCCGCCGCATCGTTGGGATGGATTTCCAAAACGCGCTTGATCTTTTCCAGCGCCTTGCTGTACTGCCCCAGGCTTTCATGAAGCTGAGCTGCCTGTTTAAGGTATTTGACTTTCTTTGGTTCCAGCCGGCACAGTTCTTCCAAGGCCTTCAGGGCCTTTTGTTTTTGACCTTTCTTAAGCGCTCCGTAGAGCAGATACTGGTAAAAGGCCGTCACCTTGGGATGCTTTTGCGCCGCCTCTTCAAACACATTGACAATGGCATCATAGTCTTTTGCCTGGTCGTACAGAACAAAAAGGGCATCGTAGTAAGCCAGGTTATCTTTGTCCACAGCAATGAGTTTCTTCAGGATTTCCACCTGCTTGGGCTGGTTCTTGGCTTTTTGATAAAGATCCAAGAGGTATTTTAAAGGCTGGGGATCGTTCGGCGACAGGCCCGCGCACTTTTCAAAGGCGCTCAGAGCCTTGTCCCACTGTTTGGTGTCGTAGAGAAGCATGGCCAAATTCCATTGCACCACGCGGTCCTGGGGGTCTAGGCGAGCCAGGTTTTCGTAGACTTTGAGCAGTTCGCCTTTATCGCCGGATTTTTCCAAAAGGGCGGCCAAACGCACAAGAACCCTTTTTTCGGAAGGATTTTTGGCCATGAGGTCCCGATAAATTTTCAATGCTTTGGACGCGTCCCCGGCTTTTTCGGCCATGGCCGCAAGCTTTAGCCAGTTGGTCACATCCCCTGGATTGGCCTTGAGGTATTTTTCCAAATCCTGAGCGGCCTGATCCAAGTCACCCGTTTTGCTTCTCACCACCGAAAGGTTGTAGTAAATGGTGGAGTTGCGCACGCCGGCGGCCATGGCGCTTTCGTAGGCCTGGGCGGCCTCCGCCCAGTTTTTCGCCTTGGTGGCCAGATCCGCTCGCACCAGGTGCCATGAGCCGCGATACGCCGCCGGCACCTTGGGACCATGCTGCCTGAAGAGTTTCAAGGCTTCTTCGATGGGCACCTGGCGCTGCATGTAGCTCACCAGGTCCTGAAACACCTGCGTGTCGTTGGAAAGCTGCAATAGGTGCAGCGAAGCTTCCAGCACCTGGGCGTGTTTTTTCTGTTTCTTGTAGACGGCGATGAGCCTATCTAGCACGGGCCGAGACGGCCCGAGTTCCAAGACTTCTTTGTAAAGCTTTTCCGCATCCCCGTATCGATTCGCTTCCCCATACAAGCCGGCCAACTGGGTCTTGACCAGGACGTTGCGCGGGTCGGCTTCCAGAACTCTTTCCAGATACTGGATTTTCTCTTCCAATTCAACCGCTTCCTGGGCCTTGGCCAACCAGTCCTTGGCGTCCAATTGGACGAAAAGTCGAACCCTGCCAAGGGGTTTACCCATCCACGTGGCTTCCAAGTCCACGCGTCTGGGCGTCTCAAAGGTTTCGGCCGGCATAAGGTCCCTGAGGACCTTCGCCTGGCCTGTCACCTCGCGAACATTCAAGTCCGCGGCCCGCACCGTGACACCCCAGGCAATCCATCCATCGGTTTTCACGCCGACCACGCGAAGGGCATCGCGTGGGTTGAAAACTTTTTCGCCGTCCAAAGGAATTTCTTCTGTTTTTCCATTGACCTCCAGAACAACGGCTTCCAGCCGATGCGGCACCGGGAGTCTGGCGAGAACAGCTTCGAGAGGATTCCCGTATAGCTTCACCCCAGCGAAAATCGCCATGGCGGCAGCGGCCAATACACCAACCTTGAGGGCCCTGGACGCTCTGGAGCGTCGGCGTCGAGGTCGAAAAAGCGATACCGTGTCATAAGACCTTTTGGGAGAGCTTCTTTTAAACATTATGCACGCGCCTGTTTTCCAAAGCCCCCATCACGACTTGCCGAAGGCGGCTCACTTCCTGTTGCGAAAGCCGCCTCCATTGTCCCACCGGCAACCGGCCCAAGCGAATGGGTCCGTAAGCGATGCGATGAATGTTGAGGACAGGAAGCTCCAGGGCGTGGCCCATGCGTTTGATCTGCCGATACCACCCCTGATGCAATGTGACAACCAACCAGGTCGATGTGGCAAAGCGCCGCACCACCTCCACCTCCGCCGGAGCCGTCACCCCTTCCTTCAACCGAACACCTCGGCGCCACGCATCCAGTTGATCGCCAGTGGGCACGCCTTGTACTTCCACGCGATAGACCTTCGGCACTCCGTAGCGCGGGTGCATGAGCCGGTTGGCCAGTTCTCCGTCATTGGTGAGAAGGAGCGCACCCGACGCATCCCAATCCAGGCGCCCCACAGGAAAAACGCGCGTGGAAAGCCCTTGCAGATAGTCCATGACGGTCGGCCGTCCCCGTGGATCCCGAACCGTGGTGAGGCACCACCTGGGCTTATGCAAAAGAATGACCTCTTGGGACGAAGGCAGCTCCACGACACGCCCGTCCACACGCACTTCGTCGCGCCTCGGATCCACCGTGGTGCCCAACTTGGTCATGACCACGCCGTTGACCCGCACGCGTCCTGCAGCGATCCATCGCTCTGCCGTGCGCCGAGATGCCAATCCGGCCTGCGCGATGAATTTATGAAGCCGCATGGGCGGCAAAGAAGCCTTCGGCTTTTGATCGTCAGACATTCTTTCCCAATCCCACGGTTTCCAAGACCTGGTCCATGGTCTTTTGAGCTTCCCTGCGGGCTTTTTCAATGCCTTTCTCAATGGAGGCTCTGACAGCGTCCATGTCCTTTTCCAGGGCCTGGCGTTTGTCCCAGATGGGACCTAGGTGCTCCACAACATGGGTCAGAAGGATTTTCTTGCAGTCCACGCACCCAATCCCCGCTGTTCGGCAACCCTGCGTCACTTGAGCGATTTCGTCCGGGGTCGAATACAGTTTGTGGTATTCAAACACGGGACATTTTTCGGGATCCCCGGGATCTGTGCGGCGCGCCCGAGCCGGATCGGTCATCATCTGCAAAATCTTTTGGCGAACGGATGCCTCTGGTTCCGTGATGTAGATGCAATTGCCGTAACTCTTGCTCATCTTTCGCCCGTCGGTACCTGGCAACACAGGGGCTTCCGTGAGTAGCGCGTCTGGAATGGGAAAGACTTCGCGATGGTAGATGAAATTGAAACGCCGGGCGATTTCTCGCGTCAATTCCACGTGGGGCAATTGGTCCTTGCCCACCGGCACACCATGGGCTCGATAGATGATGATGTCCGCCGCCTGCAGCACCGGATACCCCAAGAAGCCGTAGGTGGACAAATCCTTGGTGTTCAGCTGCTGCTGCTGTTCTTTGTACGTGGGGTTACGTTCCAACCAGGCCAGGGGCGTGATCATACCCAGAAGGAGGTACAGTTCTGCATGCTCCTTGACTTGGGACTGGATAAATACCACCGCTTTGTGCGGATCCAATCCGGCCGCTAACCAATCCAAAATCATGTCCCACGTGTTCTGGCGAATGGCCGTGGGATCTGCATAGTCCGTGGTGAGCGCGTGCCAGTCGGCGACGAAGAAGAAGCAATCGTACTGATCTTGAAGCTGAATCCAATTTTTCAAAGCCCCGTGCAGGTTTCCCAAGTGAAGACGCCCCGTGGGACGCATGCCGCTTAAGATCCGCTTGTGCTGACTCATCAAAACCTTCACCTCCTTGGTTCGTTGGCACATCAAGCCCTGCTTCCATCGCAGGCGCGACCCCTCGCTTTCGTGAGGGCAGGTTCTTATGGCCGACCGCGGTTTTCAAACCCCAAAAGCAGGATCCCGCCCCTACGCCAATGCGTTGTTATGGATGCGCACCTCACGGGGCGATTTTTTCATCCGATCATTCATAGCTTCGTCGGGCATTCTCGGTACGGCTTTCGCCGCTTCTTCAATACCTTCATCCTACGGCGAATTGCGCCACTTCTCCAAATTGTCTTCTCGAAAAGCCTTCACAGGAAAATTCTCGCGAACAGATTGACCACGGGCCGCAGCATGTACCCCCACCACCCGGTGATCACGAAGATCAGAACAATAAACATGCCGAATCGTTCCAGGCGAGCCACCTGAAAGGCCAAAGACCGGGGCAGAAGGCCCGTGAGCACGCGCCCGCCGTCCAGGGGCGGCACCGGAAAGAGGTTCACCGCCATGAGCACCAGGTTGAAGACTACTGAAAATCGGGCCATGAGAAACAGAGGAGACAGCACCAGACCCCACACGCCGGACCCCAGTCCCAGGGCAAAAAGAAACACCACGAAGCGATAGACCAGCGCGCTGGCAGCGGCCAACATGAGGTTGGTCAAAGGCCCGGCCAGAGCCACCCACGCCATGGCCCTGCGCCCTCCGTGCAGGCGATGGAACTGGACCGGGACAGGTTTGGCCCAGCCAAAAAGAAAGGGGGCGTTGGTGACCAGCAACATCAACGGGATGAGCACAGTACCCACCACATCGATGTGCACCAAGGGGTTGAGAGAAATGCGACCCAAGAGCCGAGCCGTTGGATCTCCCAGCTTTTCCGCCACCCATCCGTGGGCCACTTCATGAGCCACTACCGCCAGCAGCAACGGCACGGCATAGATGCAGATGTCCCTAAGAATGTCCTGCATGGAGCTCTTCCTTTTTCTGATCCGCCGCGGCGGCCATCAGATTTTGAGCCAACCGCAGTTCGTCTTCCAGGGTCTTGACGTCTCCGTTGAGCTTGGCGTCGCGCACGGCCCTCAGAATGTTTGTGTAGAGAGGTCCCGGAGGAAGGCCCATGGCCTTAAGGTCCCGTCCTCCAATGTCCGGCTTCACATACCGATACCGATGACAATAATAGCTCACCGCACGTTTCACCTCTTCGCGGTTGGTTTTCGCCATCATGAACAGCAGTTCCTCCGGCCGGAACGGCTGAAGCGCCCGATAAATATCACTGGGCCGCAGGCCGGGCAAACGCAAAAACTCGCTGAGCACATCGTTAACTTTCTGTAATGCCCAAACTATTCTTTCCCTGGCGTTGTGAGGCAGATCCAGTCGCGCCAGCACGTTTGAAAGATCGCTCGGTTTGATGCGCGACAGAAAGCCCAAAAAGTACACTCGCCACGCTTCCAGCGGTTCGTCCAGAAAGCTCAGCTTATACCACAGAATGACTTCCTTGATCTTGATGAAGAGCTGTTCCGCCTTGGCATCAAAGCACGCGCTGGGGCACAGGGCTTCCATGACACCGAATTCTCCCAGGCGGCGCAAGGCCGGCAGCGGGTCTTCTTCCATGAAGATGTGCTGCAGTTCATGAAACAGCCGCTGCCCTCCCAACCGGTCGATCAAGCCCATCTTGACGGCGTTGCGCATGAGGCTGGCCGTTTGTTTGCCCACGCGAAAGCCGAAGCGCTGCTCGAATCGAATGGCTCGAAGAATCCGCGTGGGATCTTCCACAAAACTCAGGTTGTGCAGCACGCGAATGGCTTTTTCCTTCAAATCCTTTTGGCCGCCAAAAAAGTCGATGAGAGTTCCGAATTCCTTGGAGTTCAAGGCCACGGCCAGCGTGTTGATGGTGAAGTCGCGGCGGTACAGATCCATTTTAAGGGACCCGAACTGAACGATGGGCAGGGCCGCCGGGTACTGGTAGTATTCCAGGCGCGCTGTGGCCACGTCCACCTTAAGTTGATCGGGGAAGATGAGCACGGCCGTGTTGAACTTCTTGTGGCATCGCGCCCGAATGCCCGCCTTTTCGGCAAAGGTGCGGGCAAAGTGAATGCCGTCCCCTTCCACCACCACGTCGATGTCCAGATTGGGCCGGCGCAGCAACAGGTCCCGAATGAACCCACCAACTGCATACACCTTGTATCCCATGTTCTCGGCATGCTCCCCCAAAGACCGCAGCAGCGTGATAATGTTCTTAGGAAGCTGTTCCGCCATGACTCCGACAATGTTTTTCTGTTTGCCCCATGGGCCCGCGCCCAGATCGTCCTTGAGGGCGGTGGGTTCTCGGGATCGGTCCGTGATCAGGTGATTCAAAAGGTCGCGGCGCGTGATCACTCCAACCAGGGTTTCGCCGTCCATGACTGGAAGAATGCGCTGCTGATGTTCCACGAGATACTTTTGAATGTCCACGAGCCGGCCCTCGACGCCGATGGTGGCAAATTCGGGATTCATGTACTCTCTGACCTTTTCCGCCTGCAGTCCGTGGTAAATGGCCTTTTCCAAAACCTGGCGGTTGATAAGGCCCACGATGCGCCCGTTTTCCAGAACGGGCATGGCATTGATGTTGTAGCGGACCATGAGCTGTTCGGCGTGGGCCAGGTCGGCATGGGCCTCAATGGTGATCACGGGAGAACTCATGAGGGTTCGCGCTGTCACGGCGGGCTTGATGGTGCTTTGCAGGAGATCAAAAAGACGGTCTTCGGCCTGAATGAGGGTCAATTCCCTGATGGTGGCGGACGCCGCCGTGGCATGACCACCGCCGCCGAAATAGGCCGCAATTTCCCCTACGTTCACATCCGGAATGCGGCTTCGAGCCACCAGATAAATGCGATCTTCCATGCGCGCCAAGGCAAAGACGACGTCCAAGTTTTCCATATCTTTGAGTTTATGGACCAGCACGGCGAAATCGCCCACATAGCGATCCACGGACACTGTGGCGATGCATACTTCCACACCCTGTATGTTGTACGTGCGCGCGGAATGCAGCAGTTCGTGCAAGAGGGCCACCTGTTCGGAGGTGAGTTCTCGCGTGACCAGGTCGGCCACCACGTTGAGATCCGCGCCGCATTCCACCAAAAAGGCGGCGGCGCGAAAGTCTTCCGGGGTTGTGGAAGAAAAGGTAAAGGAGCCGGTGTCTTCAAAAATACCGACAATGAGAATGGTGGCCTCTTCGGGCGTGAGCGGCACGCCGCGTTCTCGAAGGATGTGGGTGAGCAGCGTCACCGTGGCCCCCACAGGGCGCACGACTTCCACAGTGCCTTGAATGTCATCGTCCGCCCGAGGATGATGGTCGTAGATGTGCACCTCCACCTCCGGGCGAAGGGCCACCTCCTGAAATTTTCCGATGCGCGACGCCTGGCGCGTGTCCACGAGAATGAGGCGGGAAATGCTGCTGAGGTCCAGCCCTTTGAGTTTGGTAAAATCAAAAAGATAACCCGCCGTATGAACGAAAAAATCGCGCAGGTTCTTTTCCTGGGATCCGGGAAAGACCAAGAGGGCGTCCGGGTAGAGTTTTTTTGCCGCCACCATGGAAGCCATGGCGTCAAAATCCGCATTGAGATGGGTCGTGATCACTTCCATAGAAAAGCTCCCTTGCCGCGTTGCGAGACAACGGCTTTGGCCGACGTCGTTCGTGGATGTTAACGGCGCCGGGGCAAAAGGCCAAGTTGATTCTTGAATCCTTGGGTGAGCTGGGGGTCAGGCTCGAGGGTGGTGCTGTTCATAGATGCGTTTCAAACGCTCTCGAGCGACATGGGTGTAGATCTGTGTGGTGCTGATGTCCGCATGGCCCAGCATCATCTGCAGGGAGCGCAGATCGGCGCCGTTTTGCAGCAGGTGCGTGGCAAAGGAATGCCGCAGCACATGGGGGCTGACCGCGGTGACTATGCCGGCGCGGCGCGCGTAGGATCGAATTATTTTCCAGACCCCTTGCCGAGAAAGGGGCCGGCCTCGATAATTGACAAAGACGCGGCCCGAGTCCCGGCCGGATACCAGCACGGGGCGGCCCCTTTGGAGGTAGGCTTCCAGAGCCTCCACCGCCCACTGGCCCATGGGCACGAGGCGCTCCTTGTCCCCTTTGCCTCGAATGACGAGAAAACCCGCCTTGAGGTTCAGCTGATGAAAGGTGAGGGCCGTCAGTTCGGCGACGCGCATGCCCGTAGCGTAGAGAAGTTCCAATATGGCCTTGTCTCGAAGTCCCAAGGGCGTGCCGTTTGCGGGAGCCTTGAGCAGGGTTTCCACTTGGCTTGCGGAAAGGATCTTGGGCAACTTGTTGGGAAGCTTGGGAGAGACCAAAGACATCGCGGGGTTGGGCACAAGGAGCGATCTTTCTTCCAGGAAGCGAAAAAACGATCGCAGGGACGCCAACCGCCGGGCACGCGTCTTGGGCGCCGTGCCCGTGGCCTTTTCGGCCAGGTAGGCTTCTAGATCCTCGGAGCTCACATCAGCCCAGGACCCTCTGCCCATGCTTTGAAGAGACTCCATGAGTAGACGAAGATCCGTTGCGTACGCCGACACCGTGTGACGACTTAGCCGCCTCTCCGCCACCAGGTACTCAAGAAAAAGATCCACATAGCCTCGCATACCCTCGCCTCATGGGGTCACATCCTGATTTGTGCTAAACCTTGGCCCCTTGGGGTTGGCCCCTTGGGGTCAGATCCTCTTTTGTGCTAATCCAACGGACGGCCCGGAAGCCGTCCCTTCCACCTGAGGGGCCAGCACGCGAATTTGATGGGGCCCATCGTTGCACTTTGATAACCATTCTTTGCTTGTGGCTAGGCACAAAGGGTAGCTCCCCAGGTGGGCTGGCTAGGCCTTATCGACATTGCCCACGGGCACGGCATAGGTCTGAAAATGAAAGTCTACCAGAAGCGAGGTTTCCACCACCCCTTCCTTTTTCATGGTGGACACGATATCGATCTGGTGCGTCTTTCCCTGCTCGTCTGGAATGAGAATTTTCTCGCCGTCTTGAAACCCTCCCCGCCGATACCATACCTGGGGCGGCAAAAGCCACGTCTTGCCGAACGTCTCTTCAAACCGAAAATAATCCAGAGCGTCCTTGGGAAACTGCAGGTACAGGCACAACGCTTCGTCGTCCACCGGCCTTCCCAGCCGTTCCTCCAATTCCCTCCTCTTTTCTTCCACATCCACATCGGGCAGCCTTTGCACGCCGGCCTCATCGGCAAGAATTTGGTACCATTTTTTGCCGTCTCGCCTCTTGTGTTCCAGCACCTTCTCAAAGATCCATTCTTGGGGATCATAAAAGGGAAACGGGCCGTAGCGGCCGAGCAGCAGATTTTTCAAATCGTCACTGGGTTGTTCATACCGGCCATGCAAAACGTTGCTAACCGCCGTAGTCCACAGGATTTGGCTTCCGGGCGTCACCGACCAGAAGTTGCCCAGTTCCTTGTTGACGTCCATCAGTTCGCTGAAGACTTCGTGAATGCGTTCTAAAAGGCCTAGCTTTTCCGCCTGTTCAAAAGCCATTGACGCCGCCCCGCCGGTCAGCCGATGCCTCTTGACCGTGGGATCAAAGCCTCGAAACGGGGTTTCAAAGCGTTCGTAGTACCGGCGTTCACGCCGCAGCAGGTCTGAGGCGTCCACAATGGGCTGAATCTTGAGGCCCGGCGCTTTATAACCGTAATCGTGCAGGGTCTGAATAAGGCTCAGGGCCGGAGCCTGAGAAAACATGCCGCCGAAGCCGTGGTCGGCCACTTCCACGATCTTCACTCCGTTTTCCACCGCCGCCACCATGCGCCCTAGGTCGTTGCCGTCGGTGTTGTGACCGTGATAGGCGAGAACAAGATTGGGGAACCGCGCCCGCAGGGCCTGCACCAGAGAAGCGATGCGCCTCGGAGAACCGAGGGCCGAATGGTTCTTGATACCCAAAATGATGTCGTCGCCAAAGGTATCCAGAATCTCCTGGACCTTGTTCACGTAGAACTCGTCCGTATGCCCGATTCCGGTGCTGAAACAGATGCAGGGCATGAGGAGCTTGCCCGCCTTTTGCACGGCCCGGCCTACCACTTCCAAGTTTGGAACGTAGTTGAGAAAGTCGTAGATGCGCCATACGTCCACGTAGCGCGCAAACAGCGACACCACGATTTCCTGCACGTTGTCAGGATAGGGACGGTATCCGAAGAGGTTTCGGCCTCGGCACACGGTCTGAATGAGCGTGTTGGGCATGCGTTGGCGCACCAGGCGCAGCTTTTCAAAGGGATTGATCTGCTTGGCCAAAAGATCCACATGCACAGACGCGCCACCGGTGATTTCAAAGGCGAAATAGCCCGTGTCATCTCGGTAAGGGGCCACGCGCAGGGTCGTCCACGGCAGAATGCGGCACTTGAAGTCCGACTGGGATACATCCCGCTCGTTGTTGGTGAGAAAATAGCCCGGAGTTTCCCGCAAAAACGCAATGATTTCCGACGGGCTCATGAAAGGCCTGATGCGTTCTCTTTCGGCCATGGAAACACTCCGTCCCTCACGGTTTGTCTTGAGCATAAGGGTTGTAGCCGTAGGCGTTGATTTCGGCAATGAGGCGTGCCAATCGATCGATGGGCGGCGCCTCTTCGCGGTAGGCCAGCAAATGGGGGTGCGTGTCGATGTACGACGTGTCGAAGCGCTGCTCAATGAAATCAGGGTCCTGAACGATCTGTTTGTAAAACGGAATGGTCGTGGGCACGCCCACAATGCTGAATCCATCCAGGGCTCGGCGCAGACGATCCACGGCTTCCCGCCACGTAAAGCCGTAGACCGTCAGTTTGACCAGCATGGAGTCGTAAAACCGAGGAATCTCATAGCCCTGGTAGATGGCACCATCCAGCCGCACGCCGTGTCCTCCAGGAGACTGATACACGCGAATGGCCCCCGGACTGGGCATGAAATTGTTCTTGGGATCTTCCGCATTGATCCGCAGCTCAATGGACCACCCGCGAATCTGAATGTCTTCCTGCCGAAGCGACAGGGGCTCTCCCGCGGCAATGCGCAGCTGTTCCCGCACAATGTCCACCCCCGTGACCATTTCCGTCACGGTATGTTCCACCTGAATGCGCGTGTTCACTTCCAAAAAATAGTACTGGTCCTCCTCGTCGACGAGGAATTCCACTGTGCCCGCATTGACGTAGCGCGCGGCCTTGGCGGCCCGCACCGCATCGGCGCAGATTCTTTCGATCACCAGAGCGGGCAAATTGGCCGGAGCGATTTCCACCAGCTTTTGATGGCGGCGCTGAATGGAACAGTTGCGCGTTCCCAAATGAATGACGGACCCAAAGCGATCGGCAAGAATCTGTACCTCCACGTGTCGAGGATTTTTCAGGCCCTTTTCCAGATAAATGCTCTCATCCCCGAAGGCCATCCGCGCCTCGGATCGGGCCAGCTTCAACCCGGTCACCAGCTCGTCCATGTTCTGCGCCGCTCGAATCCCTCGCCCTCCCCCGCCGGCCACCGCCTTGATCATCACGGGAAATCCATGCTGTTCGGCAAACCGCACCGCCTGCTCTTTCCCCGCTTCCCCTTCCGAAAGCACCGGTGTTCCGGGAATCACAGGAATGCCGGCTTCCGTCATAATGCGTCGAGCCACCACCTTGCTGCCCATGTCGGCGATGACTTCTGGAGGCGGCCCCACAAAGAGCAGCCCGTTGTCCGTGCATCGCCTGGAAAACAGGGGATTTTCCGCCAGAAAACCGTACCCCGGATGGATGGCGTCGGCGCCCGAAGCTTTGGCGGCATGGATAATGCGGTCGATGTCCAGATAGTCCTTTCGCGGCCCCGCCCCAATGCACATCGCTTCGTCGCTCTTCATGATGTGCATGGCGGTCTTGTCCGTTTCCTCATAGATCGCCACCGTGCGAATGCCTAATTCCTGAGCGGATCGCATGATGCGAATGGCAATCTCTCCGCGATTGGCCACAAGCAGCTTTCGGAACATGGGAGTTGATCCCTCCGAAGGTCTTGAGACTTGACACAGGTCATTGGCCGCACCGCTGGCCTCCTTGGCATCGGTGCCGAGCCACATTTGACACACTGCGGCGGCCCTTTGACGCTCTAGGGCCCAAGCCAAGCTTCTTTTGGCTGGGTGTCAGGTCCCGCAAAGTCATGAACCGATTTCACAAAAAGTTGAGGTCTTTTTTGTTGCCAATTTTTGAGTGCCTGAATCGGGGTTATATGGC